>JBICHZ010000321.1:0-10148 GCA_043101355.1 Rhodopirellula sp. JB044
AAACGTCCTTTCTCTCGGTATTCGTTTGGTGTGGCTTCGACCAACGCGACGTCGCCTCGCTCGCCTCGCACGTAGAGATGTCCATCGGCGTACGTGACCGATCCTTTGCCGACGCATCGGTTTTGCCATCGGATCTGTCCGGAATTCCAATCGATGCACAGCAGCACGCTGTTGTTCGTTCCGTAGACGTGTCCGTCGTGTAGAATAAATCCGCCGTGGTGGCTCTCCATTTTGCCCACGAAATAGGCTTCGTTGACGCTCCAGTTGCGTCCTCGTTTTTGAATCTCGGCACGACCGCCACCGGTGCCATACGCGCTCGCCGCGAAGACACTGTCGCCAAACACGACCGGTGTGGAGCAGTTGGCGGTGTCGTTGGCGGGGGCATCGTAGTGCCACAGCGGCGTGCCGCGTGCGGCGTCAACGCCCACGACACCGCCATGAAGGAACGCGATGTACTGTGGAGTGCCGCCGAGTTTTGCGGAGATGGCTGACGCGTAGGCGGCTTGTGCAAAATTACCACCCATGGTGCGGCCCACTGGTGATTGCCAAACGGGGCTGCCGGTATCCTTCCGCAGTGCAACGAGACTCGCGTTTTGTCCGCCCGGGGTGCAGATGAGTTTGTCGCCATCGATGAGCGGCGACTCGGCGTATTCCCAGTGACCGTGTTGGCCGCCGAAGTCTCGTTTGAAGTTCTTCTTCCAATTAAGCGAACCGTCGTTCACGTTGACGCTGGCGAGAATACCCGAACTGCCGATCGCAAACAGTTTTCCATCGGAAAGCGTGGGTGTCCCCTTGGGTCCGGGGAAACCGCCGCCGCTGGCTTTGGGACCGATATTGGATTCCCATACGGGGCTTCCGTCGGACACCGATCGGGCGAATACGAACTCCTCATTCCCGCGTGTTCCCAACACGTAGACAACGTCACCAACGACGGCGGGCGTGGAATAGCCTTCGCCGAGCCCGGTGACGTTCCACAACAAACGTGGTCCCGAGGAGGGCCATTGTTGCGGCAGTCCGGTTTCGAGACTTTTGCCGTCGCGGTTCGGGCCACGCCACTGCGGCCAATCATCTACACCGCGGGGCGATTCAGTTGTGGCGGGTGAGGTGACTGTGGGCGGCGCGTCACGCAGGTCTTTGAGGTATTGTTGATCGGCACTCGATAGGCGGGAGTGCGGCATGACGACCAATTTGGAGTTGTCTTCGCGTTGCAATTGCACGCGTACGCCGTCGTCTTGGAGCAGTTTCAGTCGAACGCCGCTGCGTGTCCCGTCGCTGGTCGTCCAGTGTCGATATTCGGCTCCGGTTGAATCCTGTCCGATCCTTTGCTGCGCGCTCGCACGCGGGCCGAACGTGTGCGGGCCCGCGAGCATGATCGGAAAGAGGAGTGCGTAAGACGCGATGCGTTTGATATTCAACTCTTTCCCCCGATGGTTGGCCGCGTTGCGGTCGTCGTGTGTTGACTATGATTCGCACACAGAATCATAGCAGTTCGGGAGGCCCCGGGTGGACTAGGCTAGCGTGCACCCGTCGTGCTTTGGTGTGCGGGGGCCTACCGTTTGCCGGGAAAGTTGAACTTGGGGATCGGGGATTCGGTGCGAGCGGATTTGATCAGTTCGGTCAGTTCCGCCGCGATTTCTGGATACTGCGAGGCAACGTTGTTCTTTTCGGCGGGGTCCGTCGACAGGTCATAAAGCTCCACGGGGGAATCGGGATTGACCGCCACGTTGTAACGGACCGCTTTCCATTTACCGCGTCGAATTGCAACGCGTCCTTTCCATTCGTGAAATTCCCAGTACAGGTAATCGTGTTCGGCCTGTTCGCCTTGGTTGAGCAACGTTGGCAGGAACGAGACGCCGTCGATATTTTCTGGCTTCGGTTGGCTGGTGATTTCAGCGACGGTGGGCAACACATCCCAGAACGCGGAGAGATGGTCGGAGGTCGTGCCGGCGGGAATTTTGCCCGGCCATGTTGCGATCATCGGAACGTGAATGCCGCCTTCGTAGAGGTCGCGTTTGAATCCCCGTTGGGAACCGTTGGAGTTGAAGTACCGCGGGTCGTGTCCGCCTTCGGTGTGTGGTCCGTTGTCGGATGTGAAAATAATCAATGTGTCGTCTGCGATGCCGAGTTCTTCTAGTTTCGCGACGAGTTCGCCGACGTCGTCATCCATGATTTCCACCATCGCGGCGAAAGCGGCGTGAGCTTCGGATTGAGAACCGTATGCGGACTTGCGAAAACGCGGACCGGAGTCGACTCCTTCGTAGCCCTTTTCCGGGAGGAACTTGCCGCGATATTTTGCCATCACTTCTTCCGGTGCGAACATCTCGGCATGCGGTTGGACGAGGGCGTAGAAACAGAAGAACGGATGGTCTTTGTTGGCCTCCACAAAGTCGAGCGTTTGCTCTTGGATTAAATGCGGTGCGTAGTCTTCGGTTTCCAAACCGAAGTTCCCCCACAGCATCTCTCGCTGGTTATCGTTCCATAGGAAGTAGGGGTAGTAGTGGTGGGCTTGGCGTTGGCAGTTGTATCCGTAGAAGCGATCAAAACCCATCTTGAGCGGTTCACTAACGCTGCCGGGGGCGCCGAGTCCCCATTTGCCGAACAAGCCGGTCGTGTAGCCGGCGTTCTGAAACATATGTGCCATCGTGAAGGTGTCCGCAGGCATCGGCTGTTGGCCTTCGGGCATGATCTCCGCGTTGCCTCGCACGGCGGCGTGTCCAGGGTGCTTTCCGGTCAGCAACGCACATCGCGACGGGGCACAAACGGTGCTGCCGGAATAATGCTGCGTGAACTTCATGCCGCGTTTGGCCAGCGCGTCGATGTTCGGCGTTTCGAAACGCTTTTGGCCGTAGCAGCTCAGATCGCCGTATCCGAGATCATCCGCCAAAATGTAGATCACGTTGGGACGATCGGCCGCATGAGCGGAATCGCACAAGACGGCGGGTCCGAAGATTGCGGAGGCGAAAAACGCAAGGACGAGAATTAGCGACGACGGCAACTTGTTCATGGCGGGGCGCAGCTTGTTCATGGCAGGGCTCTGTGGGAGGGCGATCGAGGTGGGCCCCTATTCTGATCTACAGAGCGTGTCGGGCAAGGTGTCGACCGCGTCAAATCGAGCGAATGATACCACCTTCGACTCGAAGCGAACTGCCGTTGACGGCGGTGTTTTGGGCGAGGAAGACCGCCGCGTCCGCGACCTCGTCGACTTTGACGAAACGCTGAATCAACGAAGTCGGTTCGTGTTCGCGGAAGTAGCTGCCGAGCACCTCGTCGAGTGGGCGGCCTTCTTGTTTGGCGAGTCCTTCGAAGTACTTCTCGACACCGTCGGTCCAGGTGGGGCCGGGCATCAGCGTGTTGACGCAGACGTTGCTGCCTTTGGTCAGTTCCGCGATGCCTCGCGAGATCGACAACATGGCGGCTTTGGTCATCGAGTAATGCACCATCTGCGGCAACGGTTTGAAGGCCGCTTCGCTGGCGACATTGATGATCACGCCCGAGTCGCGTTCGAGCATCGCGGGCATCAAGGCACGGCAAAGCCGTACCATGCTCATCACGTTGGTTTGGAAGTAGTCCAGCCAAACGTCATCGGTGAGTTTGAAAAAGTCCTCGACGCTGAACACCCCCGCGTTGTTGATCAGGACATCGACGGGGGCGTAGTCGGATAGCTGGTCGAGGACTTGGTTGGTCCCATCGGCATCGGACAGGTCGCCCCAAACGGCGCCGGCAGCGGCGACTTGGTTTTGTGCCTCCACCGCACCCGATTGCGAACGACTGTGGACGACAACGCGAGCGTCTTCCTGCACGAAGCGTGCGGCGATGGCGTTGCCGATCCCTTTGGTCGAGCCACTAACGAAGACGGTTTTCTCGGTGAGATTTCTCATGCCAACTGGTTGCTCTGTATTAAGAAAATTCCCGAACGGTGTCTTCGGTAATAATGGTGGTGCCGATGGCGGTCACGTGGGCGATCGGACGCGACTCGACGACTACTACGATTTTGCTTTCGCTTTTTTAGAACGCTTCGGCCGTGAGGTTTTCGCGTTGTTGTAGTCTTCCATCGAGACATTCGTTGCGGGCGGAAGGTTTCTGTAGTCTTCCAGGTTGGGAAGGGGAATGACGGGGTTCTCGGTCGGATACTTGTCCAGGTTCGCGTTGAGAGCCTCTACGGTGACCGGCTGCGACGTTACGCCGTCAGCGGGAACTTCCGCGCCGGCGACCCAAACGATTGCGTTGAGAACGATCTTTCGAAAATCATCCACGGCCCAATTGCGATGGTAGTGGCCTCCGGTGAAGCCGACACCGCGGCCGCCGTCTTCACGTTCGATGCCCCACATGAGCGTTTGGCGTTTTCCGATTCCGTCGACGCCGTGTTGGTTCCAAAGATTGATGACCCGTTTGAGCCGATCGCGCGTCGGGACGGCGGTAACGAGGTCGTACACCGCGGCGCGGTCTTTTTGAAAACGCATGTTGTAGTAGAACTCGTCGTAGGCAGGCACGAGGTTGTCGATGCCGTTGGAGATCGGATGTTCGGGCAGCACTTTCAAATCCGCGACCCAGTGTGGGTTCACCGACCAACCGGTCTCCATCGCCGCGCCGATCCACGGACGAAAATACTGTTCGCCTTCTTTGGGGCTCGGGTGAACCGCGTAGTGCATGAACATCAGACCGACGCCGGATTTGGCGAGTTGATCGGCCCGGTCCCAACCGTGACGGATGACCTTGGTTCCGTCGGAGTAGATCACCACCGCGTCCACGTCATCGAACACCGACGAATCGTCGGGCCAACCGCTGATGACGGTCGCCTCGACGTCCAGGCCGCTTTGTTCGTTCAGGGCCTTAGCGAGGAGCATGCAACCGGCTCGAAACTCGTGTTCACCCGACGCGTGAGAACGTCCGCCGGCGAGAAAGAGAATGTTGGTAGTGTCGGCGGTTGCATTGATGGGCGACAGGTTCGCGGTGAGGAAAGCAACCAAGCAGAAGTTCAGCAATCGTGGGGCAGAGTTTCGCAGCATTGGGGAGGATTTCCTGGAAAAGGGGGGATCGGCGAGAGAGGAAAAGGTGGGACACGCGACAGGAAACGCCGCGTCGGCGACTGATTATATCCGGAATCATGTCGAGCGGGATGATTGATGCGAATGCTCGCGAGGGGGCGATGACGTTCGAAATGAACGACTATCCTTCCGGTTGACTGTCGTTAATACTCCACCGGCGGCCCCCAACTCCGGTAGGTGATCGCCAGCCGAAAAAACACACCGACGACTCCGTGTTACCGAGAAAGCGACGGGACAACTCGTGACCAACGAACAACACGATCGGATTCTCGTTTGCGGTGCGACCGGCTATGTCGGTGGACGTCTCGTGCCCAAACTTCTTGAGAAGGGCTATCGCGTTCGGTGTTTGGTTCGCAGCCCGAAAAAGATGCAGGCGTTTTCGTGGTGCGATCACGAAAGATTGGAGATCGTCGAAGGCAACCTTGACGACCTCGATGGCGTTCGCTCAGCCCTGCGGGACGTTCAGGCGGCCTATTATCTCGTGCATGCGATGATCAGTGCCGGAGGCGATTACGCGCGGCGGGATCGTGAACTCGCCAACACGTTTGTCAAGGCACTCAAGGGCAGCAGTTGCCGCCGCGTGATGTATTTGGGCGGGCTCGGTGAACTCGGCCCGAATCTGAGCATGCATTTGCGCAGCCGTGGCGAGGTCGCGGATATTTTGCGAGACGGTCCAGCGGAAACGACTGTTTTCCGCGCCGCGATGATCATCGGTTCCGGTTCCGCATCGTTCGAGATTCTGCGTTACTTGGTCGAGCGACTGCCGATCATGATCACGCCGAAGTGGGTCAAGATGGAAACGCAACCGATCGCGATTCGTGACGTGCTGCGGTATCTCGTAGAGTGTTTGGAAAAACCGGAAACGGCAGGACGTACGATCGATATCGGCGGGCAGGACGTGTTCACGTATCAGATGCTGATGCAGATCATGGCTCGGTCGTTGGGATTGACCAAGCGTGTGATTTTGCCCGTCCCGGTGCTGACGCCGCGGTTGAGTTCGGCGTGGATTTCGTTGGTGACGCCGGTCAACGCGAGCATCGCCCGGCCGCTCGCGGAAGGTTTGCGGAACCGAACGGTTTGCCGAAACAACGACGCCCAAAAATTGATGCCCGGCCCCCTCTTCGGAGTTGAGGAGGCGATCAACGCGGCGATCGGGAAATTGAAAGACGGTGACATCGAAACGCGATGGTCGACCGCGGGGGAGATGCCGGGCGATCCGGAGTGGTCGGGCGGCACGGTGTTCGACGATGTGCAAACGGCGGAAGTGGATGCGAGTGCGGAGGAGACGTTCGCGTCGGTGAGCCGGATCGGTGGTCAATCCGGATACTGGGGCGCCGATTGGTTGTGGTGGCTGCGTGGATTGCTCGACAAATGCGTCGGCGGGCCGGGGCTCAGACGCGGTCGCCGTCATCCGGACGAACTGAGTTACGGCGAGGCGGTCGATTTCTGGCGGGTGAACGGGTATGAACGTGGCCGGTGGTTGAGGCTGCACGCCGAGATGAAACTGCCTGGGGAAGCCGAGTTGGAATTTCGAGTCGAGCCGACATCGGATGGAAAGAGTCAATTGGTTCAGACGGCGCGGTTCCGCCCTCGTGGGTTGCTCGGGCTCGCGTATTGGTACTCGGTCTGGCCGCTGCACTTTTTCGTGTTCCCGCGTATGGTGCGTGGGATCAAACGGGAAGCCGAAGCGGCTTGATTTGACGGACGGGCTTGCTCGGTGGGGTGACTTGCTCGGTAGGTCTTGTGGATGGCAGAAAGTCTCGGCAACTTTCGCGACGCACTCGCGCCAGGTTTCGGAGGCGGCGGTGGTCTTAGTTCGCGGTGCTGTTGGCACGGCGGAAGGTGACCAGGTGAGCGATCGCGGCGACCAACATCGAGGCGCCGATCCAGCCGTGGAAATCAATTAGCGTGATCATCCAAGGCGTCGGCGTGGACGGCAACATGCACGCGTACATGCTCGCGATGGTGAGGAAGCCTGTTAGCAACAAAGTCCAGAAAGTCCACGACGAACCGCGACTCGGCATCGGCGGCGATAACCAGTCCGTCCACCGGAGAATCGCGTACACCGGCAACCCGACCACCACCAAACCGCTCGCGAACATGTGGGCGAGCAAGCGGTAACCGCCGAAGTGGCCACCCCACCAGGTCGGCAGCGAGGTTCCAAACAGCACGATCGCGGCGAGCAGTACGACCCCGAAGGTGAGATTTCGGATCAATGTCAACATCACGATGTCCTTTCGGGAGTAGGCAGTGATCCGGCGGCGAGATCGCCACGTCGATTCGCGGCGGCCGCCAATCCGAGCAGCATCATCACGCCGAGAACGACCAGGGAGCCGGCAACCAACAATTTGTACCACTTGCGTCCGCCGAACATTTGGTTCCACAGCAACCGGTCGGCTTCGTCGATCCCTTGGAGGCTGGCCATCGTGACTGCTGTACCGACGGCGGGAGCCGGCCCGACCGGTGTGACCGTCGACGCGAACAGAACACTCTCATCGGCGTGGCATTCCAAACAACCGGTGGCACCGAGCGACCATCCGGCCGGACGAACGTTGTGCGCCATCGGCCAGGAAACCATGCCTACCGCGTCCGGGTTGCCGACCGACACCGTGCGCAGACGTTTCGGCTCGTCGGCGTCATCGTCATTCGCGGTTGCTTCTTTGGCGTTCGATTCGCCCGCGGCGTCGTCGGCTTCGGCATCGTCGGTTTCGCCAGGCTCCGGTTCGGCGAGTGCGTAGACCACTCCGGTGGAAACGTAAACCGCCTGTTGCACGTCGAGTTCCTCTTGGAGCGCTTCGAGCGCGGCGGAGACTTTCTCGTCAAACAGCGCCTCGCCTTCTTTCAACTGCAACGCGTCGACTTGTTCGCGTTCCTCGGCGGTGTATTCCGACGGGTCGACTTTGCCGCGTTCTTCGCCGAGCAGTTCGACAAGATCACGTGAGGAGATTTTGGGTTTTGAAATTTCCTCGATGAAACCACGGCGAACCCGGAGTGAACGTCGGGTTGCCGCGTAAACCTTTTCCGGCGACAGCGGCTGCACGTTCCCATCGACCATCTCTCCCCAATACGCCGGCCACATGCCGCGAGCGACTGTCACGCGTGCGTCAGGGCCGGATCCGTGGTCGGATGCGGACGCATGCGTGGCGTTTTCGGGGATGAAGAGCGGGCCGCGGATCGAGGGCAATTCTTCGCCGGTGCGGTGAGCCTTCTCGCCGAGCCCGTGTGCGAGCGACGTCATCAGACCCGCGGCGGCAGACGAAGGAACCGGGCCGCTGTGGCACGCCGTGCAGGTCAGCTTTTCAAAATGCAGCGGCGGCAGCCCGTCGTGGTCCGGCAACGGGGCGCCCATGCGTCCGGGGCGAGTGGTGATCTCGCGCTGAGTGATCGAGTTCTCGCGTTCTTCTTCGTCGAGATAAAAGTCCGTGCCGAGATGGCAACCGACGCAGTTCAGCGTGGTCATTGAAGCGAACGAATCGGGATGCTGTTCGCCTTCGAAACCGCGAGCGATTTGGTGGTCGATACCGTTACGGTGGCAGTCGGTGCAGTTCATCCCGGCACGCAGGTGCACGTCGTTGTCGTGAATGAAACGCGAGTCGATGCCGTCGTCGCCAACGGTCCGTTGGCTGTGACATTGGTAACAGGCATTGTTTTCGACGTGACGGACGAGGTCCATGAATACACTGCCGTCGGGACCGAAGCGATTCGGATCGTATTTGACCTTCGGGATCTTCGACTGCGTCCGCGGATCGTCGGGGTCAGATCCTTCTTTGATCCGAGCGACCGATCCGTCGATCTCGCCGAGCCGCAGTGCCGCAGTTGGCGCCCATGCGAAGTTCTCCGAACCGATCGTGTCGCGGCGCAGTTCAAAGTCGTACGCACCCGAAACGGCGTGGCAGACCATGCAATCGACCTCGAGGTCGCCGGTCAACTGCCATCGCGAGGGCGGGATTTCGTCGGCGGAGTCGGCGTCGGTCGTTTCCGCGGAGGGACGTTCGTCCTGCGATCCCATCCCGCCACCGGGCAGTCGGCCGCCGAAGTGTCGAACCATTTCGAGTTCAGTGATACCGATCGCGGCGGGGTTGAAACGTCCCGACCAGTCACGGTAACTCAGCGGCAATTGGGTTCCGGTGCGAGAGTCGGTCCAGATCCAAGGTTCGCCCGGACGTCCGTCGGTGACTCGTTCGTGGCCAGGTTCGCCCGCGTCAGATTCGCCCGCGTCGGATTTTTCCGAATCATCCGGGTTGGCTGATTCATCGTTCGAGTTTGTCGATTCCGCGCGGAGCGTGTGGCTGCGAAACGCGTTGAAGTGCCATCCGTGCGAGATGGTTTCGTAGTCGTGGCAACGTCCGCAGGTGTTCTTGGGCGAGTACGGTTGGTCCGAATCGGGAGTGATCTTTCGATTGTTGATATCGTAAAGATCGATATGGTGCAGATATCGTTTGTCACTGTCGGAATGCGCGAAGCGTCGACCGCCGTCGGCGCCCCGGCACACGTTCGTCGGGCCGATTGCCAGACCGAGTGTCAGTAAGACGAACGGGATCGCTAGCCATGCGTTTTTCGATGCTTGCCTCATACGGTTCTCCATGACGAAGGTTTTCATGCGCCGAAAACGCTGCGTCAAGTTGGGGGACAGTTCGCCGCAGTCGGGATGCTGGGAATTTTCCCGCGGGATCTTTCTTGGTTCGGCAGCATGTTTCCCGGTCGGAGTCTGCATCGCTATATTGTGGCGATGCAAGATCCTGATTTGTTTTCCAGTTTGGACCCCGCCGTGGAACGTTTTATTCCCGAGAAAATTGTGTCGGGCGGGCAGACGGGAGTTGACCGTGGCGCGTTGGATTCGGCAATGGATTTGGGGATCGATCACGGGGGATGGTGTCCGGCGGGACGACTCGCCGAGGACGGCCGCGTTCCCTCGGAGTATCGGCTCGATGAATTGTCGTCGCGTTTTTATCCAGATCGAACCGAACAAAACGTGATCGATTCCGACGCCACTTTGTTGCTGTACCGGGATCAAATCAGTGGCGGGACGAAATTAACGCAGCGGATTTGTCGCAAAGCGGGCAAACCGTCGCTGAGTGTTTCGATCACGGACGAGGAGACCGC
>JBICHZ010000322.1:0-6582 GCA_043101355.1 Rhodopirellula sp. JB044
AATCAAAGCGTTCTGGGAAAACGGAAAACCTTGAGTAGTGCAGTTCGCTGAACATGAAAATTCCAGCGACGCAAAGCATCGCCATTGGTTTCTCCGCGTTAAACTCAGAATCAACGTTGGCATCGGGAGCACGGCCCTGAACCGCCCCGCCATGTCGTACGTCGGATGCATCCATTCGCCCAAAACCCTACCGCCGAGATCCCGCCGTTCGCGAATGACATCCTACGAAATCCGCAAAACAACGCGGCCAACGGCATGCAACCACAAAGAGAACCAGCGAGAAACCACGCCCTCCCACTCGCTGTTTATGTCGCTGCGTTAACGACGAACCGGCTCTGATAACGCCGGTCTGCGCCGACTACTGCACCGTTCAATATGGCGGCCGTCAACTCCTATCGAAACACACGTTTCCACCAAACATCTCGCTATCGAAAAAAGGATTACACGCGTGCCCACACCAACGATCGCCGTTGCCTTCGCCATCATCAGTCTGGTGTTCTCGGTGAACCACGCTCACGCGGAACAGCGTCCCAACATCATTTTGATTTTGGCCGACGACATGGGCTACTCCGACCTCGGTTGCTACGGCAGCGAAATTGCGACACCCAACCTCGATCGACTCGCTCATCGTGGCGTTCGTTTCACACAGTTCTACAACTCATCCAAATGCGAACCGACGCGTGCGTCATTGATGAGCGGACAATACTGGCAAGATACAGGCTTCGGCGTCAAACGCGGTCAAACCATGGGCGAAGCGATGAAACAAAGAGACTACGCGACGTTCGCGGTCGGGAAATGGCATCTTGACGGGAATCCGGTAGACCGAGGATTCGATCGTTATTTCGGACATCTTGCCGGAGGCAGCCACTACTTTCGCGTTGCCGCTTCCCAGCGACTCAACCATGACGTTTTCAGACAACCACCCGGCGATGACTTTTACATGACCGACGCCAACGCGGACTACGCTATCGAGTTTATTGATGAACTACGGCAGGAAGACGAGAACAAGCCATTCATGATGTACCTCGCATTCAACGCCCCCCATTCACCGTTGCATGCGTTGCCCGAGGACATTGCGAAGTACCGCGATACCTATCGAGTCGGTTGGGACATCATTCGTCAGCAGAGACACAAAAAACAGATCGATATAGGGATCACCAAAGAACAATGGAAATTGCCTCCTCGAGACCCGAGCGTTCCCGCATGGGAAACGCTCAGCCAGCGAGAAAAGGATTTTGAATCAACCCGAATGGCGATCTACGCGGCAATGGTGGATCGAATGGACCAGGCCATTGGACGCGTCCTCGACCGGGTCAAAGAACACGGCGAAGAAGACAACACGCTAGTGATTTTTTTGAGCGACAATGGTGGCAGCGCGTCGGATCCCTCCATCGCGCCCAAAACGGTCGAAGGATTACTCGGCGAAAACGGAGCGGGAAAAAATGGTTACTGGGTCGGCGTCGGATGGTCGAACGTCAGCAACACTCCCTTTCAACGATACAAGTGTGAGATGGGGAACGGCGGCATTCTGACCTCATGCGTGGCGTCATGGCCGTCGGTGATAACGACCGGCGGTCTTCTGATCGATGAACCAGCACACATCGTTGACCTAATGGCTACGATCACGGACGTGGCAGGTACACCAATCTCCGAAACAGCATCGGAGAAACTTCCCGGATTGAGCCTTCGACCGTTGCTCAACGGCAGTCCGCGTGCATCTCACGACGCGTTGTATTTTCATCTCTTCCACAATCGAGCGATCATTGCCGACGGGATGAAATTGGTTAGCAACTGGGACTCGCCTTGGGCGTTGTACGACATGAACGCCGACCGTACCGAACAGAACGATCTCGCCAGCCTACGTCCCGAACTCGCCGTGAGTCTTCAAAAGCGTTGGGAAAGTTGGTACGCCGATGTCCCGGAGAAGCGTTGGAATCCATCCACGGGCGAACCACGATATCGACGGATGGATGACCCTGAAGAGTCCTACAACCGTCGAACGGGCAACGGTGATGAAATCATCGTGGTCAAACGGTCCGAAGCCTCTCAACCACGTAAGAAGCAGATAGCACCGAAATGAAAACGTTGACATTCACAGCACTGGGCATGTGCCTCGCATTCACTTGCGCCGGCATGACGGCTGCAAACGAGCCGGCCCCCGTCGACCTGCTGACGATCGAAGACGACAAAGTGAAAGTTGGGATCGATCGGCGAAAAGGAGGCGCGATCACTTGGCTGTCGTCGAGCCAATATCCCAAAAACATCGTCAACATCGCCGATCCCGGGCGACTGATTCAGCAATCGTATTACGCCGGGCGAGCAATCGACCGCACAGCTGATGGGCAAAATCAAGCGTGGAGCCCCTGGTCATGGAACCCGATCCAAGGTGGCGGAGTCGGCAGCACGGGCGACCAAGGTAGCTGGGCACGGGTGACAACATTTCGCAAAGACGCCAACGGCCTCTACTCCGAAACCATCCCCAAACTATGGGACATGCCCAACGAGGAAGCGAGCGCGTTGATGCGTCAGTGGACAACGCTGCAACCCAACATGACCGGTGTCGTGTGCGTGCAATGCGAGTTCCAAACGATGCGTAAGGTAGGCGATCGTTGGGGCGGCGTTACCAACAATCCGCAAGAACTCCCTGCCTGTTATTTCACGCGTAATTTTTCGGACATCCGCAGCTATCTCGGCAACGGCGATTGGAAATCCGAACACCAACCGCCCGGCCCGCCATGGGGCAAAACGAATCCACCGCTCAAAGCGATGGCAATGTTCGCTCCGTCCGGCCAAGGAGTAGCCATCTACTCGCCGACGTCAGGATCAACATGGAACTTTGGCCCACACGGCGGCAAACTATTGAAGCGTCCCGACGATGGCCCTTGCATGCACGTTGCACCGATCGACCGAGTAAGATTAAGCCACGCGTGCACCTTCCGATATCGATATTGGCTGACCGTCGGAACCGAATCTGAGATCGCAGAACGTCTCGACATCTTGCGAGCAAAGTATTCATCCGAAACGTCGGAAGTCGCCCATCGCTGACCGATACTGAACAGGATGTGATCCCGAACAGGATGTGCGGTAGTCCGCACCACGCCTTCCTACCTTCCCGAGCCTCAAGGACTCCTACCTCACGGCTCTCCCACCATACAGCCATCCCACCACACGGCCCGCCATCCATGTTTCGAACCTGCCTTGCGCTTTGTGCAATCGTTCTATGCAGTGAACTCTTCGCCGAGCAAATCCAATGCGATTTGAGAGTCCCGAACAAAACCAATCGAGAGAACGTTCAACTCAACAACGGAACAGTTGAAATTCACGGCGCCGCTTTGATTGAAATCGTTCCGCAATCGAAAGTCAGTGAAGGCGATTGGGCGATCGAATTCGAAACATTCTGCGTCGGCGGCGTGGAACAAATGACGCTGGCATCTGTGTTTGGCAAATCGACCTCGCCCGACTCGGCATCCGAAGACGCGACCCCTGAAAACCAAACCTCGACTCCACGATCGCTGCCACCGTTCATGCACAGCGAAACGTTTCGTCCGCATGTCGCGATTCTCGAAGAGTCAAAAGGTTTTCATCTCGCCGGTGTGGACGTTTTGCGTCTGGACCTGATGATGAAAGACGACGCGGCGCTTCAAATCCGCAACGTTCGCCTTCGCCGCCCTCGAAAGAGCGACCTTGAGACAGACGATCACTCCTCCGCCTACGCGGCGGCCCCTGAGTTGTTGAACGCGTATCTCTCGCGCACCTTCGCCAGCAAGATCACCGGCGTCAACGTCGGCATATCGGACATCCAGATCACCGGCACCGTATCGAACCACCGAACCGGAGTAACGCTCGCTGACATCCCCATGGAAACTCTCCTGGGCGACGAATCACCGTATCGCGAACTCATTGACATCGATATTCAAAACGACGGGTCCTTCGACGTCAGCGTACCTCGCACCACACTCGTCGAAGGTCGAAGAGTGGACCGCCTCACCGATCGATGGCAACTCTTTCACGACGGCCCCTCGGGGAACGTTGCGATCAGTCACGCACACTACGCCGACACAGTCGCATGCCGTCATTCAGAATTGCCACCGGCAAAACCGAGTTCCAAAAAAGGTTTGGGTGGATGGTCGGCTCAACGCAGTCGCGCGTTACAGAACGAACTCAAGGACTTAGGTATCACCGCCGTCACCGTGAACGTCTCGGGGCCGCACCAATACGTCTCCACGCGCCCGCACCCGAATCACACCCAATTCAGTTGGCAGGGACGCGACTACTACGCGAACGAACGAGCACTCCAAAAACTCGACTTAACGTTCCGCGAAGCGGCAGAGAACAACGTGATGGTTTCGGCCATCCTGCTAATCAGCAATCCTGACAACTCTCGTGACGAAGACCTTCAACGACTCCGACATCCTGACGCTGATCCGAGCGGAGTGTATGCAATGCCCGCTGTCACTTCTTCGGAAGGAATCGATTACTACGGCGCGATTCTCAACTTGATGGCCGAACGTTGGTCTCGCGACGACGGCATCCATGGCCGCGTGCATCACTGGATCGTGCATAACGAAGTCGACTTCGGCTGGGTCTGGACGAACGCAGGTCGCAAATCGGATATCGCGTACATGGATCTCTACCAACGCTCGATGCGCATGACCGACTTAATCGTTCGGCAATATGATCCGCACGCGAGAACCTGGATTTCACTGACTCATCATTGGGCAGAACGAGGAAACGAGTACGGCTATGGTTCCAAACGCATGCTCGATCTGCTCGTGCAGTTTTGTCAAACCGAAGGCAACTTCCCTTGGGGTCTGGCCTACCATCCGTACCCACAGAGCCTTTTTCATCCGAGGACGTGGCAGGACCATCTAGCGACGTATCAGTTCGACACACCCAAAATCACTCCGAAGAATCTCGAGGTTCTTGATGCCTACATGAAACTGCCCAAGAACCGATATCATGGCTCCGTCCGCCCGGTTCATCTATCCGAGAACGGTTTCAATTCCAAAGACTACTCCGACGCGGCTCAGCAAGATCAGGCCGCCGGCATGGCACTCGCGTGGAAAAAAATTCAATCGCTCTCATCGATTCAGGTTTGGCATTATCACAACTGGATCGACAACCGACACGAAGGCGGACTGCGAATCGGTCTGCGAAAATTCCCTGATGACCAGAACGACCCTCTCGGTAAAAAGCAAATTTGGAATCTCTACCAGGCACTAGGAACGACGCAAGAAGACGCCGTGGCGGATCGGTACCTGCAATTGATCGGCGTTGACTCGTGGGAAGAGATTCTCCATCGACAAAAAATTCAATAGTTCGCCCACAGGCACGGTCGCTTGCTCCATCCCACCTGTCGACTGTCGGTCAGCGACCGGGGTGCCGCGGCATCATGCGCGGCGTGAAAGAAACCCTGCCCCTGTCCTCTGAAAAAAGTATTATGTACGAAACTCAAAGCCGCCGTTGCCGGCGAGTCGCCTGACTCCTCGGCCTTGCATTCCGTTCTCGCCGGTTACCGTCATGCCAATACTGTCAAAAACGAAATCGCTGCTGTCTTCCGTCCATTTCAATCTGAAGGTGCAGTCGCTGCCCGACCGCGTGTACCTGCGAGAGGTGATGCTGCCTTCGATGGCGAAGACGAAACCGGAAAACGTGCTGCTGGCAGGGACTCGTCGATACACGCGTCGCTACCCGAGCTTCTTCGCCGCAAACGACACTGTTGTGTGGACATTGGATTTTGATCCATCGGCCGCCCGCTTCGGGAACGGACGTTTTCATCGAACCGGCGACCTTTGTGAGGTCGATCAAATTTTCGAGTCCGTCCGTTTTGATGTGATTCACCTCAACGGCATTCTGGGGTTTGGTATCGACACCCCGGATCAAATCGAACGGATGACCGAGGCATGTCATCGCGCTCTCAATACCAATGGTCACATCATGATCGGATGGGACTCCGATCGCACAACCGATCCTGCCGAGAACCCGACAATTGCCTTACGGTTCGAACATTCTACGTTCGCCGATCTTCCGGCTCGTTACGCGGTAACCGGTCTCGACGGTTACGACCACGTGTTCGATTGGTTCCGCCGGATCGATTGATGCGTCGGGGCGGAGGTCAACTCACCGAGCGTCGCAGGAAAATTCTGGTGCTGTCCGCTGCCCGCTGAAGACACAGCTCGGTCGTTCATCCACCAACCTTCCGTTGCGAGGAGGAAAATCAACGCGTTCGACAGTTCTGCCGATCCCGGCATCCTGGTTGCACACCTCTCGTTCGGCAACGTTGCCGTGATCAAGACCTGAATCAGGAGAACATTTATGAGTACCGCAACTGCATCCAAACAAGAATGCATCGAGAACTGCCAAGAGTGCCAAACCATCGTCGGCGATATGTTGACCGCGACGTGCCTCGCCGAAGGTGGCGACCACGTTGAGCAAAAACACGTCAAACTGATGCTCGACTGCATCGCTGCGTGCAACGCGTGCGTCGGATTCATGAGCCGCAACAGCGACTACCACGCCCACTACTGCAAAACGTGCGCGGAAATCTGCAAGGCGTGCGCGGACAGTTGCGAGCAGGTCGGC
>JBICHZ010000323.1:0-10446 GCA_043101355.1 Rhodopirellula sp. JB044
TAGCAACCTAGCGAAAAGCCCGATCGGATTCCCCGGTCGGGCTTTTTTTTATGGCCACCTCATGTTGCCTGGGCTCTCGGGATGGTTGCCTGAGCTCTCGGGATGTCGATTTTACGAATGGCGGTTTCCCGAGCCGTGAAGTGATGACTGCGAATGACCGAGCTACGCGTGTGAGCCGAACGGCCGTGAGGACGCGGGTGGGAACGGTCGAGCGATGTTGCAAACCCATCACGCCCCAAACCCGAGTACGCACGCACTTCGGCTCACTGTTGGACTGCCTCGAGGTGAAAATGACAGCGCAGAGCCGCCGCGAACGAAAAAAGGGTCAACGGCCCAGGCATTTGCGCCCATAAACCGGGCTCGCAAATGACCGGGCCGTTGGCCCTGGATGTTCGATTCGGTGGTTCGAATAGGGGAACGTTGTCCCTACGCAAGAGTCGCCCGTTTCGCTGCGTCGGCAAGATGCGACGCAGCGGGCAGATCGGCTCGCTTAACCGTTGGGAAGCGTGAAGCCGCCGGGGAGCGTGAACCCGGTTGGTGCCGGGGCGTCTTGAGCCGGTGCGGTAGTCGCCGGTGCAGCCGCTTCCGTTGTGCCAGTTGTTGGCGGTGCAGCGGATGGCGAAGTAGCCGGAGCTGCTTCAGGGCTGCTGCTCGGTGCGGTCGCTCCCGCGGGAGCTTGCGGTGACATGTAACTGCGCGGGTCTTGGTAGCTGACCGGAGTCATGCTGCCTGGAACGACCGGTTGCGTTGCGGTTTGCCCGAGAACCTGTGGCGACTGATTCGAACGGTGGGCAGGAGCCGCGGCGATGATCGCGGCAGGTCCGGCGGCAGGTCCGATTTCCGATGGCGTGCCCTGAGGCATTGACGGAACCGCAGGCGACGTCGCGCCAGGGTTCAACTGGGCGAGCATCTCACGCGAGCGATCGATGGCCCGTTTGGTTGCCGGGTCGGAGGTCGCTTCGTGCTCGTGAGCGAGCGATTGGTTCAGTTGTGCCTGAGCCTGTGCGTGCTGGCCCTTCTTGTAGTGAAGGAAAGCCATGTTGAAGTGCGCCACGGCAGGCTTGTTGTTCGCCTTGAGCACCTGCAGAGCATCGTCGGTCTTGCCCGATTCGAAATAGATGCTGGCCAGGTTGTTTGCGTAGCGAGAGGTTCCCGGTGCGAGGTCGAGTGCCCGCTGCAGCGTTTGCGACGCCATGTCGTGTTGGCCCAACTTGCTCAACGTCAAACCGAGGTCGTTGTAGAGAGCCGCGTCCGAAGGATTTTGTGCGATCGCCTTTTGAAAGAACTCCGCGGATTGCTGGTAGTTCGATTCACGAAAGTGCAAACGAGCGATGCTGGTCAACGCCGGACCGTTGTTCGGTTCGGTTTCGAGTGCCTTGGAGTAGCTCTCCATTGCCTTGGTCAGGTTGCCCGTCGACTCCCACAGTTGTCCGTTGGCGACGAAGACTTGTGGGTCGAGTTTGTCGGGTTGGTTCTCGAGCGATAGGGGATCTTCATCGGCCCCTTCGCTATCTTTCCCGCGACCGAACCATCCGCCGATCGTGCTGGTGGTCTTGGCGACCATGTTCTTGGAGGCATCGACCGTTCCCGAGGTCACCTTTGTGGTCGCGGAAACCAGCTTGCTCGGTGTTTCGCTTTCGGTCGTCGCGTCCGCTGTTTTGGCGCTGAACGGGTTCATCGAAGCGAGTGACATTGAACGACCGGCACAGCCGACCGACGAAAGGCTTACGCTACCGCCGATCAGCAGCGTGGCGATCAGTTGCCGACGAATCGCTCGCCGGGCAACGGCGGATCGGTCTTTGCGATCAGATCGAAGATCGCGATTGTTGATTCGTGTGTCGTCCATGTTTCACACTTCGTTGAATGCGGGTGAAATGTCGAGCAATCGTCGACGGCGTCAAGGCCGCGGCGTCTCCGCCAGTTTCACGGCTCTCGTTTTTGTCTCAATGGATCGCCAAACGTGTGCGAAGGCGTCCTACCATCATGAAATTCGGCAATACCACCGAAGCGTCTTGACCGACTTTGACGGATTGTCGGTTTTTTGCGGAAATAATCCTGTTCCCGGTCGGGGGGATCACCCTGATTGGCCGCAATGCGGTGACATTGAGCCATACGGTTTGTGGCGTCATCTGGGCAGTTTGCTCGCATCCAATCGGTGGGATAAACTTGCGATTGCTACGTCTTTTCTCGCGGTGAGGCCCGAATGAACGATCGACAATGGATAATCGGCTGCGATCGTGACGTGGACGTGCTGGTGCGTGAGAGCGTGGTTTCGAGACGGCACTGTCGGCTGTCGCTCCACGGCGGACGGTACTTCATCGAGGACCTCGCGAGCCGCAACGGGACCTTTGTCGGTAAGAAGAGAGTCGTGACGCGGACCGAAATCGAACCGGGCACGAAAGTCATGCTGGCCGATAGCGTGCTGATGCCTTGGCCGAACGAATCGCTCGCCAAAGAGCGACTCCGGATCGGACGCTCCGATGCCAACGAAGTCGTGATCGATGACGCGAGTGTATCGGCACAGCATGCAGTTCTTCTTCGCGATCCGAACGATGTCTGGATTGTCCGCGACCTCAACAGCACCAACGGCGTCAGCCTGGATGATGGCGAACCGATTAACTCCGCCGCGTGCGTCACCGCTGAAGACGTGATCCGATTCGGCAGCGTCGCGGAAACGCTCAGCAGCCTTCGGCGAAATGTGGTGGCGAAACCTGTCGCGGCTGCGGCCGGTTCGGGTGCCTCCGCGAGTGATCTGTCGACTCCGTCCGGCGACACCGATACGAGGCCCCGACCCAAAACCGGTGCGCGTTCGTTTAGCGAAACGACGACGTCCGCTCACCTGCCAACACCGATGGAAACCGCCGTCAGGTTGTGGCGTTCGACTCCGCCGGCGATTTCCTATTCTCTGATTGCCGCCGCGGTGCTGTTGCTGGTTCTAGGTTTGTGGACGTTTCGCGGGGGCGATGCCGAATCGGTAGCAAGCGGATCTCCGGGCGACAACGCGATCATCGGGAACGATCCGAACGAGCTTTCCACCGAGGGCGGAGCCGATCTCGACAACGGGCGGGCCGGCGCGAACCTCGGCACCACGAACCAAAGCAACGATTCCGGCGAACCCACGTCCGGTTCCCCGTCGTCTCCGTCCACGAGCCAAACTGAATCCACCTCCGCAACCGCGAATGCATCCGGTCCAGCCGCCGCCGGATCAACTTCGTCGGGAACCAACGACATTGAATCGGCGATCCGTGATTGCTTGTATCAGGTCGTTGCCGATTCCGAAGGCAACCGGTTCGCGTTGGGGCTCGCCTTGGCGATCGATTCGCACCGACTGTTAACGACCGGGAACATCGTCGAGAACCTGCAAAAGCTGGACGCGTCGATTGTGCCCGCCTGCCAGCATCTCGCGGGCGATGACGTGATCGTGCTCGAGGCCTCCGCGATGCATCCGAAGTGGATGGAAACGCGGCGACTGGAACAACAGTACATCGAATGGTTGAAGCAGTATCGCGAACAAATGGATGAGTTAGCCCAAAGCGACGATCCCGAATCAAAAGAATTGCTCAAACAGCGTGATACTGTTTTTCGATCCGCGCTCGCCGCACGGATGCTCGCCCGTGCCTACGACGTCGGTGTGATTCGGTCGGAGGAACCGCTGCCGAGATGCCTTTCCGCTTTTCAGGCCGACGCGACCGGTAAGCAAAACGCGGGAGCGGTCTCGGCACTCGAGTGGATCGCGACGCCCGCCAAATCACCTCGCCCGATGGCAACGCACCGTCTGATTGGTGCGTTCGCACCGGCAGAGGATCCCTACCTCGAGCCTGAATCGCCACTGAAGATTCGGGAAAAGCAGGTGCAGGCTCTCTTCCTGTTGCCCCGCCTGACAACCGACATGCCCCCGATCAGCGTTGCGAAGATCAGGGGAGCCGCCAACGGCGAGTTGGACTTCTCCGGCGGTGTGATTTTGGACCGCCGAGGCCGTCTCGCCGGTCTCTACTCGATGCCGACGCGTCTCGATGAGCAACAACGACAGCGGGTTGGCAGTCTCGTTTCGGACGATGATTTGACGTTTGATTGGATTTCGATCGAAGTTTTGTCTCAATTGATGGTCAGTCCGTCATTACCATGGGTAGCAAACCAAACTACGAATAACAGTTCGCCGTAAAACGATTTCGAATCAGAGGATTGTTCGCCATGAACCTTCAGAACCTTCGCCATCCCGCACTGGCACAGGAACTCCGACGATGGCGTGTCGTTGCACCGTCGCTCTGTGGAGCGATTCTGGTTTCTCATCTTCCCGTCGCATCGTTGTCCGCCCAGGAACTGCCGGCCCTTCCCGGCATGCCCATCGCAGCACCTCCCGCCGGCGAGGCCGGACCCGACGAAGAGCCGGCTTTGCCCGGTTTCCTCGATGTACCGATCACAAACGAAGCGATCGAGACCATGCTCGTCGACTCGGAGGTTGATCTCAACGACCGGGCGATGAAAGCGAATCGCATCTACGCGTTGGCCGAGATGTATCGTTCGTCGCGTTGGTGGCACGGCGATTTCACCGGCTTTCGGGTTCGCAACTCCATCGCAACCGAGATGGAATTGAACGTTTGGAAGCAAGCGGTGGATGACTATTTCAAACGACGGATCAAGAACCTCAAAGGCAAGATGGCCGAGGCCGATGCTTATCAAGAGAAGGCTGATCAAATGATCCGGATCCGCCGCAACAATCAACGCCGCGTTCTCAGCCAAATTTATTCGAACCCTCGCTACGCGGGCAAACCAGAGAGCGTGATGAACGAGCTGCTGGTCGGTTTTTCCAACACACCGATCGGATATGGCGTCGGGTTGGAAGAGTACTTTGCATCCAACCCCAGTCACTCGCGATGGGACCTCAGCCCGGAAATGTTCGAGTCATTGCGGGTGAAGAGTCCGAAAAACAAAGGGGGACAACTCGTATTTTCACTCAGCGATCCGGTGCCTCTCAAACTCGATTGGTGGCCACCTGTGTTTCGTGAGAAGCCGTTCCAGGCCGCGATCCGAAACGTGCAGGCCGCACGCGATCAGTTGCTCTCGCTCAGCGAACAGAACCCGCAATTGCCGATCGAAGCGATCAACGCGTTTGATGACGCGATGCGGCAACTCGGTGTCGAGTTCTACAGCGTGTTCCCGCCACCATGGCAAAACATGCCGACCGAACGCGTCCTCGAACTGATCGGCGCCGAACGGCATCTCGTTCAACTCAGCGAAGAGGTTGAGGCGATTCGCGACCGCGGCACGTTGAACGCGATGACCCGTGGTCAGTACTTTGATCCACTCAAAGATGGTGAAAACGCAGCAACCCTGATCGCTTGGATGACACGCAACGGCATGGAGTTCGCGCCGCCTCGCCCCGGACACGAAGACGCCTACCAGGCACTGATGGGGCAAATGAAAGAGATGTTCGTCATCTTTGGTGAGCCTCTTCCGGATCCTGAAGCTCCTCTCCCGAAAACCAATCCACGCCGAGCCACCGACATTCCGCGGCCGCAGTGAACGGAACAGTGATTGGATGCAGTGACGCTGCTGAAGCAAACGAACCCATCGGGATTGAGTGGCAACGAAGCCTGGCATCTCGCCCAAGTCATTTCGAAGTGCATCCGAAATCTGCATGCCTTGACGCATCAGGCTGACGGAGACATGCGTCGGTTGGCTTCTTGTCGGTCCTCGCGTACCATCCTTCACTCACTTCAACAAACCTGACGCCAATTGCGAGTGCGGGAAGCCTGTCGCGTTTGCACGGATACACGACAGGCAAAGCACGAAGCGCATGGTCGCTACGATCCGGATCCGTCAATGACAAACAATGACGCACAAGACGCCGATCAATCCATCCGCCGCCTGATCGACCGATGGAAGGCGGATGGATTACTCGCGTCGAGCAATCATCAGCGGGAAATGACGTCAACCAACACGATCGCCGGGCAGTGGGTTCAGGCTCATCGTGATCAAGATCCGTCGTCGACAATTACGTCAATTCAGGCCGGCCTGCCTCGTCTCGTCATTGCCGACCGCCAAACACAAGGCCGAGGCAGATTGGGCAGATCGTGGGAGGCAAAGTCCGATGGGCTCACGTTCTCAATGATCGTCAAAGGTTGTCACGATTTGCTTTCGATCGCGGTCGGAGTCGCTGTCGCCGAAGCGATCGAGCACGTCGCCGCGCCGGTGCGATGTGGAGTGAAGTGGCCCAACGATGTTTGGATGAGCGGAGTCAAAGTGGCGGGAACGTTGATCGAAAGATTTGAGTCATCGGTCATCGATCCTGAGCACGCGGCGCCGGTCGCTGTGATCGGAATCGGGGTCAACGTCAGTTCGAGCCCGACGCTACCCGACGCCAAAGCAACATCGATCGCCGAAGCCACCGGGAAGTTGGTAGGCCGGGCAGCGTTGCTCGAAGAACTCATCCCCGGGTTGATTCACCAAGTCGAACAATGCGACTCGCAACCCGATGAAGTCTTGGAAGGCTTTCGGCGTCGATGCGTGTTGACCGGTGAAATGATCCGTTGTTCCGTCGATGGCAGTTCCATCGAAGGACGTTGCGAAGGGGTCAACGACCGAGGGGAACTGCGGGTTCAAACCGAAACAGGCGAAGTGATTTGTCGCAGCGGTGAAGTCAATCGGGTGCGAAAGGCGTAATGCCGGTGATGAGTGTTGGGCAGGTTTCATTCACGATTGATCATCGTCTGTTTTCCCCTGGAGAGTCCGTCGCGTGCTAGTTACCTCCGCCGACAATGCACACAATCGCAAATGGGCAATTGTGGTCGCCTCGTTGATAGCAATCGCTGGCTGTTTGTTGGCGACACTTTCGCTGTGGTGGTTGGCCTTGCTGCCGATCGCGGCTGGTGTTTTTTACGTCATGCGCCGGAAGACACGTCGGCGTTTCCATGTTCTCGCTCAACCTTTCCCGGACGTTTGGGAAGCGACCTTGCAGTCGCAGGTTGAGTACTTTCGAAAGCTATCGCCCCAGCAACAAGAGCGTTTTCGCAACCTCATGAAGGTTTTCCTCGATGAGGTCGCGATCACGGGAATCCGAACCGACATTGACGAGTCGATCCGAGCATTGGTTGCTGCCAGTGCGGTGATTCCTATTCTCGGGTTTGATGACTTCGAGTATTCCGGACTCGGTGAAGTCCTGATCTATCCCGGATCGTTTGATGAACAATATCAAACCAACGATTCCGCCGACGCTAGAACATTGGGCATGGTCGGTGTCAGTCACCTCAGCGGTGTGATGATTCTGTCAAAACCGTCGCTCGTGACTGGTTTCTCGAACGCGTCTGACAAACGCAACGTCGGCATCCATGAGTTCGCTCACCTAGTGGACAAGGAAGACGGCGTGATCGATGGCGTGCCCCCCACCGTCGACGCGCAAACGTATGACCCATGGGTTCGTTGGGTCGGCGAAGAGTTGCGCCGCGACGTTGGCAATGGCGAGCACATTGATGACTACGCGTATACAAACGAAGCCGAATACTTCGCGGTCCTCAGTGAGTACTTCTTCGAGGCGCCCGCCATCCTCGAGAAGAAGAACCCTCGTCTCTACCAGATGATGAAAGCGATGTATCACCAGAATCCCAAGCGGATACTCGGCAGCGGGCCACGACGCCGACGAAAACGTGTCGGACGGAATTCACCCTGCCCATGCGGCAGCGGCGAAAAATTCAAACGCTGCTGCAAACGCAAGTCGATGCGAGGGATCGCATCATGAAAGTGGAGGCGCGGTGTTCGATCGCACGCGCCCAACCGGCTTGCCACACGTCTCGGTCATCCAACCCCAAACACCAGCGGCGTCTAACGATACTCTTCGTGGCATGCCGAGCAACTCTGCGTGATCGCACCAACTGATTCGCGTACGCCATCAAAGTCTTGGCGTTCGAGTGCCGTCACCACCGAACGTGACGCAGCCGTCATCGCACTGCTCAACGCTTTGTAGTCATCGTCCTCCGAGTCATCCATTCCTTCTTGGATCAAGATCTCGCCAAGAACAGCGAGTAGCTCCGCGTTGCGTCGCACCACATCAATGTTGTCCTTCGCGGAATCGGTATCGTTGGTGACGTCGCTCAGATCGTCGAGCACCAACTCGGCGTACTCCATCAATGGCGAACGGTCCGCAATCATCGACCAGTCGTTCTCATCTTCGCCTGCTTTGGCCACGGACAACCCTGCTCCGGAAACGAGGTCCTGCAAATCCGCCTTCCGCAACCGGGCTTCGTTGTAGACCGGCGTCGATCCCGCGGCGCAGTTCAACGCTGTTTTTGCTGTGATGTCGCGAGCCGTTTTCGCATCGGATTTCCAACGCACGTCGCCTGAGTATTCCGAGATAACAGCGAACAGCGATGCCAATACTGTTAAATGCAAACGCGCGTCCTGATAGCCGCCGCCGTTGAATGCCCCCGGTGTTGTGATCACACCATCGAATTTCAATTTGACTCGCTTAATTTCATCCTCGAGAGAAACGGCCGAGATCAACTCGTTCCATCGTTTTTCATTGGATTCCGAACCGGTTTCCTTCGCGATGCTTGCTTGAGCTCGAGCCGCCTCCGCATCGCTTTTCTGCAAACTCGACAGCGACGGTCGCTCTCCCCGCAGTGCCGATGAGAGATCCGGAAAGAAGACCCGCGACGTTGTTTGCTGGTCAAAAACCGGAGGGCGAGCACGCTGTTGCTGTGCGGCGGTCTCGCCCCCGCCGAGCGTCATGATCAAAACGACGAGCATCATCCAGAAGGCGATTGAGCGGATGTGGGAAAGTCGTTGTCGCATGAGGGCAGTTTGTCGTATGAGGGCCGCGAGGCGTATCAGTAAGAGGTATCCGGTCCGGTTCATCAAAGGTCAGCTCGGCCGAGGCGCGAGTTCCGCGACGAACTTCACGACCGTTCGTCAAGGAATTCTTCCACCGCATCCAGGAGCGGGTCAATCGTTTGGGCCTGAATCGGCTTTCTCGGTTGCCAATCGAACCATTCGTACGATTCGTGTTCGGTCACCTTAATTTTAACGACCTCAGGCAACCAACCCAAAAAGTACCTGACGTTCTTTTGAAAAATGATCCCCGGTTGTTTCCGGTAAGTCACCTCATATTGAATGTCGAAGTGAAAATCGTCCTCGATGCGGCAATTTTCAGGCGAGATTCCCGTTTCCTCTCGCATTTCGCGAACCGCCGTTTCCAGGTAGGTTTCCTTCCCGTCACAATGTCCTTTCGGCAGATCCCAACGATCCGGATGCCGCATCAGCAAGAACTGAGGATTGGCAGTTTCGGTCATCAGCAGGACTCCCGCCGCGCGGACTATGCCGTCTTTCGTTTTCTTTTTCTTGGACACTCAAAACCTCGATGATCCGACTACCACTGACAATCCGATTCGTCCCCACACCGTTCGGGCAGGTGACCGCATGAAGATTTATACACGAACCGGAGACAGTGGCACGACAGGACTGTTTGGCGGCCCGCGAGTTGCCAAAGACGACACTCGGATCGAAGCCTATGGCACCGTCGACGAACTCAACGCGGTCCTGGGCTGTGTCCGCTGCGAACTGGCCTCAGCGTTGCGTGACGACTCGCTAGAGTCCGACCGACGCGAACTTCTAACTCGGCTCGACGACCGGATCGTTCAGGTACAACACGAGTTGTTCTCTCTCGGTGCCGAACTCGCATCGCCTCACCCCGACCAGTTTGATCTGCGAGTGATCGGCGCCGATCACATCGACCGGCTGGAAAAATGGATTGACGAAACCGAACAACGCCTGCCGCCACTGAAGCAGTTTATATTGCCGGGGGGCAGTCCAACGGCATCGCAAATACACTTCGCCCGCGCCGTGTGTCGTCGTAGCGAGCGACGTGTAATCACCCTCGCCGACTCCGTCCAATCCGAAACCCCGATTGGTGAGGAGGTGATCGTTTACCTCAACCGGCTCAGCGATTGGTTGTTCGTCGTCTCACGTGACGTCAACCGATTGCTCGGACGCGAAGATCAACCATGGCAAAAACCATAACACCGCTGCGGCAATCACGCCCGACCGGACCGACGCTATCGCAGCATGTGCGGTCGAGATCCGTGTCAACGTTTCATGGGGTGGTCGTGGTTTTGATGGCGGTGGCGGTGGCGGTGGCGGTCAACGTTGGTAGCGTGTTCGCTCAGCCCGCAGCGAGGCCGCCGCTCGAGTTGACCGAGCAGCCCACCACCGACAGTCAAGTCGAGGTGTTGCGAGGCGACCTACTGACGGCCATCACTCACGGCGCCAGCCCGGAAGCAATCACAGGACTCCTCAGCCGTCAACGTCGCATCGACGGGTTGCTCGAAAGCCAACTGGCGTCCAACCGACAAGAACTCGCCGAGATCGAACGTGACGGTTTTGATCCCGACGTCACACCTCGCCGTGAAGAGCTGCGGAGACAACAGAGCCTGCTGTGGCTCGCACGCGTCGAGC
>JBICHZ010000324.1:0-3498 GCA_043101355.1 Rhodopirellula sp. JB044
ATCAGGTGTTCCGGTTTTACTTTGATAGCACCTGTGGGCCGGTCACATCGGTGAAGATGACCGACGCCGGGAATCGTTTGATCATGGGAACGCTCGGTGGAGGAGTTGGCGTTTGGGATCTTCCTGACATGCACGAGCAGAAACGACTCGCGATCGAACGTGGCGAGAACAAACCTCTGCCCATTGAAGTCGAACCGACCGAATACTCAGTGCGACATCGCGGCAAGGCAACCGAAGTCGTTCTCGACGCAAGAGGTCGAATCTTCAGCGGTGGCGAAGATGGCACCATCGCAACCTCGTACATTGCAGACGAGGGCACGAATGACGGTGTCTCGCATGCATTTAAAATCCCCACGCAGCCACCGCATCTCCGAGGCATGAAGGCGGTCCACACGGTGGTAACGGATGATGGCAGGTTTGTATACGCGATGCGACATGACGGGTCGGTTTATCGGCTTGCGGTCGCGGATGGTGACATCAAAGAAGTTCTCGGGCCGCGTAAACGCTACACCAGTTTCTTGCAGATTTGCAATGAAGGTAAATGGTTGGCCGCTGGTTATGAGAGCGATGTTGTTGTGAAGGAATTATCCGGCAACGGTAGCGTGCACGAACTGGATGCATCGAACAAATCGAGACCGTCGGAGGGGGGCGTGGTCGCTGTGTTTGTTGGCAAAGAGGCGGATTGGATACTATTAAAGAACGGCTCTACCGTGATGACTCTGTTCCGCGTGGTCTATGATGATTCCGGCGAGGTGCAAAAGTTTTCCCGTGATGGATCGGTTCGTTTCCGACGATCGGCGAGCGCCGTTTTCAGTATCGGCAACGATGAGATGCTCCTGATCGGCGACTCCGTTTTTCTCTATCGCGTTGGCGATTACTCCGAGCGGGGACTCGGTCCGGGATTCGATCACCTGGACTCGTCCTGCCGCGACGACGTTCGGTCGCGTTTTCTGCTCGGGTCGCTCGACGGACGCATCTACGCGGTGAACGAGAGTGGCGAGCAACTGCAGAGATCGCGTCAATGGCGAACGGGCGACCAGCGATCGGGGAAATTCCACGGCATCACATCTCTCGCTGTTACACCGGACGGACGCACCCTGCTCACGGGCAGCAGTACTGGGGAGCTCGGTGTTTGGAACGCCGCCACTCTGCGGCTCATCGGGACGGTAAGGGTGACATCGCCCGATCGAGCGATCCGGTCACTGGCAATGTCTCAGAAGAACAACGTGTTGGTCTTTAACGATTGGGATTTCAGCAAAGCGATCGTCGATGAGACTTCACGGTTGCATGTGATCCCTCTGGTAGTGGACAATTGGGAACAGGAACAATGAGTCAGTTGAAGAGGCAGCCAACGCATCGGTTGGGTGTAGCATTTGTTAAGGCGGTGACGGCGATGAAGACTAAAAAGCGAGTTGAGGGTGGTTTCACATTAGTCGAGCTACTCGTAGTGATTTCGATCATCGCGGTCTTGGTGGGGCTGTTGATCCCGGCGGTGCAGGCGGCTCGTGAGGCGGCGCGTCGCATGCAATGCAGTAACCACGTCCGTCAGTTCGGTTTGGCGATTCACAACTATCACAGTGCCTACCAAGTTCTGCCACGAGCGCTCTGGTTCGAGACACCGCCCAAATCTTTCAACGGGCGTCCCTGGTCGGTGGCCATCCTGCCATTCATGGAGCAGCAGGCGATCTATGATCAATTCGATATGAACGTGGTCGCCGTCGATCAGCTCAGCCCGCGGAACGTGGCGGTCATTCAGTCAGTTGTGCCACTTTACGTTTGTCCCTCGACGCCCGAATCGGCCGACACGCGGCGTTACACGTTTGATGCGACCGCGATGGGCATGCCGTTTACAGCGACGAACATCGCCCCGATTGATTACACCCCGACCACGGGTGTGAACGGAAACTACATGCTTCACGCGGGGATCGACGGTTCGATCGAGCGAGAGGGCGCGTTGCAGGTGGTCAGTTCCGTTTTCGGTGGCGGTCAGGACGGCAGCTTCGCTGGCATTCTCGACGGCCTTTCCAATACGTTCCTATTGGGAGAACGCACCGGTGGACCGACGATCTATAGCGGAGGACGCGTCGACAACGTCGCCACAGCCAACTTGGTCGGAACGAACGGCGGCGGTTGGGGCGATCTGGTCAACGGAGAACATTGGATGCAAGGTTCTCAGCGTGACGGACTGTCCTGGCCTCCCGAGGACGGTCCCTGTGCGATTAACTGCACCAACGCCCGCGGGTTCGGTTTTCACAGCTTTCACCCGGGCGGTTCCTATTTCTTGCTCGCGGATGGCTCGGTCAAATTCTTCACCGAAAACATCGAGCCATATCTGTTCGCGTCCATGATCACACGCCGAGGCCGCGAAGTGCCGCGGCCTTGATCGAGCGTGGAAGCCACCGATTTTGGTTGGCGAAACGATCATAGCGACTCGGTACGCCTCGTAACTTCCGAAGGCCTGCGGCTTAGATGACGACGGGCTTCTCGAGCGATCGTCGTACCGGAACGATTTGACCAACGTGCATCATCACGTG
The DNA here is from genome assembly GCA_043101355.1 of Rhodopirellula sp. JB044. Classification (GTDB taxonomy): domain Bacteria; phylum Planctomycetota; class Planctomycetia; order Pirellulales; family Pirellulaceae; genus Rhodopirellula. The sequence continues at coordinate 2,535 of JBICHZ010000324.1, forward strand.
AGTTGAAACGAGGACCAAGATGCTTCCGACCGTTGGGAACATTTTTGCGAGATGTTCGGGGGCCGGTTTGTCGAGATCTTCGTCGCTCATTGCATCCAATGCCGCGAACGTTGCTTCTTTGCATTTCGCGAACAGATCGAGATATTGATCTTTCGTTAAGAATTGGCTCGCGTCGTCGCTCGCGACGTTATCACGCGAATGATTCTCGGCAAAACCTTCCGGCAGTGAGATCGAATGCCCCGGTGCGACGGAATCGAGCAGACTGCCTTCGGAAACGATCAAGTGCCCGAGTTGCCACGCGATGTGGTTGCAACCTTGACAAGGCCGAGTCAACAATTCCTCGTCGCTCAAATCGCTGACAAAAGAAGTCATCACCATTTGGCTGGTCGAATAGGTTTGTTTGATTGCGTCGAACGCGTCCATAGTCTTGTCTCTTGATCGGTGAAAAGGAAAGGCGTGTCGCCGTAAAAGGTCGATTCGCGCATTGCAGGTCGTTTACCAAAAACGGTGCCTCATTCAATGGCGAAGTCGAGTCATGGAATATAGGCTGCGAGCGAGCGACAACAACCATACGAAGATCTTCAATCGCTCTCGAGAAGAAGCTCTCGAGAAGAAGGTTGTGCAGGTCGCGTTTCAATACGATTAAGCCGATGTTGTCGGACTTTGAGGAGTTGAGTCCAGGCGAATCCAGTTACGGGGATCGGGCACTTAGAATTCCAAAGTACTCTACGTGGATTGCCTGATCTGTTGCAGGATCGCAAAGGCCGCACACAGCAGCACACCTGGGATGAAAACGAACGCCGCATCGGAAAAACGTCCAATCGGTGGGCTGGTGAGTGCAACAAACCCCAATTTGAATGCGGCGTAGGTGAAGGCGAGCAACACCAACGCACGATATCCGGCGTCGCATGTTGAAGACGCCCCCGGATCGTCCGGTCGTGCCATCGGCGAAACACATCGATAG
>JBICHZ010000325.1:0-25780 GCA_043101355.1 Rhodopirellula sp. JB044
CGTGTAATCGTGTCTTCGCGAGGAAGTCGCACGAAGCACCGGTTCGATCCCAACGGAGGCATTCGTTTTGGCGGAAGATTGCCGCCGGCACGCATTACCCATCAAACGCCGCGATACCAGAAACCCCCGTTGTGCCTCGTCACTGACAGGAATGAAAATGCCAAGTCTCCGAGAACAAACCGACGCCAGGATCGCAAACACTCGAAAGAACAATCCGAATTTTGCCAAGAAGGTCGACGAACTGTTGTCCTCCGCGGAAGTATTTCAATCCGGTGCGAACGCGTTGGACGTCGGCCAGAACGCTCCTGATTTCACTTTACCGACACCGTTAGGCAAGTCAGTCTCGCTATCGAACTTGATTACCAACGGTCCGGTCGTCGTGACGTTCTATCGAGGTAGTTGGTGTCCGTATTGCAATCTGCAACTGCGTGCGATGCAACAACGACTCCCGGAGATCCGTGCCCTCGGCGCGGAACTCGCTGCGATCAGTCCCGAAATGCCTGACAACTCGCTTTCTCACGAGGAACAGGAGACGTTGGAGTTCCCCGTCCTTTCGGATCACGACGCACGCGTCGCGGCCGAGTACGGTGTCGCGTGGGAAGTGCCCGAGCTGATCCTGGAGCACATGCGGAATGATCGCAATCTCGAACTATCCGCAATCAATGGCGGCAACGGCAGCGTGCTACCGATCCCGGCAACCTTCGTGATCGACCGCGATGGAGTCGTGACATGGCGTTTCGTCGACGTGGATTATCGTCACCGTGCGGAACCGGACGACATCATCCACGCGCTCAAACAACTTTCAAAGCAAACTGCCTGAACGCCGCACTTAGGTCCACGCGAACTCATTGCGGCCACGCCATGATGAAGGCCGTGCGTTCGTCAGTGCGTTCTTCCCTCGTCGCTCCCGATGCTGACGCCCGGTTCAGTTAGTCGTCGAGTTCGGTACGCGATCATCTACCGTTGGTGCGAACGGCTATCGGCGACTAAGCAGCGGGCCTATCAGACTAGCAAATCGTGGATGATGCGTGCTTCGTTCGATGGACCAATCAGCCGTTGGTTCAAACCCTGGCTGAGAAAACTCAGTCGATACGGATCGAGTCCCATCGCGTGCAACACCGTGGCTTGGAAGTCTTTCACATCGACCGGGTTTTCGGCGACTTTGAACCCGAGTTCATCCGTCGCTCCGTATTCCATGCCGCGTTTGAATCCGCCACCGGCGACCCAAACGCTGAAGCAGTCGGGATGATGGTCACGCCCGATGAACTTCATCGTTCCGTTGCGAGCCTCGACCATCGGCGTGCGTCCGAACTCTCCGCCAAAGATGACGAGCGTGTCATCAAGCAACCCTCGTTGTTTCAGATCGGTTAGTAGCGCCGCGATCGGTTTGTCAGCCTGCGTGCACTTCATCGGGAACTGGTTTTCCATGTCGTCATACTTCGCGGTGCCGTGGATATCCCATCCCCAGTCAAACAACTGAACGAAGCGAACGCCCTGCTCGACCAAACGGCGTGCCAGCAGGCAATTATTCGCAAACGATGCCTTGCCCGGCTCCGCACCGTACAATTCCAAAGTCTGTTTGGATTCTCGTTTGATATCCATCACCTCAGGCACGGCGGTTTGCATGCGAAACGCGAGTTCATATTGCTCGATTCGGGTAAGTGTCTCGGGATCCTGGAAGACCTCATGTTCGCGTCGGTTCAGTTCATTGAGTGCGTCCAGACTTGCTCGCCGGATGTCACTTCCCATTCCATCCGGATTGCTGACGTAGAGAATCGGATCGCCTTCACTTCGGCACTGCACGCCTTGGAATACACTCGGCAACACCCCATTGCCCCACAAGCTTTTTCCGCCCGAGGGCATGTTGCCACCCGACACCATGACGATGAACCCCGGCAAGTTATCGCTCTCACTTCCAAGGCCGTACGTTGCCCACGAACCGAACGACGATCCGCCGAACTGCGCCGAACCGGTGTGCAACAACAACTGCGCCGGTGCATGGTTGAACTGATCGGTATGCATCGATCGAATCAGACAAAGGTCATCGGCGTGCTGCCAGATGTGCGGGATTTTTTCACCCAGCATCATTCCCGACTCGCCGTATTTTTTGAACGGATAGACGGGGCCGAGCAGCTTTGGTTTCCCTTTGATGAACGCGAACATTTTGCCCTCGATCAACTCATCCGGGCACGGTTCGAGGTGGTGTTTCTTCAACTCCGGTTTGAAATCGAACAGTTCATGCTGGGGAGGAGACCCTGCCATATGCAAATAAATGACATGCTTGGCAGGCTTCGCATAGTCGCTCGCGAAACCGGTCGAATCGTGAAGCGTGCTTGCAGAACCTTCGTTGCATTTTGCACCAAGCAGTCCGGCGGAGATCGCGCCGAGTCCAACCGAACAATTGGCGAGAAAGTGCCGACGAGTTTGCAGCCGAGCCGATGCCAGGTTCAGTTCAGCCTCTGGGGACAAGCGACTGGAATTCATTTTGCACTCATTAAGGACGATAGGAAAACAAACAATGCGGTACCGAGGCTACGCAAACGCCCCGTCGAAACGGATGAATGAAATACGTTGCGGAATCAGTTGTTGAGAACGCCATCGAGATTCAAGATCACGTTGGCGACCACGGTCATGGAAGCACGATCGACGAGCCGACTCTTTTCGTCATCGGTAGTCGTCTGAAGATCGACGGTTTGACCGGTGAATTTGACGGCTTCTTTGATCCGCGTTCGATAGCGTTCTCGACACTGGTGAAACAGATCAGACAGGACTTCGACTTGGCCGGCCGAAACTTCATCGACGAAGAGGGCTCGTTGCAGACCGTATTCGATGCTCGCCGCCCATTCGGGACCGGTGGCAACGTCAGCAGTTTGCTCGCGGTGGTTGAGCATTTGATCGGCCAACCCGCGTGCGGCCTCGATGAAGGTAACATCGTTGAGCGTCATGAAAGATTGCAGCGGTGTGTTGGTCCGCAAACGGCGCATGCTACAAACATCCCTACTCGACATGTCAAACGTTTCGAAGAGCGGATGCGGGGCACTGCGTTTGAGATAGGTATAAATCGCACGGCGGTAACGATCCTCGCCGGTACTTTCCTGCCAAGTCATTCCGCCGGTGAAGGCATTGACGACCCGTTTGATAGGGCTCGGTGGGTAGACCGGCGGACCAAACATTTTGCCAGACAACAATCCACCGACCGCCAACGCCTGATCACGAACAACCTCTGCCTGTAAACGAACCCGAGGACCTCGCGACAAGAGACGGTTACGTGGGTCTGCTTCCAACGCCTTCGCGGTAGCGACCTGCGACTGCTGATACGATTCTGATCCGACGATCATCTTGATCAACTCTCGAACGTCCCACTGTTTCTGCTGAAACGAAACTGCAAGGAAGTCGAGCAATTGCGGATGCGAAGGGGGCGTTCCTTGCGTTCCAAAGTCCTCTTCGGTTTCCACCAACCCGGCACCGATCAAACGAGCCCAGTAACGGTTCACGGCGACGCGGGCGGTAAGGGGATTGGATTCATCAAAAATCCAAGTGGCCAGCCCTAAACGATCACCCCGAAATTCCGCCGCTTCGGGCACAAACGCCTCGGGCAATTTCGCAGACACCTTTTCGCCATGACTGAGGTAGTTTCCACCGAGCATGACGTGAGTTTCGCGTCGACCTTCCTCTGGCTTTTCTTGCATTATGGGAACGCGGACACGTTCCGCCGCCATGGCCTCCCATTTGCGAAGTTCAATGCGATCGGCATCCAGTTCATCCTTGCGATACCGTTCGGCGGCGTTTTCCTGGTCGGTCGTTGAAATCCGGAAGCACCCCATGTTGAGACGAACCCACGGCGAGTCATGCCGCAGGTAGATGGTGTAACGTGACGCCTCGTCGGATCGCAAAGGCTCTCCGAGTTCAAAAATCGCCTCATGATGATCGGTGTATCCGGTCACGGGATGTCGCACCGCCCACCCTTGTTGATGGGCCCCGCTTTGGACATCTTCTTTGATCGCGGTACGCGGGTGATGATTGGGCTGTGCAAAATCCGCTTCGGCGTCCTTAAGGGGCACCTTTTTCTTCTCGCCGTCTCGCTCCGCTTCGATCCAAATTTGCGATAGGATAAACCCGCCGTCGCCGCTGCGGCCTACTTTGCCGTCATGCTGCAGGTGCGGGATGACTTCCAATCGAATCGCGTTAATGGTTTGATGCGGCGGGAGTTCAAACGTGACTTCGTAGATTTCGTATGACGGGTTCTTTCCTTTGGCGAGCACGCTGTTGTCATCGAGCACCTCGAGAGTGGTCCCCGACTGACCTTCGACTTCCACGGGGCGTTGCTGCGTCCATACCTCAGGTTGACTGAAAACCGCCTCTCGAAGCTGGACCAGTTTTGTTTTCAACTCTTCGGCAATCTCGAGATCGCGTCGGGGCGGCACCGGCAATTTCGGCGACTCGTTTCTGCGGTCGGCATCCGCGCTCTGGTTGAAGTAATCGAGCAACTGATAGTACTCGACGTGACTGATCGGATCGTATTTGTGCGAGTGACATTCGGCGCAGCGGATGGTAATCCCCATCCACGAGTTGAGCGTCGTACTCAAACGGTCCTTGATCGCAACCGTGCGGAACTCTTCATCATTCGTGCCGCCCTCGTTGTTAGACAGCGTGTTGCGATGAAAAGCGGTTGCGAGTTTTTGGTCGGTGGTGGCATCGGGCAACAAGTCACCGGCGATCATTTCGATCGACATTTCTTTGTAGGATTTGTTTTCCATCAAAGAAGCGATTAACCAGTCGCGCCACGGCCAGATATCCCGGTGTTCGTCGCCTGAGTAACCGACCGTATCTGCGTATCGGGCCAAGTCCAACCACATCGCGGCCCAATGTTCGGCGTATGCGGGTGTACGCAAAAGTTCGTCGACCAACATCGTGTAGTTGTCCGATGTGGGAGCAGCGAGGTAGTCGTCTATCGCAGATTGGACAGGCTCGGAATGAGCAACCGGAGGCAGTCCGGTGAGATCCAAGGACAATCGCCGCACGAGTGAACGGGGATCCGCCCGTTCGTTTCGGTGCAGCCCAACTTTCTCGAGTTTCTTGTCTATGAAATAGTCCACCACGCGGTGTGTCTCGTTTTGAACCTCATCGGGAATCTCTGGCATGCGGGCAGCGCTGAACGACCAGTGCGTTTGGTAGTCGGCCCCCTGCTCGATCCAGCGACGGAGTGTCCCGACCTCCGCATCCGATAGACGACCTGCGTGATCCGCCGGCGGCATTCGCATGTCTTCATCGTCCGTCAGAATGCGGACCATGATCTCACTGGCTTCGGGATCTCCGGGTGCGACCGCGGCGTACCCGCCAAAGTCTTCAGTCGCACCATCGAACGTGTCGAGTCGCAAACCGGCCTGACGATCGTCCTCGTCGGGACCATGACAGGCAATGCAGTGCCGAGACAAGATCGGCCGCACGTGCTCGTTGAAGATGACCGGGTCGTTTTGATTGACCGATTCCGCTCCAGAGATGGGAGCAGCCGATAGCCAAACGAATACTAGAAAAAAACAACTCTGTTGCTTCCGCATCAATGTCTTACCGCCAACGGTCCACTGGTCTCGAAATATAAAAGGGACCGAGAATTCTAGCTAAACAGCATGGGCGATTCTTGCACGCTTCTCACAAACTCCGTGTAAAAACGCAGCGTAGTTCTCACACACGATCTGTGGGAGACAGCAAACTGCACCAAGCCTATCGAATTCGCAGAGCAATTTTTAGAGGCTCCGCGAAAGCGAATCTGCCCATCGGTGTTAGCCGCAGTTTATCGATACACCGTTAGAGCATCGGTCCGACGGAATCCATGAAGTCGCTCGCCTGGAGAGAATCGACCACGCTCGGAGATCCCTCTGCGATGATCTGATACAACCGTTGGCCATCGAAAAGCACCCGGCGGCGAATCACGAGAGCCTTGCCGTCGCGTGTTCGACTGCCGGAAATTCGGAACGTGAAATCTTTTCCTTTTGCGCCGTTCTGTGTCATTCGTTTCGAACTCGATGGCTGCCCGAACGCGTCGATCAATTGCTTTTCGCCCTGCGCCACCATACTCTCGCCGTACTGGTCGAGCAGATCCTTGTCATCCATTTTGATCGGAACGAGGACCCGCACGCGTACTTGGAACTTGGCACCGCTGACGTGGACCGTTGAACGGTATTCGGTGTCAACCAGGTTTTTCCCTGGGATCGTCTCATTGGTCACACCGGCCGGCATCAACGCATCGAAGCGGGCGGTCTCGTTAGTGAACGCTCGCAGTTTGGGTCCGGCTGCATGAGCAGATTGTCCCGCGAAAATTGAAAGGCTCACGGCGGTCAACAATAAAGCGGAAAGTACTCGGTTCATCGGTCTGGGCTCATCTTCGAGTTCTGGAGGCGTCGGTAAGTTCGCGGGACGATTGCCCGCCGATCCATATATCCAGATTTCTCGCCGCCAGCGGTCAACTTATTCTCCGGAAGTCGTCCACCGCCGAATCGAACCTCCCCGCACGCTACCCTCCGCAGCGTGAGTGGATAGACTTTGCATACAGCCAACCAAAACCGATTGCGGCTCCACTCAAAAGGAAGCATCCCAGATGAAAGTCATCATTGATTTGTGCGTTGTCCCGATGGGAGTCGGTGTCTCAGTGAGCCGATACGTTGCCGAATGTCAGAAGGTATTGCAGGAAGCCGGATTGAAACACCAACTCCACGCATACGGCACCAACATCGAAGGTGACTGGGACGACGTATTCGCAGCCGTCAAAGAATGCCACACTCGGGTACACGCGATGGGAGCGCCACGGATCACAACCAGCATCAAAGTTGGAACCCGCACGGACCGGGAACAGTCCATGCAAGAGAAAATCGACAGTGTCAAAGGGAACGATTCGTAGCAGCCCGGCACTCCCCCTTCACATCGCAGATGCAGCCGGCCGCGCGTCCATCATCCGGACGCGGTTTTCACCTTCGTTCCGATTCGGATTGGCTACTTCCGGGTGTAGACGATCTGCATCATCTTCTTCATTTCGGGTTGACCATCGAGTTGCCCGTACATTTCAAACACGAACTCGTCGTCGGACTTCAACTTCGTCACCATTTTGTTTTTCATTTCACCGAGCGGGCAGTGCGTTTCGCATTTCTCGGTAATCGTGTTGGTCGATTCGTCGTAAGTCCCTTCGGCGTACATGAACTGAGTCGACATGTTGTCCATCCAGGTGCTGTAGTAAACCTGTTTGCCTTTGTCGTAGCCGAGGAAGCCGACTCCTTCGTACTCCATACCGTTGAATTCGCTTTCGAATTCTTGCTCGATCACTCGACCACCCATTTTGGATTCAAATTCCGCCTCGCCCTTGGAGACCGTTTTTTCCATGCCGGGGAACATCGGGTACTCGGTCACCTCGCAGTCCCACTGCCCCACAAACTTAGCGAGCATCTGATGCTCCTCACCGGGTGTGCCGAGTTTGATCATTTGCTGCATCATGATCTCCATCGACGCAGGAGCCTGTGGCTCATCCGCATTCAAAGGGCTGACGATACAAAACAGAGCCACTACTACCACACACAACGTCTTCATCAGATTTCTCCAATCAGGTGCCAAGAGATTTCTCACCAGCCTACCGCGGCACGGCGAGCTATCCAATTTACCTGTGGGTGAATTCTCGAAGAATTTCGGTGCAAGAACATCATCGTGAAAACAAGACGGCACGACGACTTCCATCGACACGACGGTCAGTTCGTGGGCAGCAACGCTTCCGGTATGTCCGCCTTCTTATCGTCCGCCCCTTCCGCGAAATTACTTATCACGAAACTGTTCGGTTGACTCCAGTCGCATTCGACACGCCCGTCGCCGAGCACGATGTTGCCGAGCTTGTTGCGAAACCATGCGGCGAGTTCGCGATACTCAGGATCGTCGGCCACGTTGTTGCGTTCGAGGGGATCACGCTCGAGATCGTAGAGGGCCAGATCGACTTGATCGACAGGAGCTTCCAGTGCCCATTTCAAATCTTTGCCGAAATTCTCTTCGTTCACTTGGCCGGAAAACGGTCGGCTCCGCATCGAGAAACGAAAACGGTCGGTGTACAGGTAGGCTCGTGGTCCGGCAACGAGGTGAATTTCGCCGACGATGTATTCGCGTTCAGGCGCCGCACCTGATGCCACGTCGAACAGGCTAACTCCGTCCAGGAATTCAAACTGTGGATCGGTAATGTCCACGCCTCCGGCCGACAACAGGGTGGGAGCAAAATCAACAAATTCGACCATCTCATCACAATGCCCGCCCGAAGGAACGAGACGCTTGTCGCTGGCGACGACAATTGCTGCGTTGGCGACCGATTGCCCCCATGGACCAAACTTCGCTTCGATACCTTGCTCCCCAAGATGCCAACTGTGGTCACCGACGGTGAACACAATCAGGTACTCCTGACCGGCCGTTTCGCAGTACGTCTTAAACGCCTCCACGGCCTTGCCGATTTGTGCGTCGCCATGCGCACAGAATGCATAGTAGTCCCGAATCGCTTGCTGTTTCTCCGCATCGGTCATGCCGTCAACTTTGCATTGGTTGTAAAGTTTTGCGAGTTGCGGCGGAAGTTTTGCGAGCTCTTCTGCGTCAAAGTCAGGTACGCGATACTCTTTCGTTTTAAAACGATCGCGGAATGATCTAGGTGGCAACACTGGCGTGTGAGGGAAATGAAAACCGAGATGAATGAACTGTGGCTTGGAGGTATCCGCGCCTTTGCGTTCTTCGCCCCAAAGGGTCTCGTACGTTTGATCAGCATTCGCCAAGTAGTTCGCCATCTCCGTCGCGATGTGTGCGTCAGCGGTGTCGTGGGCTGGCTTCGGGTTCACACCACCGAAGATCAACGACTTCAGACCACCGCACGTGTAAGAGCGGAGTATTCCAAACTCCTTGTTGGTACGAGCCAACTCATCGAGATCTTCCTGTGTCGGTTTTCCCTTGCTGCGTTTGAGGAAGTACTTTCGCTGACGCCCATCAGGGTAGAAGACAACCTCGGTGTTGCCTAAGAAGCCGCCTTTCCCAAAGGCGACCAAACTGGCGACGTCGCCGACACCATTTCTCTGCAAACTGTGCTTGTTGTGAACTCGCACATCGTAGAAACCCGGATCATGAAACCCTTGGCCGGGCCCCCATCGATAAATATACGGGTCGTCCTTGCCGAACGACGCGGTGACGTATCCTTGACCACGCAGAATCTGCGGGACGACCGGTCGAACGAAGTCGGGATTTTGGTGCGTCAGTTCAAACGCGTAGTGACCGTTTCGAAACGGATAGCGTCCAGAGTGCATCGAGCCACGTGACGGACCACATGCCGGCGAGTTGCACATCGCGCGGGTGAAAAGAACACCTTCGGCTGCGAGCTGATCGATATTAGGTGACTCGACATAACCGAGTGGACTTTCCTCCTGCCCATAAACGATCCGGTTGTAAGCACATACCGAATCGGGCCGTTGATCATCGGTGATGATCCAAAGAATGTTGGGCCTTTCGTTTTCAGCAACCGCCCTTAACGGTGGGGCGATCGCAAACAACGAAGCCAAGACAACCAGGAGGCGTACCATGATTCTGTTCTCTTGTAACGTGAGGGAGCCGAACGGCCGTTTTGCTTTAGTGTCCCGGCGCGGTGGGGCGACCGGATTCGACGATGTCCATGTATTCTTGGAACATCTGCTCCACGGTCGCTTTGAATTCTGGATTACTGATTAAATTTCTGTCTTCGTGCGGATCATTTCCGAGGTGATAGAGAGACTTCGGTTCAAACGAGGTCCGTTTGAAATTGCTTTGGATGATCAACTTCCAAGGCATCCGACGAAGCATTAACTCTTGGTTTGCACCAGCCTGATTGATGAAATATTCCCGCTTCTCGAACCTGCCGTTTCCGGTCAACAGGGGCAACAAGTTGTTGGAGTCCTGAGCCTGCCCTTTGGGAATTTCCGTTCCGACCAACGACGCAAACGTGGCCACCATGTCCTGGTTCACGACCAACTCGTCGCTCACCCCTGGTTCGATATGCCCCGGCCACACGGCAAAGGTCGGCACGCGGTGACCACCTTCCAATGGCGTGTTCTTTGATCCGTTCCACTCGCCACCGGGTTGATAACCGATCTGTTTGGCGGCTTTCTTGTCCTGCAACCCGCCATTGTCTGCTGAGAAGACAAAGAGCGTGTTTTCGAATTCGCCGGTTGTTTTGAGTGCGTCAACGATTCGCTTGATCTGCATGTCCAGATCGGCGGTCATGTCGAGGTGTGGCGTGACAGAGCTGCCTTTCACTGGTCGACCGTCAAACTCGTCGGTCGGGCAGTGCGGCAGGTGCACCATCGGGCTGCAGTAGTAGAGGAAGAACGGTGCGTCCTTTTCGGCGTTTGCGTGGATGAAATCGACCGCTTTGGATGAAAGGATTTTGCCTACCTGACGCGTGTCCCAATTCGAATCTCCGGGACCGGGGCCTTTGTCGCTGACGTCCTTCGGGTTCTTGGCGACGTCTTCGTTGAAGAACACAATTTCCGAATCGTCAGCCCACGGGTACCACTGCTGGTTCTCGTAAAACAAGTACATGGGCCCTTGGACACCACAAGGCGTGGTGAAGTCGTAGTCGAATCCGCAGTACTTTGGACCGCCGCCGATCCATCGGGTCACATCGACTTTCCCGATCAAGTCACCGGACTTGGGGCCTCGATAAATGGTCTTCGTGCCGGGAACGTAGAAGTCACCTCCCAAATGCCACTTGCCGATGAAACCGGTGCTGTAACCTGCGTCGCGAACGACAGTTCCCAGAGTAACCTCGCCTTCCTTAAACGCCGACGGCGCAAACGTACTCCACACTCCCGGCGGTGCGTAGGAACGGTAATTGTTGTTGCCGCTCATCACGGCATAGCGAGTCGGTGCGCACAGAGCGGTTGCGGAATGCCCATCGGTAAACCAGAGCCCCTGCGCCGCCAACGAATCAATGTTGGGCGTTTGCACGAACGGTTCTCTGTTTCGAATCGCGCGGGCGTAGTAACTGACATCACCGAGCCCGAGATCATCAGCGAGAACGAACACAATGTTCGGCCGGTCACCTGCGTTTGCCATTGCAGGCAAGAGCGCGGTGACCGCGAGAAAGAGTGCGAATGTTCTAAGCAATGGAATGTTCCTTCTTACTAGAAGCTGAGTTTTCTGTCGTGAGCACCGGGAGCAAAGTTACTGCGGAAGACTTCCGTTCCGAGTGCCTTGTTACCGCCCCAATCGACTTCCACACGATTGTCGCCGAGAACAATGTTGAGCAGTTTTTCCTTCATCGCGGCGGCGACATGTTGGAACTCAGGATTGAACGCGAGGTTGTTGACTTCCTTCGGATCGGACGGCATGTGATAGAGCGCCGGATCGAGTTCTTCGTACGAAGCATCGCGCGCCCAATCCATATTCTCGCCACGCTTCTTGCTGGGACGCGTTTGCATTGAGAACACATAATCTTTGGTGCGGATGAAGGCACGTGGGCCGATAACGGCATGACTTTCACCGATCACATAATCACGTGATGGGATCTCGCCCGAGACGATTCCCGCTAAGTCACTGCCGTCGAGATAATCGTATTTGGCATCATCCAAATTAGCCCCCGCGGCGGCGAGAATGGTCGGTGCGATGTCGACGAATTCGGTGAAGTCGGTCACCACCTTGCCCGCGGGAAAAGCTTCTTTGTCTGACGAGACAACCACAATCGGGTTGTGACTGTCGACGTCCCAAGGAGTGAACTTGGAGACCGATCCGTGATCGTTCAGTTTCCAACCATGATCCCCGCAAACGTAAACGATCGTCCACGGTTGTTTTTGCGATTCGCTGTACTCAATGAACGCATCGGTGGCTTGACCGACGAGCGTGTCACCGTACGCGCAGAACGCGTAGTAGTCCTGGATCATGGCGAGTTTTTCCGCGTCGGTAAAATGATCCGAATAACCGTGGTGGACTTGCTTGCGGAGTTGAGCCGGCATGGTTTCGAGTTCATTCTCATCGAGAACTGGAATCTTGTAGTCGTGCTGTTGGAAACGTTTGCGATAGTCGGCGGGTGGCAACACAGGCGTATGCGGGAAGTCAAACCCGATATGGCAGAACAGCGGCTTGCTCGTATCAACACCGTCATAATCTCGCGAGCCAACACGGAACGCTTTGTTTTGGTTCCTTAGGAAGTCGACGAAGATCGATGCGTAGTACCCGTCGCGGGTCTTACCGGCTTCGCGAGCGCTGACTCCGGCGAGGATCATCCCGCTGTCGACGTGCTTGCCTTTCTTCTTGTTGTAGTGACGCAGGAGGTCATACTTTTCCATCGTCATGGCGGCGGTGCCGGCATACTCTGGCATCAACTCCTCGAGTTCGAGTGAACAGTATTCTCGTGTGCCATCTGGCGTAACAAAGTACTCGAGACTTTGAAATGGCTTGTCAAACTTCCGGCCGTTGATGACAGAGATCCAATCTTTCCCCCAGGCACACAAACCGTCTTTGGCAAGATCTTTGAAATAGAAACTCTGTTGGTAGATCGGATGCGAGGCGGCCCAATCCCCTTTGATGGTTTTGATCCGGACGCCCAACTTACCGACGTGCGTTGTCTGGTAGCCGAGTTCCGCCATGGTTTCCGGGAGAGTAGGTCGGCAATGTTCAGCGTTGTTGTTGTGGTACTCGAATTCGTAAATCCCCGAACGGAACGGGTATCGACCGTAGTGCATCGATGCCCGCGACGGTGCACAGCCTTGCGCCTGACAGTACGTATTGATGAAGGTCGTCCCCATGCGGGTCAATCGATCCGTGTTGGGTGACTCGACGTAGCCCAACTCACTCATTTCACGGCCGTGCAGCATCTGGTTGAACGCGCGGATCGAATCGTACCGATGGTCGTCGGTCAAAATCCACAGCACGTTGGGGGAGCCGTTTCCGGCTTGCGCGAGCACCCCCGCGAATAGCCAGAAAGATAGAAGCAGCAATGTTCTCATCGTGATAATCTCCAGCGGTTGATGTCTTGGTTTTCGTTTCAGTGAGGTGATCGACGCCCAGCGATTCATGCTGTTTGGCCTCGGACGGTCCTGCGTCGGATACGACGGAAGGTATGTGTCGAGACAGATTTCGATTTGCTCGGGTGGGGCTTTGAGTCCAATGGCGAGTAACCCGCCGGCAGCGGAGGGCGGCAGGGAAGGCGGAAGCGCCCCCAACAGGAAACAGATGGTTCCCTGCCGATGGGGTGTCATCGCGGAGGTAGTCACCCAATCGAAAACCACCGGAATCAAACCTTTGATCAGGATTTTGCGACGGTTCTTGCGTGAAAATTGCGGCGACGGCCGACCGGCTTCTGCGTTCTCGGATAGGGCCTCAAGGTGGGATAGGGGATTGATTGTATCCGCAAATGCCCACCAACCTCTATTTTGTCAACAATTAATTGCCTTCTTTTTTAACTGATCCTTTCTGCCTGCGCAAGCGGACCAGATCCGTGGCATGTTGCCGCGTGCCGGCGCCCGTCGCGGTAATTTTGCTGTCCATCTCGCTTTCACTCGCCGGAATCAACCCCCGAGAACGTCAAACTGCCCCCTCTTCTGGAGAGAGCCTTGATTCGGCGGGTGCGGACGTTTTCGCGCCCGTTCAGATTTGATAAATCTCGGCAAATGCGGCAGGAGTAGTGAACAATCGCGGTTGACGGAGAGTAACAGCAGAGCAGAATACAGCTTGACCTGGCGGACCGTTGCACCAAGGGCAAGTGCCCTTCTCTGACGCTTTGCACAGCATTCTCTTTTGACTTCCCGATCGTGTTCCAACCACGCCTTCTGACGGTTTCGCTCCTCCTCGTGTCGTTGTTGACCAGCAACGTCGCAGGATGGGTACACGTCGGATGCTGTGGCCCGGAGTCGTCTTGCGGGACGATTCAACACTCGGTTGGAGAGCCTCCGTCAACAGGCGGAGCCGCTGGCAAGCACTCCTGCTGCTGCCATCACCACTGCCACGGCGCGACCACCGCATCAAACGGGTCATCGTCGGACGTTCCCAACCCGGAGACTCCGTCCCAGGATGCTCCCCCGCACGAGCACGACCCGGATACGTGCAGTATCTGCCAGAACTTCTACCTGTCGCGTCACGCGATGGCGATGCTGGCGGTATTCGTTACCGCAACGATCGAGCCGACACCTCGGGGCATCGCTCCGATGGAGGACTTCACACTTTCGAGCGTTGAACGGTCGGGACCGTCCGTTCGCGGGCCTCCGAGTGCGCCAAAGCACTCGTCCATCTAGAAGTCAGCAGATCCCTCTCCCACGCCAGCACTCGGTCCGTACGCGCCGACGTGCTGCCATTGGGTTTGCGAGTTGAAAGCGGCTGACTTCCTGCCCATTTCTCTCCGCTCTCAAGGCTCGGTCCCATGGCAACTGCCCATGCTGCGCCTCACGAAAAAGGTTGGCTGTCACGCGTGATGACGACCGACTTTTGTCCGTGGGCAAATCGTTTTGTTTATTGGCTCAAAGAACCCGTCGGCTGGTTTGCGTTGGCGACTCTCGCCAGTGTTCTTATTGGATTGTATTTCAGCCCGATCGGTTGGCCCCTCGCCGCTTCGTTGGCCACCATCATCGCGACCGGCATGGTGTGGCCATGGATCGCGGTACGCGTGACGCGGTGCGAGCTTCGCCCGTCCACCAATGCGGTTCACGAAGACGATTCCTGCCGAATGGTGGTGAGCGTTCACAACCGTTTGCCGATTCCCGCCATGGGATTGGCGATCGAAGGATATCTGGATTCCCAAACGACCGATGAAAACCAACCCAACGTCGGATTGACGCGTGTGCCTCCATTGTGCCGAGCAGACTACGGGTTGGCGGTCACTCCGGAATTGCGGGGACACTACCCGGTGGTGAAACCCAAAGTCACATGTTCGTTCCCTTTCGGAATCTGGACGGCCCGACGTGACCTGTTCGCCGTCGATTCATTAACCGTTTGGCCCAAGGCCTATCCGATCAATGGCGTCATGCCGGTTACCGGTCTCGACAACGCAACCGAAGGCGAAGGGCATCGGGGCGGTCAAAGCGGTGACTTTGTGGGCGTCCGAACGTTCCGACGCGGCGACTCTGCCAAACACGTGAACTGGGCTGCATCGGCACGCTGCGAATCGCTGATCGTGACCGAACGCGGTGAACCGCAAACATCACGGGTACAGGTTCTGCTAGACACCCACCTTCATACCGACCGAGAGTCGTTGGCCCGCCGCGTCCGCGTAGCGACGAGCATCCTCGTATCGCTGCATCAATCACGAATCGCGGCCGACGTTCGATTGGGCAAACGACCGCTCCGGTATGGCTTTGGCGCCCACGGTCGCCGAAAGATGCTCGACGCGTTGGCCGACATCGCGATCGATGGTGAGACCTGTGACCCGGTCGAACCGTTTGGCAATTGTCCCAACATTTGCATATCCGGTTCGATTCACGGCGACGTGATCGTGCGTATGGAAAATCCACTCGGTTGCCGACGTGGTGGAGGAAACCGTCGCCAATTCGTATTCGGGCGTCACGACGATCTGTCGATCGCTCTGGCGGGCATCTGGAAGGAGGTGCAGTATGCAACGCCTGCTCTCTGATCTGCTGTCCAATGCGAATTCAAAACTGAGTCGCCAATCGGTCGAAGCGACTGTCCTCGCATTACTCTCGCTGTTCGCAGTCAGTGCACTGCGTTACGGGGTCGAATCGAGAACCCTATTCATCGCCGAAATGCTCGGCATCGCGTTTTGCTTCACCGGTGCCCTGTTTGCATCGAGTAAAACGCCAATCATCTCAGCGACGGTACCTCTGGTGCCTTTGGTCGCAGCGTTCATTGCTCGTTTCACGGGATCACCGATCGCCTACGAAATGACCATGTTGACGATGCTCGGTGCTGCTGCTCTGGGCATGGCGATCGGTTCAGCGAGAACGCGTGCCACCTCATTAATCGCATCCGGATTCTTAACCCTTTTCGCGGTGGCAATTTCCGATAGCCAGTATGCCGTCTTGATTGCGATCGCCTGGATGGCGGGATGCGTGTGGCATCTCGTGGCCAACCACTGGGAACGTTTGGACCTATGCGCGGTAGAAAACGTCCAACGTTCCCACGGCGTTCGACCTGCATCGGTATTGGCCGCGGTCGTCCTCTTCGGCATCAGCGGATGGATCGTTCGAGATCGGTTTAGCGATTCGACTCAGTTGACGTTTGGCTTCATGCCGACGAGCGGCGGATCGAAATGGTCAGACCCGGCCGCTCGCAGTGGTGTGGGAACCGGCGATGCGGCGATTGCGGCGAAAGACCATGCGGAATCCTTTGGTGCGGTTGAGTCGGACCTGTTTTTGGAATCTACCGAATCGACACTGTTTGACATGTTCAGTGATTCCATTGGCGAACCCAAACGGAAAATGAAATGGGAACGCCGCCAAGGTCTGACCGCAGAACGTGTTTTGGAAGCTCACCAGAAAACGGCCAAGAGCGAGAAGGGTGGCAACTCCTTTTCCATCGATCGGATGCCAGCCGAGAAGCACCTGAAACTGAAAGACGCCGTTGAGAACGCGGTGGTTCAGTGGGCAGGTCCGACGGGCATCCGACTCGCGATGAACCGTTACGATACTTTCGACGGTGTGGAATGGTCCAACTCCGCATCCCATCGAAATGAGAACCTCGTTCGACAAGCCAACGAAGACGCGGCGTGGTTCTGTGACCCATCGCTCGTGATCCGAAAAACGGGTGATCCCCAACCGAAAACCGTCGTTAATCAACTCAAAGTACTGCGTTTGGATTCGACAAGGTTGCCGACGCCGATGATGACGGCGGGTGTGCACATCAAAGATGTTGACCGGCAAGACTTCTTTGCGATCGACGATGATGGCTCTTACTTCATGCCCGGTCGTGAAAAGGTTCCTCAGATGACCGTCGTGAACATTGAGTCACAAACGTTCCTCGAAGACGTCCTATGTGAGCAGGTCTAGACCACCGATTCCATCGAGGAACAAGAGACTGAGTTGGCCAACCTGGTCAAGGCATGGACCGCTGACTGCGAACATCCTCTCGAGAAACTACAGGCGATTGTTTATCGGTTGAGGAATGAATTCACGTTTGACCGGACGTTTGCGGCAGACTCGGATACACCGGTGTCGGAATTTTTGAAAACCAAACGAGGAGGCGATCATCTCTTCGCGACCACGGCGACGTTGATGGCTCGAGAGATCGGCTTGTCATCTCGTTTGGTCACTGGTTTCTATGTCCGGCCGACAGCGATCGATGTTGGGGCGGGGCACAGCAACGTCTTGCCGGAGGATGTCCACGTTTGGCCAGAGATCCAATTGGCCGACGGTCGCTGGTTTGAAATCGAACCGACCCCGACGTTTCGAGAACCGATCTACCACCCGTCGATGTGGTTGGTGACCAAGCGATTCGCCGCCGCGTATTGGATCCACGGTCTCGTTCTGTTCGCCGTTCTCGCCGTGCTCTACGTGACACGCCTGACCTGGATCGACCTTGGATTGGGTGTGTTGTATCCGGTTGGTTCGATGGTCTGGCCTCGGGGCCGGATGTCGTTGGCGATGCGAATCTTACAAACCCGCGCGAAACTCGCCGGTTGCCCGCGCCGGCCTGGCCTTCCGCAGCGTGATTGGTTGCTATCGCTGACGTCCACCCACGCTTCCCTTCGCGAGTCCGCGGCACGGTTTTGCGACGCGGCCGATCGGGCCGCCTTCTCCTCACTTCCTGGTGCGCTCCACCAACCATCCCTTTCCAATGAACTCCTGATGAACCTCAATATCAAAACGATCCGACGTCTCGCATCGGAGCCGCGCTCATGAGTGTCACCGACGCCACTGCCGATACGTCCCCACGAACAGAGCCATTGATAAAGCTCCGCGAGCAACTCAACCGCGTTCTACTTGGTAAAGCCGAGGCGGTCGAAATGGTCATCGCCTGTTTGCTGTCTCATGGCCACCTGTTGCTCGATGACCTCCCGGGAACCGGCAAGACAACCCTCGCCAAAGCGATCGCTTCGTGCATCGGTGGGAAACTCGCTCGCGTGCAGTGCACTCCCGATTTATTGCCGTCGGACGTGACCGGGTTCAACCTGTTCAACCAAAAGACTCGCGAGTTTGAATTCCATCCCGGACCGGTATTCTCCGATGTCTTGCTGGCGGATGAACTCAACCGAACGACACCGAGGACTCAAAGTGCGTTGTTGGAGGCGATGGCAGAGCGGCAAGTCACCATCGATGCCGCACCCTATCACCTATCGAAGACGTTTTTTGTCATCGCGACGCAGAACCCAATCGACTCCCACGGTGCGTATCCGCTGCCGGAAGCCCAACTCGATCGATTCACCATCAAACTGAAAATCGGCTACCCCGATCGTGCTTCTCAAATCGACATTCTGGAAGCCGCCTCCGGGAAGGAAACGGCCGTCGACACACTCACGAGCGTGCTTTCGCTCGAGGAATTGGCAAATCTACAGGAAACGGCTCGTACCATTACCGTTCACCCACGGGTACGTGAGTATCTCGTTGATCTCGTTGACGCGACCCGCAACGAACCTGCGATTCAATTGGGTGTCAGCCCGCGAGGCATGCTGCTGTGGCAACGTATCGCTCAGGCATGGGCGATGTTGCAAGGCCGCGACTTCGTGACGCCGAGCGACGTAGTCCATGTCGCCGGGCCCGTGCTCTCGGTGCGTTTGCTCACTACGACCGAAAACGTCGACGACGTGATCGAACGTTTGCTCAACTCCGTCCCCACTCCGGAGTATCGATAATGAGTTTCGTTGCGTCCCTGACACGAATGAACATCGCGTCGAACATTGCGTCATCTGGTCGGCGTACGATCTTGACGTCGCTCGCCTTGCTGTGCCTTGCAACGCCCACGCTCGTAACCGGTTGCAGTTCGGACGAGGAAACGGCCAAGACCTCGCACTTTGAGGATGACCACATCGTCGCGGATCACTGGCCCGACGGTTTACTGGACCTGTCGGTGAAGATTCGCGATCGCATCTCCTCACCGGAAATCAGCAAAGAAACCCGATCCGAAATCGATGACCTCGTCAGTTGGACGGCAGAAATTGCCGCAGACACCAACCTGTCTGAACAGGATTGGATACCACTTTACAATGCATCGGAATCCATGATGGCGAATCTTCGTCGCGACCCCAGCAACCTTTCCGACAGCAATCGCAAGCAGTTGGAATCGCTCTGTGAGCTGATCGAAGTATCCGCGACCAAGATCCCCGATCAACTTCCCAACTTCGTGAAGGACCAGTCATGAATCAATCGATTTCAATGATGCTGGCCGGGGGTTTGATCCGTGTCCTGCAAGGATTTGCCCAAGCCGCCCCGACGTTGTTGGTTGGATTACTGATCGCGTCCATCCTTCGGTACTACCTCGGGCATCAGGGCACCCGCCGTTTGTTTGGCGGCGACCAGTGGCGATCGTTGCCACAGTCTTGGTTGGTCGGCATGTTGTTGCCCGTTTGCTCGATCGGCGTTCTTCCGATCTTGTTTGAAATGCGACGAGCCAAAGTCAAACCGGGAGCCATGTCTGCGTTCGCGTTATCGGCTCCGCTGTTCAACCCGCTCTCGCTTCTCTACGGCCTCACACTCAGCCGACCGTTGGTAATCATTCTGTTCGCGTTAGGCTCGCTGATCGTGGTTACCACGTTGGGGCTCTTTTGGGACGCGTTCATCAAGCGATCGAGCCACGAGGTTTCCGATCAGGATCCGAACGATTCACAGGGCGATCACCTTATTGGGATGCGCCGGATCGCTGCCACGGTGGTTCACTTCGCTCGGGAAGCAACCGGCACAACCCTGGGAATCACATTCGTCGCCTTGTCGGGTCTCGCTCTGCTCGCCGCCGTGTTGCCATACGGCGCGATGCAACATTCGGTGGAACGAGACGATTGGTGGGCTCCGGTCAAAATGCTGTTCGTCGCGGTTCCCGTGTACGCGACACCGATGCTCGCAATGAGCCAAATGGGCATGATGTTTCAGCACGCCAATTCACCGGGTGCTTCGTTCACGTTGCTGATCTTGGGGGCGGGTATGAACTTCGCAACACCGCTCTGGTTTGGACGCCACTACGGTTGGAAGTCGGCATCTCTGTGGATGATGTCTTTGTTGCTGATCGTGCTGGGCATCTCGTACGCAATCAACAAACCGCTCGTGCCGCCGGGCGTCGAACCAGCCGGACACACCCATGCGTTTGACATTTACACCAACCCGTTAACAGCGTACCACTCGATTTCCCTTTCGACCGTACAGGAGATGGTCGGCAAGGATCTCGATATCAGCGTGATCGCCGCGCTCATTGCGCTCGCTGTCGTTGCCGCGTTTGGTTTGGGGTGTCGCGCGTTTGGCATCGACGAAGCCTGGTTAATAAAGAACGCCAAAAGCCATTCTTTGGCTTCTTCGCTCGAGAGCGAAACGCAAGACGACCGCGGTTTCGATGTGGTCGTACCACCGGGAGTCATCGGGGCCACAATGCTCGGTGGGTTAGTCGCCATCAGTGTCGTGGCCTGCTACGCCTACTATCCGTCACCAAGAGAGTGCCTGGACGAAATCGGAATGGCGCGTGCGGAATGCCTGTCGGCGGCCAACAGCGGACAAGTCGACCACGCGCTTTTCTGGCTGCCGGTTTGGGAAGATTGGAGTCGTCGTTTGGAAGTGGGCACGTTCATCCGCTCTGGCGAACTTCGACCGTATCAGCGGATGCAGGGTTACCTCATTCGCAAAAAACTCGAAACGCTCGAGCACGAACTCGAACACGATCCGCCGGAACCCGAGGAAACCAAACGCGTCGTCAAGGACATCCTCAGGGCCAACTCGCGTTGGGTTCGTTCCTTCCGAGATTGACAGCGACCGCGAATCGACATCGCCAACGGTAGTTTCGATCGCGAGCAGCAAAACTCCGACATTCGCCCCTCCTCAGGGGTGCGTGGCGAAGCGTTCGTCGGCCGACCGTTTCTCGTGGCTACCGTCCTGCGGAGGGTCGGCTCCGGCGAACCGCCAACGAAGGCGTTACAATATCGGCGTTACAACCAATGTTGAGACGCGAAACGGTCGTCGCATGCGCGTGCGGAACTCGGCTGAATTTCCTCGCGTTCCTCAATACGGTTAGATCCGCTCAGAGGAAACCGTCATGGGTCGTGCATTTCTCGTTCGCATTTTCGCGATGATTGGCATGGTGATCACCATCCCGGTGGCTGCACAACAAAGCGAATCGCACATCCGTCGCTGGGATCATAATTCGGACGGGTCGCTCACTCGCATGGAGTTCCCTGAACGTTTCCGCGACCGGTTCGAACTGTTTGACACCGACAAGGATGGAACCGTCACTCAGACGGAATTGGACGCGTTCGCGGAGTCTCAACGCAAACGTGCCGAACGCATACAGGCCAGCAAGAACCGCGTTACATCTGTTCGCCGGCAACCGACGCATGCGGACGTCGCCTATGGCGATCATGAAAAACAAAAGTTCGACCTTTGGTTGGCAACGCGGAAAGACGATAAACCGTCACCACTGGTGATCTACATTCACGGCGGTGGTTTTCGCGGAGGCGACAAGTCAGCAGGGAACCAACCGATCGAACAATACCTCGACCAAGGCATCTCATTCGCATCGATCAACTACCGGCTCAGCGACGTCGGTCCGTATCCGATCATGATGCATGATGCGGCGAGATGTTTGCAAACGATTCGCTCGCGCGCCGATCAATGGAACGTGAACCCGGATCGAATCGCGTGCTACGGCGGGTCAGCCGGTGCGGGAATCTCCCTGTGGCTGGCGTTCCATGATGACCTCGCTGAACCGGACAGCGATGACCCGATCGCTCGGCAATCAACCCGGATCGTTGCCGCCGGAACCATCGGCGGGCAATCGACCTATGACATGCGGACATACCGAGACTGGTTTGGTGTTCCTGATCTTCCCCCGCATCCGGCGATCTACGCGTTCTTTGGGATCGAAGACGACGCAGAACTCGAGACCGAGCGTGTTCAAAAACTCATGGTCGACGCGTCCCCGATCAGTCATCTGTCCAAGGACGACCCTCCCGTTTTCATGGTCTACAGTCGCGGAAACATCCCGGTCGATGTCGATTCGAGCCCCGGATTATGGGTACATCACGCGCTCTTGGGGATCAAACTCAAACAGGTCATGGATCACATCGGAGTCGAATGCCGAGTCACGTGGAATGGGAACCCGAGCGCCCACTACGAAGATGTTCATGCATTCATGATTCATAAACTGACCAACCCGAACACGGATCCCATTCCTAAGTTCCCCATCCCGTGATGTTTTTCACTGCGAGCGAGTCCTAAATTCCAACAATGGAACGAACGACACTTCTCGGTCAACGCACCATTTATGTCACTATCCCGAAGGGATTTCAGCCATTCGCCCCTGGTCGCGAAGCGCACCTGGGGAGTGTTGGACGAAACCGCCCTTTCCCCTCCCGCCAATCCGCCTTCGGAGGGTCGGAGGGAGGGGGGGGGAAAGTGATTTTTCATGCTTTCCGGTGGTGACGCTACGCTTACCACCGGCTAATCGCTTTAACCTCTTCGAGGTACGAGTGGGCCTTCAACGAGAAGTGCCGAACGAACGTAATTTCCCGCGCAGTGTTTCCAAACAAACGGGCACTCCTAAGTTGTGATCGCACAACCAACCGTTCCCCCCAGGCCATCCGATGAAATCTCAGAAGCAACGTAGTTCGTTCATACTCCGCTTGATGGTCCTCGGCTTCAGCATCGCGGTCGGAATCCTTTCGTTCTGGTTGCTCGGTTACATCATCAGCGATATTGATCGTGTCAAAGGGCCCAACTACACCCAGATGCTCGAAGAGCAGTTGCCGCAGGAACTGCAGGAGGAGCGAAGAGTACTGACAGGGCAACTCGAGGATCTCAAACAGCAGATCAAAATGGTCGAAGAGCGTCGGCGTCTGACCAGCCAAACGACCTCCGATTCTCAGCAGACGATCAACCAACTGTTGCAACTCAAACGGAATGCGGACCAGAACAAAACGTCGCTCAGCGATGACCAACAGGATGCGTTGACGGATAGCTTGGAAACATTTTTGGCCCATCAAAAAAACGCGCAGGCTCTCAACGCTGAACTCTCTCAACTCAACGAAGACCGCAATGACGTTCAGGCGAAACAAAGAGTAAACGAGTCCGCAATCGAGGTCGCCAGCGAACCGATCCAGACAGAGTATCAGCGTCGCTACGCACAGCATCAGTGGCGTCTCGCTGCCTACAAACTCGGAATCTTGATACCGCTGCTAATCATCTGCGGATGGGTTTTCGTTCGTCAGGCGGGCGGAACCTACGCCATGCTGGTCTATGCGATCAGCGGTGCGGTCGCGATGCGAGTGTTGCTCGTGATGCACGAACACTTCCCTGCGATCTACTTCAAATACATCCTGATCGTCCTATCGTTAGCAATCGCGACCGGTGTGCTGGTTCGATTGCTGCGACTCGTCGCGAAACCGAGTCGCGATTGGTTGCTGCGTCAGTATCGCGAAGCGTACAGCCATTTTTTCTGCCCGATCTGTGATTACCCGATCCAGCGTGGACCGTTGAAGTTCGCCACCTGGACGCGGCGCAGCCTGAAGAAACACACGCCAATTCCCGTCGATGGATCCGCCGCGAGTTTCGACCACCCGTACACATGCCCGTGCTGCGAAACATCACTTTTCGAAACCTGCGAAAAGTGTGGTGGTGTGCGTCACTCTCTGCTGCCCGCGTGTGAAAAGTGCGGTGATGTTCAAAGGCGATCCACAAACGCAACTGAAATAGAACCCCGAACAAAGACAACCTAATATCAGCAATCCGTAGGCAAACCGATGTCTTCGTTCCACAGCGTCGGATGGGTCGCGATGAAATGCTCCATCAACTCGATGCACGTCGGATCGTTCACGATCTCTAGTTCAACACCCCGACTTCGCACGTACGCTTCGGGCCCTTGGAACGTTTGGTTTTCGCCGACAACGATCTTGGGAATTTTGTAGAGCAGGGCCGCTCCGCTGCACATGTCACACGGTGACAACGTCGAATACAGAACCGACCGGGAATACTCCGCCGCCGTCAAACGCCCGGCTCGCTCGAGGCAATCCATTTCCGCGTGCAGAATCGCACTGCCGTTTTGGATGCGGCGGTTGTGGCCGCGGGCGATGATCTCGCCATCGACCACCAATACCGATCCGATCGGAATGCCATTTTCCCGCAGGCCGGCTCTCGCCTCTTGCAACGCGGCCATTAGAAATTCGTCCATGGTGGCACCCTCAGGGTTCTCGAACTTTAAGAGTCTTTGCTACCGAAACCGGACGGGTTCTGCGACTGCCAACGCCATGTATCGGCACACATGTCGTCCACCGTGCGAGTGGCCTTCCAACCGAGCTCCTTTTCGGCAAAGGTCGGATCGGCGTAACATGACGCAACATCGCCGGGACGTCGATCGACGATTTTGGTCGGCACCTTCTTTCCACTCGCTTTTTCAAACGAGGCGACCATTTCCAAGACACTACAACCGTTGCCTGTTCCCAAATTATAGGTGACCACGCCAGGATTGCTGGTCAGTTTGTCGACCGCCCGGACGTGCCCGACGGCGAGATCAACGACATGGATATAGTCTCGCACCCCGGTGCCGTCAGGTGTGGGATAGTCATTGCCGAACACGGATAGCTCGGGTCGGCGTCCGACCGCGACTTGCGCAACAAACGGCATTAGGTTGTTTGGAATACCGCTCGGGTCTTCCCCGATTCGCCCGCTGCTGTGGGCCCCAACCGGGTTGAAGTATCGCAACAGAGCGATGTTCCAACTGCTGTCGCTGACCGAGAGATCACGGAAGATCTCCTCGAGCATCAACTTGGTTCGGCCATACGGGTTGGTCGCCGAGAGCGGAAAGTCTTCGGTGATCGGAACCGTGTGCGGATCACCGTAAACCGTCGCCGAGGAACTGAAGACGAGATTCTTGACGTCGTGTTTGATCATCACCTCGCAGAGATTCAAACTGCCGGTGATGTTGTTGTGGTAGTAACGCAGCGGGATTTGCACCGACTCGCCGACCGCTTTCAAACCAGCGAAATGGATGACGGAATCGATTCCACGTCCGCTGAAGACCTTGTCGAGAGCGTCGAAATCGAGCAGGTCCACTTTGTGGAATTCGACTTTCTTCCCGGTCAGTTCTTCAACGCGGCGGAGCGACTCTTCACTGCTGTTGTCCAAATTATCGACAACGATGACCTCATGGCCGTCGTTGAGCAGTTCGAGCACGGTATGACTGCCGATGTAACCGGCACCGCCGGTGACGAGAATTTTCATTGGAAAGAACGGGGTTGGAAGGTGCGATTTCAATGAGGCGGATAGGTTATTCGCCCAAACGCGACCTGACAATCGAGGCTGATTCACCGCCTCAGGCGGCCAAGCGGGCCGATATCAGGTGCAGAACCGCCGTGAAACCACGCGGTTTTCCTACAAAACGCGAATTGGAAAGAATTTTCAGAATGGATTGGCCGCTCGTCGGCAGCCATCTGCATTGAGTGTTTAGAAGCGGAGCGAAGTCTCTCAGAGTCAAACCTCTCAGCGAGCAAAGACAATCGCCCGCACCAAACCGCCCGCCAATTCAACAGCAACTCGAGAAGGCCCGAACGATGAAAACGAAACTCGCCGCCCTGACAGCCACCCTCCTCTTGACCAGTGCATCAACCGTTTTCGCGTGCGGAGGCAGCCAAGGCTACTACGCCCCCAGCCACACCTACAGCCACTCGGCCGGTTACAGC
>JBICHZ010000326.1:0-13820 GCA_043101355.1 Rhodopirellula sp. JB044
AACCAAGACATGCGTTTCGACGTGCCCACCATCGGTGCCCAAACGGTTCAGAATGTGGCCGATGCCGGCGGGGTCGCGATCGCCATCGAAGCCGACCGAACCATCTTGCTCGACCACGAAGAAACGGTCGCGTTGGCCGATCGTTTGGGCGTATCGATCATCGCGTTCCGAGGTGTCGAACCCGCCGTCGCGGCTGCTTGAGTTGGACCGGCAGTCAGTCGGACGCGACGGTGACGCGAGGGCAACGCGAGGGTGAGGCGACTCGGTGTTGGTTGCGCCGGAACTGTGTTGTGCTTGGTCCGGCGTGCACAAGTGGTCCGGCGTGCGCGAGAAATATGCGTCGCGGAGAGGTTGATTGCCAACGATCCTGGATCGCGTAAATTCTTGGCTTGCAACGCCTCCTGACACTCACCTCGATGGGAACGCCGCCATTTCTACTTCCGCCGAACCTTTCTTTTGCACGTCGCCGCCGGCCAAACTGAATCTGTTCTTGGAAATTCTTGGCCGGCGTGAAGACGGGTTCCATGAACTCGACACCGTCATGGTCGCAATCGACTGGCGGGACGAATTGAAACTCCGCCTCCAACCGACACCGGGGATCGAACTCGACGTGCGGTGGTTGCCCGATCGAAAAACCGTCGCCGATCAACTCGCGGTACCCGCCGACGATGCGTTGTTGGACGTACCGACCGACCGCAGCAATCTGGTCTATCGAGCACTCGAATTGGTGAGCGAGGCAACCGGATATCGCGGCGGATGGCAGGTCGAACTCGGTAAACGCATCCCGAGCGGCGCCGGGATGGGCGGCGCCAGCAGCGACGCGGCGGCGACCTTGCGGCTCGCCAAATCGGCTTTGCAGCGGTTCGATCCAACGATGACCGATTCCTTAACGGACGAGAAAATGGCGTCGATGGCGGCAACATTGGGCAGCGACGTGCCGTTTTTCTTGGGAAAGATGAGCGTTCACGAATCGAACACTCCCGACGTGCCCGCACCGACACCGGACCCGAATTCCGAGCCCGGTACGCTCGCCCGTGCCCTCGGCCGGGGCGAAAAACTAACGTTCTACGACTTGCCCGATCCGCACCGTTTTGTCGTGATTTATCCGCCCACAGCGCTCTCAACCGCCGCGGTTTATTCCCGAGCGACGGTCTCCGATGAGCCGAAAAGCGGACTCGAAACGATTAAAACATTTATTCGTCGCAGCCCCATCGGCGGCGCGGAGATTCTCTATAATGCGTTGGCGGCCCCGGCTAGCGGGCTATCACCTCACGTCAATGAGGCGCTAGAATGCTTGCAGAAGTCGACAACCCATTACTCGACAATCCAGTACATTGCACCGAGACGGCAGGTCGCACCGAACGGTGAGTGCGACGGGACCAATTTGTATTGCCAAATGACGGGCAGCGGTTCGGCGTGTTTTGCTTGGTTGACTCCCGGTTTCGCGTCCGCCGAATCGAAATCCGGTTCCGCAGCGGAAGTGACGGGCGAGGCGGACGTCGTGAAGTCGAATGAATTGGCCGCGTTTGTTCGCGAGTCGTTGGCAGGAGGCGCGTTAGTGAATGTCGTGGCAACCTGTTCAGCTGCACCGGAGATCCATATCGCATAGGGGATGGTGGTGGAAATTACCGAGATTCGCATCAAATTGATGGAAGGTTCGGAAGACCGTTTGAGAGCGTTCTGCTCGATTACGATTGACCAGAGTTTTGTCGTTCGAGACCTGAAGATCATCGACGGCAGTCACGGTCCCTTCGTTGCCATGCCGTCCCGCAAACTGACCGGACATTGCAACCGGTGCGGCAGCAAAAACCACCTGCGTGCGTCGTTCTGCAACCAATGTGGTGCGAAACTGTTTAGCGGTTCGATCGATTCGCCGCAAAAGCTCTACGCGGATGTCGCCCACCCCATCAACAGCGAATGCCGCGAGATGATCCAAAATGCGGTCATCGATGAATTCAACGCGGAACTTCAACGCTCCGCTCAACCGAACTACCGCAGCCGATACGACGACGATTTCGACGCCGGCGACTACGACGAAGCGGACTACGTCGAGTCGGACACGGCCGGTCGTTCCTCCGCAGCAACCTCAACGCCATCTGCCAAATCAACGCCCAAGCCCGCGAAGAAGAGTCCCTCCATCGGGCTCGCCTCCACAGCCGCGCAATCCGAACCGCAGTCGCCGGTCAACGACGCATTCGGAGCCGGCTTGTTCGACGACGCCTCCACCAGCCCGCCATCAACGACCAACTCGCAGTCACCCGACGCGCAAGCAACTGAACCTTCCGCGAGCGAATCACCGTCGGCCGAGCAACCCGCTGACAATTCATCGAATTCCGAAGCCGTTGCCGAATCGACCACCGCTCGCATCGATCCACAACAAGAGCTGCCGGCGCCGCACACTCCCGCCCAGCCAATCGTATCGGACGAACCGGCCGAACAAACCCAATCCGGTAGCCAGCCGGCCACGGGCGAGCCGAAAATGATGCGGGCCGAAAGCGGCGTTCGCAACACGATCCCACGTCCGCATTTTCATGACCGCCCCGGTGGTGGAAAACGCGAATCGGTGTCCAACCTGCCGCCTTCGTCGGGCAGTGGTGCGACCGACGCGGCACGCGACGTGACCGATTCCGATGACAACGGGAACCCGGGTTTCGGCGCCGGCATCCTCGATGACTGATCGTTCGGGTTCGCAACTATCTTCTCCGGCGTCGTCGAATCCTGCACCGACAACATCAACGCGGTCGAACTATCCGCCCGCAACGCCGACCACCCGCGCAGACGGTTCGCGACAATCGAACCATCGCCCGGTTCAAATCGGCATCGCCCCGATGTTAATCTTGGTCGTTGTCGCTGCGGTCATTTCCGCGGGCCTGGTTTATGCCGCGAGAATCCCCGAGATTCAAGAAGAGCTTTCGGTCCTCTTCGGCACTCCCGTCACCGCCGACCGTTCGCGTCGCGGCCCGCAAATTCTGTTCATCCTTTTCACCGTGACATCGCCGCTGCTGCTCGCCGGGATGCTTTCGCTTGGCACGTTGATCTGGGGAAAACTGACCAACCGCTAAGCACGAAGAAAACTTGAGCACGAAAAAACGCAAGTCGAAGTCCGCCCAAAAACGATCCTCCAAACGCAATCCGAATCGCTCTTGGCAACGGTCCGAAATCAGCCGCGATGCCGTCGCCGTGGCCTTGACGACGCAGCGAGACGGCGAGATCCCGATGCCGCCGGACGAACTCGAACAACTCTGCGTCGCGATCACTCAGCGGAACGACAACGTGCTCCGCATGCGATCCGAGGTCCTGCAGTCAGCCGAACGTTTAGCGTCCGGCGAACTGCGAAGTTGGTTGCGAGAAAAACGCGACGTTCGGGCGGTCGATTGGTACCCGACCGCGGTCGAATCCCCCGACGACCTGCCCCGGCCTTCGCGAACGATCGACTACGCCGCCGGTGAGTTTTACCTGCAGGATTCCGGATCGCTGCTCGCCCTCGCGGCCGCCCAAGCCGACACGTTTCAATTGCGAGGCAAACTGATCTGCGACCTATGCGCGGCACCGGGCGGCAAAGCCAGCGGACTGCTCGAGGCGATCGACGAACCCTATCACGTTGACCAATCACAACCACGCGGTTTCCTGCTCGCCAACGAACCGATCCAATCTCGCATCGCGCCTTTGTCGTACAACCTCTCGCGAACCGGATCGGATCAATACGCGATCACGAACGAAGATCCCGAAGCACTCGCAGAGAAATTCCCCGGCCTGTTCGACCTCGTGCTCGTCGACGCCCCCTGCAGTGGTCAGGCGTTGGTCGCCAAAGGCAAACAATCACCGACCGCGGTCCAACTCTCTCACATCGAACTCAACAGCGGTCGGCAAAACCGAATTCTCGAGGCCGCCGAAAAACTGCTCCGCCCCGGTGGCACGCTGGTCTACAGCACGTGCACGTTTGCGGTGAAGGAAAACGAGGCCCAGGTGCGGTTCATGATCGACCGTCTCGGGCTGACGCCTGCTCCGGTGCAGCGACTGGCAAACTATCAAACCGATCTTTTGAATCCGCCCAATGAAGACGTTCTCCGGTGCAGCTACCGGTTGTGGCCGCACCGAACCGCATGTGCGGGCAGTTTCGCAGCGAGTCTGGCCAAACCGCTCGGCGATGAACCGGCCGACCAAGATCGAGATTGCAAACAGGCGCCATGGCGTCGCAGCACCACCTCGCGATCCCGCGACCAATCCATGGTTCCTCGCGAAGCCGTCGATCAACTGCCGTTCC
The DNA here is from genome assembly GCA_043101355.1 of Rhodopirellula sp. JB044. Taxonomy (GTDB): domain Bacteria; phylum Planctomycetota; class Planctomycetia; order Pirellulales; family Pirellulaceae; genus Rhodopirellula. Next base: position 4,265 of record JBICHZ010000326.1, read on the forward strand.
TTATGCGTCTCGACGATTCACGTCACCACTATCAACTACGCGACTGGATTATCGACGCGAACGCTCCGGACGCACCCGATTGGGTGCATGAAGACTTCGTCCTCGGCCCCGAGGTCGCTCACCGAGCAGGCACGACCTGGAAACCGTCGCACGCATCGGCGATCCGGCGAACTTCTGCGATCGATGGCGTCCCTTCGATCGAAGTCGATGACGAAACGGCATTGCAATACCTGACCGGCGAAACCATCCCGATTGCCGAACCCGAAAATTCCAACCGAACCGGTTGGATGATCGTGCGACACCACGGTCGGCCGCTCGGGTGGATCAAAAGCAACGGCCGAATCGGCAAAAACCACCTCGCCCGACACGCGAGAATGCAGTAGCCAAGGCCACCAATCACCCCCCAACCCACTACCTCAGACGAGAGTCAACACATTCGAGTTCGCACCTCGCGCCTGTTCGGATGTCAACGCTCGACACAGAACCTGCTAAACTGCTCGGATCGTATCTGAATCGACGATTCCCTCGATCCATCCATCATGAGCACGCAAAACCTGGAATCGGTTTCTGAACTGGTCGCTCGTCTCGGTTCGCCGCCCGACGATATTGCCGACGCGTGGCACGACGAGGCCCGAGCGCGAATCGCAACGTATAACGCGAACGAGTTCGACGCGAACGATCCTTTGTGGAAAGAAATGCTCGTCGATGATTCAGGCGGTCTGGTGATTCCGGAACCGTATCAAACCGACACGCCGCAGCATTTCGAACCGGTCGAAGCAAGTGATCTCAATGGTCACCGGTTCGAACCAGCGAACAACCAACAGGCTCTTGACCTGGATTCCGAGACCGCGTCCCAACCGTCGCAGGCTCTCATCGATCACGCCGATCCCGATCATGAGTCTCCGTCGACACCAAACTCCTCGTCCCAAAAGTTTCTCAGCAAACCTTTCGCCGCCGCCGTCGGTTTGGTTGCCTTGGTCGGCATCGGGCTTGGAATCTTCGCGTGGAATTCTTCCCCGGACAAATCGACATCGACCGCGATGAAAACAGACGGCGGAGCAATCGCCTCAAAAGAGCCGAGCGATCTTTCTGAGTTCGAGGCGCGCGATTCGATTCAGCCGGCGTCCGCCTCCGAGTTTTCTCCGGACTCTCTCGCGACAGTGATGGACTCGCCGATCATGCCCAGCATGCCCAGCACCGAACCGCTGACCGATGACGCGAATGTCGACTCCTCTTTGTTAGGCGTTTCTTTGGACTCGTTCCTGCCCTCATCTTTCGCCAGTTCGGCGGACTCCGGGGCCAACGAATCGGATACCGAACATTCCGCCACCGGCGAGGCCAGTTCGTCGCTGATGGAGATTGACGGGGTACCATCCACTGCACCGGATAACGATTCGGTCGCAGCGGTGACACCCGAAGACATGCCTTCGATCGATATCGCTTCTGACGACGACTCGCTCGACGACGAAGCCATGATGGAATCCGCCGAGGAACAGGAAACCGTCACCATCGCACGGACGCAATCGCAGACACTTTCCGCAGAACTGCCCGGCCTTCCTTCGAAATCACAAACCGATCCTTCGCCGTGGACGTCGCTGGTATCGGATGATGACGTGCCGGCCGAGGACGCCTATCAAACGCTATCGCTGGAATTCCCATCGGATGGCCCGTTGGAACTGCGATCAGGAGTCAATCAAGGCCGGTGGAATGTTGTCGCGGAAACCGAAGACGCTCCGATCGCTGAATTGCAAACGCAATCGAACGACGGTCCGGCTGCGAGCGGATTGGCGTTTCGCTGGCTTCCCGCATCCACCACGTTTCGTCGTTCCGCCGATCTCGCACACGCACGACTGCGGGGTGAACAGGGCGACTTGGTTTACCTACGGCCACAACTCGACGCCGAGGCGATCTTGCTCGCACTGAAGAAACGTGACGAGAAACTCAAATGGAACCTAGCCGGCCCGGTCGACGGCGCGGCAACTCGGTTCAACGTCACGTTGCATGTCCCCGACGACGTCGCGGTGGAGTGGATCGAACCGATCAACGAGACGTCTCCCCGAAAAACACGCGGCATCGCATTGTTGACGCTCAAGGATTCCCCCGAGGCCGCCGCGTTGGCCGTGCGGATGGATGTTCGCACGACGTCGTCGTTGTCGATGCGGATCCGCTATGGCGGACGTTTGGATCCGAGCATGCCCTGGCAATGGACCGATGCGAAGACGATTCGCTCGACGCTCGAGGCGGTAACTCGCCAACTGCAACTCGCCGACGAACAATTGCTGATGCTCGACGCTGCGATCTCGCGGGCCGACAAGATGCGAGCCCGCCGTCAAGAAGCCGCGTTGGAGATGCAACGCGATCAAATCGAAGAGGCGGTCAAAGGCGGAACGACAATGGCCAAACGGCTCGCCGAACTCGACCAACTCGTCGCGTTACTCGATGCCGACGGAAAGATCACGTCGGAACTCAATGTTCATTGGCCCGACGGATCGATACAAACGCTGCTTAGCCTTCGTTAGGACTTCGCCCCGTTGAGAGTTAGCCCCGTTAAGACTTGGCCTTCGCCTGTCCCGGCCAGAAACGTTTCCAACGGCTTTCGTTCGCCGCACCGGCATCGGATTCTTCCGGTGCGTCCTGTGCTTGGCCGCCATGGTCGCCGCCGATTCGCGTCGCCATGTCCCGGAACGCTTGGGTGAGAGCCGCTTTGGGAGCCTGCGTGATCAGTGGCACACCGTTGTTGCGAACCTCGACCATCGCACGATAGTCGTTGGGAAGCAGCGCGAAGATGTCTCGGCCGAGCGTTTCCTTCGCCTTCTTCAAACTGATCTGACCGGCATCGAGACCGGCGCGGTTGACGATGATGTCGACTTTGTCTTGCAAGCCTTCGGTTTCGTCAAAGCTCATCATCAAACGAACGACGTTCCGCAGGCAAGGCAGGTCGAGCTGCGTGATCAGCATGACTCGCGACGCCGCTTCGATGGCGACCATGTCGAGATCGTTGTAGGTTTTCGACAAGTCAACAATCAGGTGTGTGAACGACGCCTTGAGCAGGCCGATGACCTTCCGCAGGCTCTCCGCATCGATACCGGCGACGTCGTGCAATTCAACCGGACGCGGGAGGAGGTACAGCCCCGATGCGTGTTTGGTGAGCGAACGTTTGAGCAACTGGATATCGAGACGGCTGATGTTCTGCACGACATCGGCGAGCGTATAATCCGGAATCGCGTCGAGGAACACATCCGCATCACCGAGCGCAATATCCAAGTCAACAAGGGCAACACTGTTACGAGGCTCCTCCGCAAGAACACATCCCAAATTGACCGCCGTGCTGGTCGATCCGACGCCCCCGGTCGCCCCCGCCACGGCGATGACTTCACACGCACGACTTCCCGTACTGCCACCGCCGAATTTGGCCATGCTGATCCGGTCGAGTGCTTCGGACAGCTCTTGATCATTGAGCGGCATAGTCAAGAATTCGCGTGCCCCCGCACGAATCGCCTTGAGAATCTGCTGCCCATCGCTGCTTTCACTCGCCGCGAGCAATGCCGTTTGCGGGCACTCGGCCGTGATCCGCGAAATCAGGTTGATCGCCGACGTCGGGTTACTATCGAGCGAAACCACACCGACATCCGGAGTGGTTTGTTCGACGATGTCAGGGAAGAACTCGTACCGCGAACAGTCGGCCTCGAGCCAAATCGAGTCCATTCCCAACAGCATCGCTTTGAGCTGTTCGCGAGAAGAGTCGTTGGGATCGACCAGGGCCAATCGAAGAACATTACTCATCGTAGATCATCATGAACAAGGGTTGGGGACTGGATCTCGGCGCGGGAGCCGATTCCTTCGAGTGGCCACCAAAAGCGAACCGCCTCGAAGGCGTGGGCACTTCGCCGCAGCGAAGCGCCCTGCATGTTGCGACGCGTCATTTTTCGCGTCGCGTAATCTCACGACTCAAAAACTAGGGTTGATTGGGTGTGAAGACCTGGACGCCTTGTCCAACCGTTTTGGGTTGGGTCGTCGGCGTGACTGCTCCGGCGGGCAACAAAGCCCCGCTTTCGAATTTCGAGCGGTTTGCCGGTTGGGTGTACGACGCCGGGACGCTGCCGCGGGGAGCGGTGGCGACTCGTGCGGCCGCTTGAGCAGCCGGCGGTTCGATCAGGCTCGCACCTTCGAAACCGCTCTTCGGTGCCGTCACCTGCTGCGGCATTTGCCGGGCAGCGAGTGCCTGGCGTGCCGCCGCGGTCGGAGCCGCTTGCCGGTTCTGGGTTGCCGCACCGGTGCTGTTCTTCGAGTAACCGCCCTGCATGATCACCTCACCGTTCTGGATGCCACCGGGGTAGCCTCCTTGGTAGGCAGCCTCGGCCGGTACACAGGCGGCACCTTCTTCTTGGCAGTTGTCGCTCTTCAGGTTGGGCACTTCGATGTGACCGTTCCAGTAGAACTCGCAATCGTCAGGCAAGTCCGAGTTGAGCCCCGGTCCACCCGGTGGTACTTCGTGCGGAGCCATCGCGTCGACGAGTTCCGGCGTTACCATGATCAGCAGTTCGATTTCGTTATGTTGGTCCTGAGTGTTCCGAAACAATGCCCCCAGAATCGGAATGTGGCCCAGGTAAGGTGTGCGTTTGACGATGCTCTCGACTCGCGACTGCAACAAACCGGCGATCGCGAAGGTCTCGCCTGCTTGCATTTCAACGGCGGTTTCGACGTATCGTGTGGTGAACGCGGCGACGTTGGTGCTGCCAACGGCGACGGCGCGGGTTGGGTCAGGCTCGCTGACTTCAGGACGAACCTCGAGACGAATCCGGCCGGGGCCGATCACGAATGGCAGGAAGTCGATGCTCGTACCGTAATCCTCGTACTCGACCTGCAACTGACCGTTGTTACCGGGAACAACGTTCGGAACGCGACCACCGACGATGAATCGTGCGGGACGACCGTGCGTGGCAACCACCGTTGGCTCAGCCAGCAATTTGACCAACTTCTGTTCGTCGAGTGCTTCCACAAACGCCTCGAAGTCGCCGTTGATGTTCAAACGCAGGTTCGTCGCGCTCCCGAACGGCACAAAGCCAAGGATGCCCGAATCACCTTCGACCAGACCGGCGGGGACGTTGAGCAACTCACCCGGACCGTTGAGCAACGTGAAGTTGCCCGGCGAGAGCGACCAGTCGATACCGAGCTGACGCAGCTTCGTACGGCTGACTTCCATGATCCGCGTGTGCAACAACACCTGCTGCACCCCGACGACCTCAATGTTGTTGATCACCACTTTGTAAAATTGTTCGATGATCGAGATGGCTCGTTCGACATCGTCCACGCTGGTGACGAATCCCGAAACGATCGCACTCTCGTTGATCGGCGTGACCTTGAGCGAAGCCAGCGGCAACTGTGAGTTCAAGATGCCTTCGACCTCGCGAGCGTCCGCGACAATCGTCACATCGATCGTGTACAGTTTGTCCTCGGTATCCCAAAGGTTGACCTGAGTCGTACCGGGGTTCTTCGCGAAAATTTGAATCTGGTTTTCGCTGACCGGTGTCGCCCCGAGCACCTCTTCGTTGTGCACTTGGAATCGCGGGATGCGATCGCCCAACGACAAAATGCGACTGGACTTGACGATCATTTCCATTCGCTCAACCGTGTTGGCGATCTTGTGATCCCCTTGAACGGAAGCGAGAGACTGGGCGGACGCTGGCCGTAGTGCAGTTACGGAGACAACCCCGTAGACAATCATCGCGACAACCGCGATCACAGAACGGGTGGATAATATCGAGTAGCAGGCTCGCATCGTTGGCATCCTTGCCGGTCGGGTCGAGTAATTAGGCCCCTCTATGTCAGTGAACACCGCCACAGAGGTACTGTTTAAGTCATCGGCAACGAAGTGGCTGCTGATGATGCGACTTGTTTGGAAAACGCGAATTGTGAGCAATTATGTCACAGTAGCGACGGTCCAGGTTCCTTCATTTTGCAAAAGCACACTGTCCCCTTAATTCCGAGGACGGTCGTCGTGCTCGCGGGGTGGTGGTGGTTGATAAAACGGGCTTTCCGATCCGTTGAGGTAACTGTAGTCACCCGGTGCGGTCGGACGATCGGCACCAGGCCGAAGGGTTTTCGTTTCCGCTTCCTCTTCCGATTCTTTGACCCCATCAGGACCAGACTCATTCAGGATCACGGGAACTTGTTTGCCTTCCTCGATCCAGTATTCCGTCAGGACGCCGCCGGACATCTTCAGCATCTTGAAGCCCTTTTTCTTTTCCTTTACCGGAGCCGGTGCGGGGGTCGAAACGGGTGTCTTCGGGGCAGGTCGTTTGCTTTCTTTTTCGCGTGCGGCTTGGGCGGCTTGATAATCCGACAGCCATGTCAGGAATTCTTGTCCGGCACCGCTGCCACCTTCGCCTGCCTCGGCATCGGCGATGTCACTCGGGTTTCCGAGCGTCAACCGAATCTTACCGAGTTCGCTAGCGTAGGTCCACGCGGGAGTGTCTTTCTTATGGATCAGCAGTGAAATCGAGCGAGCCGGTTTGGCTTCCTTCTCGTCTTCACCGGTCTCACGTTCGGTACGTCCATCGACGGCGAACACACGGACTCCGGTCAACACGGTCTTCGCCATCGTTTCGGGAATCAGTTCGCTCTTGGTGAAGTAAGCAACCACGTCAACACGGTCGCCCGGACGGACGAGCGTTGCGACGCTGCTCTCCGGATCCGCTCGCATCGACACGACGCTGAACCCGCGTGGGATGGTTTGCGATGAACCGTTGGAATCGTCCATCAACTTCACCGGCATGACGGGCTCGCCTTCGTAGAAACGTTGGCGTGCGTACTTGCCTTCGAGGTCTTCGAGTTTGCCGCTGGCACCTTTCGGAACACGGTCAGCAGGCCATTGCTCGAGACGAATTTTATCGGGTGTGATTTGTTCGGCGATGTCGATCGTCTTCGCCGTGACGAAGATTTCGACCGTGCCGACGGTCGACTCGCCAGTCGATTGAGCTTGCATCCATTGGCTCAGCCCGATCGCGGCAATCGTGCCGCAAACACATGCTATCAGCAAAGGAACTGTTTTATTTCTCATGACGGGCTATCTAGAGTTGGTCGAGATGGTCGGGTACGGTCCTATCGCGTAGGTTGCCGATCGACCGGGTGACTCTCCCCTACAATCGGAGAATCTTCGCGTTCGACTCAAACCTGCGCCGGGCATCTGAAATAGACGCCCTATCTTTACTATTTTGACTTTAAGCCATCATGCCGGATGCGGCGAAATACATGATGGTTCCGATTGCCATTGGGATTCCGTATGGCAACAGGTACATGGTCGGCTTGCGTTCACGAGCGATCGCGGACAGCTTCTCGGGATTCCGAACGGTTTTCCACTCGTTAAGAATCGTCAGAGCCTGGGCGTAGTGCTTCACCCAGTCGCCGCTCTTCCAGATCATGAACGCGGCCATGATTCCGCCGACGATGGCGGTCGCGGCGAACGCCTTGAGCGTCACCATGAGACCGCACCAGGCACCGATGCCTGCGAGCAGTTTCACGTCACCGGCTCCCATGCCACCCACGTTTCGCAGTGGCAGCAACATCATCATGCCGGCGAACGTCGCCAACAGGCTCCAACCGAGCCCTGGCATTCCGCCTTGAATTGTGCAGTGAATCCATCCACAGATGATGAACGGAAACGTCAACCAGTTTGGAACCTTCAGGATCATTCCGTCGATCACGGCGGCAACGATCAGGACAACAGTCACGAACCAAATGGTCCAGTTTTCCGTGACGGCTTGCAGTAAAGTGGACATGTCAATATTCCCCGTGTGAGTCCGCCGGCGCGGGCTCGGCGTTGAAAAGCGTTTGTTGTGAGTTGTGTTATCGAGGGCCGATCACGAAGCTAATCATCGCAAAGATCAGCGTGAATCCGCAGCAAGCCAGTTGCCAGGCATATGCGGCGGTGTCGGCGGGTAGCAGCGGGTAGTTCATGAGATCGCTCAGTATCCGAATGGGTTGTACTCAAGACGCAGGCGACCGAGGAAAGCGATCGGGAGACCAACCCCCGGTTGAGCTTCCGTTCGCTTCCTCGGTGCGAAGCGTCGCTATCGTTTTTGGCACGGGATGCCCCCGCGAAGCATGAGAAGGCTGCTTCGCGAGGGTCCCAAATCCGCCAAAAATGATTAGGCAAGGATGTCGGCAGTTTCTTGGAACTTAGCCGATGCGTTCGTACCAACGCTTTGAACAGCGATCAAGCAAGTAACGATGATCAAAGCCAACATCACGGCGTACTCAACCGCAGTTGGTCCGTCTTCTTCTTTCAGGAATGCAACAACGTTTTCTGCAAATTTCTTCATGTCTATCTCCAGACGATTCGTGGGCAGTGTCGTCGAAAGCAAACAAACCTTCGAAGGCGAACAACCCGGCGACGATAAATTGAGACGACCCACAGTGAGCCGGCTCGATCGTAAAGCAGCCATATCAAGTACGAATTAATCGTCTGACAAGCCTCGGTTCAACGCCTGGCGGAATCTCGCTCAAACACACCCGAAGATGCGTTTGAGATCCAATCCACCAACCGTCAGCGCCAGGCAACTCGGCTTTCCTGAAGCCAAGCCCGACAGCGAAAAGGAATCGCTACCAGACCGACTCACGGACCCGTGGTTTTGCGCCCCGCCCTCTCGGACGGTTTGCCTTTGTCAGGGAACTTCGGCTGACCAGAACTCGCCCCCACACCAGCAACACACCGGTCAAGAGTTCGCTCCAGCAGCAAGACCCACCCAAGGGTCTCGCTCTCTCACTACAGAAAGCTACGCCAGGAATTAGCCGAGTCAAAAAAGATGGGTCAGTCGGACCCCGATGATGAGTGAAACTTCCCGTCTCTAACGATTGTTCGGGTTAGGCGAGCACTGCGGATACCCCTCGGCAGATGACGAACCGTCCGATCATCCAACTAACCGACGCACAGAAAGGGGACAAGCAAGAAAGGGCACAGATAAACGACGCGAGGAAAGAAAGCTCCCACGAAAGCACGTTAGAATATCCGCAATTCCAAGAACTCTCCTACCAATATCAACCCAACGCCTTCTTTCCTGCGTTCCCCATGGCAAAATGCGATCAAGGCTATCTCTGTGAAGTCTGTGGCGACGAAGTCACATCGATCGTCGAAAGCGATCTGTACTTGCGATACGTGCTCGGACAACTCGATGCCGAAAAACTACACCTGTCCCCCGAAAGACATCTCCGATGCAATCCGGTTTTGTCCCAGTACATTGATGACGAACGGTTCGATCCGGTCACCGTCGATTCAGACTTCGACAAACGCGTCCTCGATGCGACGTTCGTCTCACAGCAAACCGAACGCGTGTCGAAGGCCTACCGACGGCTCTGGCAGATCGCCCAATCAGAAACCCCGATCAGCCTCCTCGAGTATCCGATCGATTCTTAAACAAACCATCGATCAGCAAACGGAATCGCCAACCCCGTGAGCCAAAGCAAGCACTCGGGTTTTGGCCGGGGGTGGTTCGCTCAAAGAGTGTCGCTCGGGGGTTACAAGCCCCAATCGGTCCTCGCCCACCCCCCCACCACCAAA
>JBICHZ010000327.1:0-5208 GCA_043101355.1 Rhodopirellula sp. JB044
CGACCGCGCATTCGAATCCCCCCAAAGCCAACCAAACAAAGAAGAAGACCGCCCGTTTTGGGAACTCACTGACAACTTACTGTAGCTCGTTTCAACAATGACACAGCCAATGTCGCAAACCATCGCCGCCCTCAATCCGAGCAAACTTTTGCCGAGAGAGCAGCCCCACCAACGATCGACGAGAGAAGGGGCTGCGAGAGAAGGGGCGGGCGAGAGAAGGGGCTACCCAATTTCCTGCTTGTCCTGTTGAGGGCGTAGCGTAGGGTTGCTGTCTCACAGATCCAAATCGGAAACTCCCCATGCCTCGGAAACCCCGTTACGAAGTTGCTGATCCTGCCGAAGTTCAGGTATTTCTTGCAGCTCAGCGGTGTGTCAGGCGGGCTTTTTTGTGCGGCGAGGCCCGTTCACGGGAAAATCGTTCGAACATCGGCGACAGTGGGTTCGTGCTCGACGGGAGTTCCTTGCAAGCGTGTTCGGGATTGATTGCCTGACCTACACCGTCTTGAGCAATCATTTGCACATCGTGCTACGCAGTCGCCCTGACATAATGGCGGCTTGGACGGACAAAGAAGTTGCCTGTCGTTGGTTGCGCTTATTCCCCCATCGCCGTAAAGCCGACGGTGCACCAGAGATACCGTCGAAGCCGGAGATTGACATGATCGTCAATCAACCCGCAGTGTTAGCTGAACGACGCAAGCAGCGATGGGAGCATTGCTCCTGCTCTCACTCGCGATGCCATTTTGTTTTCTCGGCGACGCTGGCTCGGTCTCCTTCCGGCCAAGCACCTTTTGGGTACCCGAGGTAGAACAAGCCGAGAGCCTTGTCATCACTCTCCAGACCGATGTAGTCACGCATCGCGTCGCTGGTTGCAACCACGTTTGTCGACCAAAACCCGCCGAGACCTCGCGCGGTCGCCGACAGATGCAGGTTTTGCACCGCACAACCGACGGCCAGCAGTTCATCAACTAACGAGATTTTCCCACTCGACTGTCGCTTCATGCCGATGGCGATGACCACAGGAGCACACGTCGCGCTCACCCGCATCCCTTCCAGCTTGCTCGGCTTGAAGGTCGTTTCGTCTGTTAGCTCGCGATAGGTTTTCACCATGAAGTCGGCGAGCTTCTCGCGTGCAGTTCCCGTGTACACAACAAACCGCCATGGCTCCGTCATCCCATGAGTGGGAGCCCAATTGGCGTTTTCGAGCAATTCCTCGACAACCGAATCTTCTACCGGACGGTCCGAATAGTGTTTGGGTTTGATCGTTCTTCGATCACGGATGACTTGATTGAGCGTGGACATATTTCGCAACAGCGGTGAATCGGGATGTGAAACAGAACACGTTCTATCCGATTCTCGCCGCTTTGTTCAGCTGACTAGCGGCCTCTCCTTTGAAACCAGCATTCCCGACACGCGAGCGAGTGATTATGTGTGATCCCTCGCTAGCGCAGCGGGCTAGTAAATTGACAAACCGAAGAGCGTTTTTGCGAATGATGCAGCCGATTCGGTAACCTGATTTCTGACGAATTCAGCTACTCGAATCGGACGCGCCAAAAATCGAAAACACCCTAACGTCGAGGGCTGGCCTCCGGACCGTCTTCGAGGCTCTTACTCTTCATCGCGTTCTTTTCTTTCGTGAGAAGAAAGCGATCGAACTCAAAGCCGTCTTCACGCATCGAGAACATCACCGTGTGTAGCCCTGGTTGATCAACGTCGATCCAGATCTTGCCGAGCACCCCGGTGTGGACCTTCTCGGTTCGTTGCCGCGAATCCCATTGCCACTTTCCGTGGTGCCCGGTGAATTGCAACCGCTGTCCCGACTCCGGCCAGCGTCCGTCGATTCCAACGTGCAGACCGTTGTCTTCCGATCCGGTGCAGTTGATCCGAGCCCAAACGTAATATCGCCCGGCCTCTTTGAATTCGATCGGATAGTACAAAACGCTGCACTGTCCACCTCGCGGAGCGAAGCTGACGCCTTGAACCAATGGGTCAGCATGGGTCACCCGGGTATCGGGCAGCAGTTCGAGGTAAGCGTTGCCTACGGCCCCCTCAGCATGACTCGGATCGGGGTCAGGTTGGACGTCGGGAGTCTTGTCCTTCGTCGTCAGATACCACGTGCGATGCGACTGCCGATCCGCTGCGTCATAATCTTCTGCTTCAACGACAACGACGCCATCGGTTTGCACGTGTACCTTCTTCGCCTTAGCAGGATCGTACTTCATCACGAACGCACCGCCCGACTCGCTGCCGGCAGATGACGAGACCGCTTGGTGTTGCGGCGTCGCGCCCGCACCTTCCGGAACGATTTCGATCGAGCGCCAACGCCCCCGTGAAAATGCGTATGCGTCGCCTTCGGGAATTTTGCCGTTCGAGTCTGAATTGAATTCAACACGAATCATGTCTCCCGATTGAATCGACACGCTGCGGAAGCGATGACGAACCGCGCGATAATCCTTTGACGTTTCGGGGTTTTGAACCTCGCCCACCAATTTGCCATTGATGCGAACGCGGTAAACCGATTCACCATCCGTTTCGGCCAGGGTGGTCAACACGACATCAAACTTTCCATCGGCTCCGTCGAACTGTGACTCGGCGGCAGCAAAGACTCCTTGATGTTTCGCCGCGTTGATGGCCATCGCCTTCCGGGCATTGTCTTTGTATCCCGAGACGAAATCGCCCGACGGTGTGAACTCGAAATCGTTCAACGCAGATAGTTTGACGGTCTTCGACGCTGGAGCGGTTTGCGACACCGATCCTCGTTTACCGTTGGACGTCACGACCACCAGCCAATCTTCCGATTGATCTCCCGGTACGTTTGCGAGTCCTGGTGCGTTTCCGAGAGAAACCGGCCCACCCCCGGACACGCTCTTCACCGACCCCATTTGCAGTTCGCCTCCTTTGCGAGGATCAAACCACGCGACATCGAACCCAGAGTCAACGCCCGTCAGATCGAGCCGAACGTCGCCGGAATCCTTGCGGTAGACGAGATACAGACTGCCCGGATCGCAAAGACAATAGGCATCCGCACCGCTGACCAAATTGTTTTGATTGACCATATTCCAGAAAGGAATGTCGTGATCGGCGAAGAACCGCAAGGCAATTTCGCACAACTCCCACATGGACTCTCGCACGCGGAAGTCTTGACAGGTCAGGTCGCTGTGAGCGTGCTTGTAGCCGAAGTACCATTCAACTCCGGCGCCCCCGGCCATGATGTTTCCCCACAACGCGTTCTTCCGCGCGTTGTTTCGGGTGGGATCCTCATCGTCGGGCACCAACGCATGAGAAGCGTCGCCGGGTTCGTCGCAGGCAACCACCCACGGCTTGCCCGCCTCGACCGACCGACGGATGTAGTTTTTGGTCATCGGATGGACAAAGCGAAAGTCTGCTTTGTTTGTCTGCAGAGAAAACCCAGTCAGCGGCGAGTCTTTTCCAAGAAGGTCATAGTGTTTGTGACCATTGTGGATCACGATCGGGTGTTGATACGGATCGTTTGACCAGAAGTAGTTCCCCCAGTCCTTTTTATCTTGCGTACTCGGATTGCTGTTCAGCCCCACCTCTTCGCCGAGGTTCCAGTTGAGAGCCAAATGATGTGCAAAACGCGCGATCAACTCTCGGTAGTAGAGTTTGCGTTCGGGGCCCAGATGACCGTCATCGAGCAAGTGAACATTTTCGGCTTCCTGCGTTTTGAAGTGCAGATGCATTCCCATGCGTGTTCCGTGTTCGAACACTTTCTCCCACTGATCCAATCGCGAGCAATCCATCCGCTCTCGCTCGTCGTACTGCGTGTAGGGAAACACGTTGCGATCATCACCATCGATGTTCAACGTCAAAAACGAGAACGCGTTAAGACCTTGCGAGGCGAGATAGTTGATCGCGCCGATCAAGCCTTTCCCTTTGTCACCCTGCCACACCGGATCACCCTGACGCCAATCGCGAACATGCGGCTCCCAATTCTTGACGAGGTTGTCCTTGTGCCCATCTGATTTGAAATCGCCGTCAAAGTCGGCGTAGGACAAGAGGTTCTCAGGAGCATCCACGCCGGCTTTGAGAAAGAACTCTTTGCTTCCGGCGAACTGCAAATGGTGTTTGCCGACGTAGTTCAATCGTCCACGACTACGGAAATCGCGTCCTGTCGCGGCGGTCTTGCCGACCTCAAATTCACCGGACAAACCGTCCACGCGATCGACCGGTTCGCCGGCATCAGAACGATCTGAAATCGCAACGCCGGATCCCTGCCGAAATGAGATACGGTAGGTCCACCTGCCCTCGTGATCGGGAGCCAAATGGGCTCGCCATTGGTTTCCGGACGTTGCCGAGGTGTTCGCCGCATCACCGTCGGCCGCAAAGTAGCCGGGAACATTGTAGGTCAGCCCGCTCGCAGGGTGACGAAACTCGACCTGCATTCGGTAATCTAAAAACGGATTCGGATTCCCGTCTTCCGATGCGTGCGGCCCGTCGACGCTCAGCGTGATCTTATGCCACTGCTGTCGTTGCCCGGTAATTTCTACAGGGTCGCGTTTGGGAGGTTTCGCAGCAGTCGCGCCGGTCGAAAATCCAGCCAGTAGCACACAACCGACTACAACGGCAGATATCTGATTCATTCAATTGACTCTAGTGATGGGGAAGGGCAGACGAAAGACTCTCGGTTCGTCTCGAAACAGGGGTTGCGAGAAACACGTATTCGGCACGAAAACGGCTCCGAAAAAGAGCCCTCTATCCGCGCACGATACGCCTCGCGACAGACAATGAGCAGGCAAGTTAATCACCCCGTCTGATTTGCATTTTTACCATGGCTGGCCGCACGCTAGCCAACTTAAACTGACGGCTCGATCGATGGACGATTGTTCGACTTCAACGTTTCTATTGACCGGCGAAAAACACTCGCGGTTTCTCGCTGTGCATCGCTCCTTCGAGGCACGTCGATAGTGACCACGAACCGGAGGCGAGTGAGCTTCAACCAAGCACCCGCCTCGGTTCGCGGCCGTGTTATTCCTCAGGCTCCTCTTCGTCGACGTATTCTTCGTCAGTGAAGTTGTCTTCGTTGGCGTAAAACGCAGCACGCTCGTCCCACAACTCTCAAGTAATTTTTACAATGTTGATTAGTTTTTCAAGTCTGATGGTGTATTCACAAGAAGATTTGACAAAGAGTATTAAAGTTCAATATGAAAACGAGCAATACGACCAAATTATATCTGACCATTCTGATAAGGT
>JBICHZ010000328.1:0-3370 GCA_043101355.1 Rhodopirellula sp. JB044
CCGGTCCTTCGCTGCAAGGTCTCGCACTCGTGCCACACGGCAACGACGTCATCCGGATCGGTGGTTTCACGGCGTTGAACGAAGAAGGCGAGGACCACGACCTGCAGTCGCAAACGTCGGTCGCCCGATTCGATGCGGCATCGAAGACATGGACACCTCTCGCGGATCTTCCTGAACCACGCTCGTCGCTCGATGCGGCCGTCTTGGGTGACACGGTTTACGTGTTTGGCGGATGGAGCTTGCAAGGCGAGAGCGACGGGAGCACGTGGCATCAATCCGCCTGGTCGCTCGGCCTCAGCGGCGCAAACGCGACCTGGCGACCGCTCGCGACGCCACCGTTTCGCAGACGTGCGATCAGTGCCGCAGCGTTCGACGGCAAACTCTATGTGCTCGGCGGAATGCATCCTGAGAACGGGCCGACCACGCGAGTCGACGTGTACGACCCGGCGTCGGATTCGTGGACGGATGCTCCCGCACTTCCTGGCAAAGGCATGGCCGGGTTCGGTACCGCCGCCTATGCCACCGGCGGTCGACTGTACGTCAACACCATGGACGGATACATCCACCGTCTGAGCAAAGACGGAGAGCGTTGGGAGACGATCGCCCAATGCGACCCGGCACGGTTTTTTCACCGGATGCTCCCGCGTGGTGACCAGGAATTGCTCCTCGTCGGCGGTGCCAACATGCAGATCGGCAAATTCACCGACATCGATGCGGTGAAACTCGGCGGCGACGAGTGAACGCGATTACGAAGTGAACGCTCCTGTCTCAAAAATTTGCCAGAAAATGCGATACGTGTCGCCCGTACACTTCGCTAAGATGGGGTATGATACAGAACAGCGTTGACGCTCAACGGCCGTGCCTGGTACATCGGGACCGCCGGTGATGCGAACGTTTTCGCTGAGCCGTTTCCCGACTAGCTAACCAATCGCCCTGTTTCGCATGCAAATTCTGCCCCACTCGGATCGACTGCGACCTCTGGTTGCGTTCGTGATTATGTGGGCAGTCGCTGCGCAACCGCTCGGGGCGACGATGCGGTGTTGTTGTCACGAGAATAGCGGCCACATCACGAGTGCAGCGGTTCTGAGTGATTTTGTCGCCTCGGATGCTGCACACGCGAACTCGGCGGCAACGTGCACCTCGTCCTGCTGCCATGACCATGGTGCCAGCGTCGATCGAAACCGAGCCGAGGCACAGTCGTCCGCGGTCGTGTTCGAAAGCGTTCACCCCAGTACACCGCACCGGTGTTGTCGCAACCATTGCCGGCCGACCACTGCGGGTGGCAAGCCATCTTGCACGTGCGAGGTCCAGGCGGACAGTCACGCGATCATCGGCAGCGTGGAAGTACGCGGTGACTCTCACGATAACTTCTGTTGGTATATCGATACCGACGGCAGAATCGATTCGCCCGCAATCTTGCGATCGCGATCACTTACGAAAACTTCTTCTCTGATACGCGTTCAGTCGCCCGGTCGAGGCTACTGCATCACGCTGCAACGCTGGTTGATTTAGGAAGTACATCGGTTGAGCGCCCGCTGCGCTCCTGACCTTTCCTAAATTCCCAATGCGGGAGATTCCCGCGACCAGACCGTTTTAAAGTGAGATGAATTAATGCGTATTTTGATGACGTTCCTGTTGGTGTTCCCGGCCCTCATCGTTTCGGCAGACCATCACGAAGCTGCTGAAGAAACGATCAAAACAGCATGCTGTGTCGAAGCCAACTGCCCGGTTTTGAAAGCCGAGTATTGCGCGTGCGGAAGTTGCAAAGAAGGTTGCGATTGCTGTGAAACCGAGACCTGCAAATGCGACGGTTGCACATGCCAAGGCTGCGTGTCGAAAGACAAAGACTCCGACCTGCACGCGGCATTGGTCGACGTGACTGCGTTGAAGAAAGCGGCATGTTTCCAATCTGGGAAGTGCGCGTTGGCCGGGACCAAATGTGGTTGCGACCAGTGTAAATCCGAATGCAAATGCTGCAGCGAAGAGAAATGTGAATGCAAGACATGCTCTTGTGCGAAATGCAAGGACCCCAGCGTCGGTGCCCACGCGGTTGCCTCGGTGAGTTGTGGTTGTGGTTCCTGTGACAAGGGCTGCGGTTGCTGCACCGGCGAGAAGTGTGAATGCAAAGGCTGCACGTGCAGCGGCTACGTCGAAGGCAAAAAAATGCACACCGTTCTGGTCAGCAAAACCGCCACCGCGTGCTGCAAACCCGGCGGCGCCTGTGCCCACGACCATCACGCCGAAAACTGCACCTGCGGAGCATCGGCGAGCCAACCGTTGCCCGAAACTCCTGTCTTGGACAACTAAAGCGATTGAAAGATTGACGTAGCCGATGTCGCCAAACTTCAGGGAACTGAAGTCACGCGATTCCAGCCATGAAGATCGGCCGCGTCAACCATCAACGCATGCTGCCCAG
The DNA here is from genome assembly GCA_043101355.1 of Rhodopirellula sp. JB044. Classification (GTDB taxonomy): domain Bacteria; phylum Planctomycetota; class Planctomycetia; order Pirellulales; family Pirellulaceae; genus Rhodopirellula. The sequence continues at coordinate 2,417 of JBICHZ010000328.1, forward strand.
TTCGCAGTATCGATAACCAACCGTCTAGCGACACCACGCGAGACAACATTCTCAAACAGGGCGAGCATCCGCAAGATGCCCGCCCCGTTTTCATTTCAACTGACATTTTCATTCAAGACAAAACCCACACAGCCACCACGGCAAACGCGGAAGACAAAACCATCATCCCGACGCCCGCGGCACGGATGGCGGCTGAGCTCTTCACCCCCACCAATTGGACCAACTTTCGTCCACGCGGATCGGATCGATAGAAGCGTGTAGGGATTCGCAACAATGCCAACCCGATCCAGAACGCAAATACCGACGCGGGCATCACAAGACACGCCATCCCAACCTGAACCTCGTCTCGCCCCGGGGACTGGTGTAGCCAAGCCACCAAAACGGCAATCACGAAAGCGGCAATTGCCATAAAAAACGCCTGCCACTTGGCCGCCTTCCAAATCAATTCGCCCGATGTCACTTCCCGACCCAGCGAACTATCGATCCGCGCCCGAACGCCAGCTAGACATTCTTCGAGTGCTCGTTCGGCACGCACACTCACCACGGTTTCTCCGAGTGCTTTCGTCATGCGGTTTGGGAAAAACGACCTGAAGAGCAAGAACAGCAGGTTCCCTAACCAAGCTTCCCCCATGCCGTCGACGCCGTGGCGACGACGAATATCGACTGCCTGAATGTCGTCCAAAATCTCAACGCCATTGACCGTTCCGTGCAGCGAAAACCCGCATTCTCCCTTGCTCACGCTCGCACTGAAGCGAGTGATCTGCACCTGCAACTGAACGTCCTTGTTCGAAACATCGCGGATCGAGCGGACGCACTGCTCGATCGAGTTCCGCACGAGCTCCTCCAAAATTCTCTCGTCCGACAAAACAGTTTGTGCCACATACCGAACCGTTACGACAGCCATCACATCCCTCCATTCAAACAAAAGTCCTCAGGCCCAACGCAAACAGTCAC
>JBICHZ010000329.1:0-3677 GCA_043101355.1 Rhodopirellula sp. JB044
GTTGGTCGCCGACGGCGAGGGAGCGGTCCGGTTCTTCGAAGTCGCTGTTGATGGTGCGGAGAACGACGAAGATGCGTTTGAGATCGCAAAATGTGTCGCCGCGAGTCCACTGGTGAAAACGGCGATTCAGGGCGGTGATCCCAATTGGGGGCGGATCGTGTCGGCAGCCGGATATGCGGGGCCGAAGATCGAAGTCGAGAAGACCTCGTTGTCAATCGAAGGGCACTTCGTCTATCGCGACGGCGCACCGCTGACGTTTGATGCCGCCGAATTGAGCGGGCTGATGAAGCAATCCAACGAGGTGAAGTTGCATTTGGTCGTCGGGGCCGGTAGCGGAACATCGCAGTATTGGTCGAGTGATCTGACCGAGGACTACGTGCGTTTCAATTCGTTGTACACAACCTAAGGCTGCGTCGCGATCAAGGATGAGCGTTCATGGAGGTAGCGAAAGTCGCCAAGGGGTTGTCGAGTTAGTCGTAGACCGCATAACAACAATCAGCCGATGGGCGGTAGGCCCCGGTTGACGTCTGGTTAACCGCCGCAAACGCGGTATGGCTGAAAGTTTTGGCGAGTTTCACTTCGGCATTTGTGTGGGCGGGGCCATTGCGGAGAGCGCGTAAAAAAACGCGGCGAGGTTTCTCGCCGCGTTTGATGGAGGGTTGGAATCCGACGTTGATTACTCGCCGTCGCTATCCTTTTCCATTTCGGTTTCAGCGCCCTTCGGCGTGTTGTCGTCGTACTTGGCTTCCGGGATCGCTTCGGTGTCGCGAGTAGGGATTACTTCGTGATAGACAGCGAACTCGTCGTTTTCCGATTCCGCTTCTTTTTCGACCTTTTCTTCGTTCACGTTCGCTGCACCGGAGATCATTTCGATCACCTTGCGTTCGACGATCTGGTTGCGAAGGGCATCCATTTGTCCCGATTTTTCGTATCGAGCCCGGATCTTCCGAGGCGACGAATCGCTTTGCTCGGCGATCAGTTGGATTTCGGTTTCGAATTCTTCTGGCAACGCGTCGACTTCTTCGTTTTCCGCGATTTGTTCGAGGATGAAGTGTTCACGCAGCGAGGCTTCGGTGCCGGCTTGCATGTTTTGACGGTTGGCGTTGACGAAGCGGCGGATCATGTCTTCGTCGAAACCGCTGCGACGGAACTCCATGACCTTCCGGTCGAGTTCTCGTTTCATTTGTCGGCGAACCAACGATGGCGGCAACTCGAATTCCGACGATGCGAGCAATTGGGAAACGATTTCGTTCCGCATCGCTTGTTCGGTTCGGAAGTTGGCTTGTCGTTCGAGTGACGATCGGACGAAGTCACGCAGTTCGTCTTCCGATTCGAATTCGCCGAGTTCGTCGAGGAATTCGCCCGAGAGTTTCGGCAGTTCGAGTTTGAGGACTTCGACGACCGTGAATTCGGCGTCGACTTCTTTGCCCTTGAGTTCGTCGTCTTCTTGCCCTTCGCTCAGTTTGACTTTGCCGGTGATGACATCGCCTTCTTTCGCGCCGGTCATCATTTCGCCGAACGATTCGCAGATCGCGTCGGAGAGGCTCAGGCGGTTGGCAACGGTGACGCGTTCTTCTTCCATCTCGGACAGTTTCTTGTCGCCGTCTTTGAAGACCGCGGTCACGAGAACTTTGTCGCCGAGTTCGGCCGGTTCTTCGCTAGCTTCGAGTGATGCGTAACGAGAGAGAACACGTTTGAGGGCTTGGTCGACGTCTTCGTCGGTCACTTCCTCAACGGGTTTCTTGAGTTCGAGGCCCTTCCAGTTCGGAGTTTCGAATTCGGGGCGGACTTCGATTTTGAATTGGAATTTGAACGGGCCGTCTTCGGGCAGTTCAATCGATTCGTATTCGAAGTCGGGTTCGCCGATGGCGGAGAATTCAGCCTTCTCGGTTACTTGGCTGAGGCTGTCCATCAACAGCGAGCCTTTCACGCGTTCTTCGATTCGGTCCTTGAATTGTTTTTCGACCAATTTACGAGGGGCACGGCCGGCTCGGAAACCAGGAACCTGTGCTTCGGGGACGAGTTCGTCGAAGGCGTCTTTAAAATAACGTTCGACTTCGCCACGCGGGATGGAAACGACCACTTCACGCAAACACGCGTGCGGTTTTTCCACGGTGACTTCCAGTTGCAACGGAGCCTTGTCGGGCGACGCGTCGGTCGCGGTGGTGTCAGTGTCGACGGACGTGGACATCCTGTATTCTTACTTATGCCAGAGGAGGGCGTCCCAAAATCACAGGGGCCGCCGCGGGACGGGGAATCTGTTGAGGCTCGGAGGGGCGACATCGTCGGCGTTGCCTCCTAAGCAATCCGGCAAGTGTAATGCCCGATCCGCAGAGAAGGCAAGCCGACAGCCAAAAAGTGCTGGTGTCTCAAAGCGAGGAGCCGTCGATTGCAAACACGGGGGAAAGGAATCGGGCGAGATGGCGTGCCCAGAAGCGGCCAAAAAACGAGCTCGTCAGAAAAATCATGTGAGCTTCAAAAAAAGATGTCAGACGGTCTTGTCACCTCGGCGAGCGAACTTATACTCTAGCCCACACACGACGGGAGCGAGTCACTTGGGTGAGCATCACGCCTCACAAGACGACATCGCACCGAAATGTTTCTCGCGGCTGTAGCTCAGTTGGCAGAGCATCACGTTGCCAACGTGATTGTCGTCGGTTCGAATCCGATCAGCCGCTCTTCGACTCTTCTCGAGTCGGATAGAAAGAAAGCCACCAAGCAATTTTGTGCGGTGGCTTTTTTTATGCGCCGACGGTGGGTGAAACATGTCGCCCGGGATCTCCATGACCGAGCCCCACCGTTGCGATGGGGTGGGTTTGTTTTGTTGTGGGGCAAACGGCCGGGCCTTTGGCCCTTTGTCTTTTTGTGTGGGCCGCGTTCCCAGGCCGTTGGCCTGGGCTAGATAAACGGTTGGCCCTTTGGGCCGTGGTGGGTGATGCATGTCGCTCGGGATCTCCGAGACCGAGACCGAGCCCCACCGTTGCGTTGGGGTGGGTTTGTTTTGTTGTGGTGCAAACGGCCGGGCCTTTGGCCCTTTGTTTTTTTGTGTGGGCATGGTCCCTGGCCGTTGGCCTGGGCTAGGTAAACGGTTGGCCCTTTGGGCCGTGGTGGAATTCGGGCCGTGGTGGGTGATGCATGTCGCTCGGGATCTCCGAGACCGAGCCCCACCGTTGCGTTGGGGTGGGTTGGTTTTGTTGTGGGACAAACGGCCGGGCCGTTGGCCCTTTGTTTTTTGTGTGGGCCATGGTCCCAGGCCGTTAGGCCTGGGCTAGATAAACGGTTGGCCCTTTGGGCCGTGGTGGGATTCGGTGCGCGGTGGGTGGAATATGTCGCTCGGGATCTCCGAGACCGAGACCCGCCGTTGCGTTAGGGTGGGATTAAGCCCGCGGTGGGTTTGAGAGATTTTTCGTTGCCCGCATCTCAGAGGCGGGGCTGCGTGGTTGTCCGTCTCGGGTAGGGCTAATTGGTTAGGACCAATTCAGGAATCGGGTAAGTAGTTTGATTCCTGGTTCGGTGAGAAAGCTCTCGGGGTGAATCTGCCATCCTTCCATCGGGTATTCGCGGTGGCGTACGCCCATGATTTGTCGTTCGCCACCGGTGTCGGTCCATGCGCTGACGACCAGTTCATCGGGCAGCGTCGGGGGATCAATGACCAGCGAGTGATAACGTGTCGCGGT
>JBICHZ010000330.1:0-30151 GCA_043101355.1 Rhodopirellula sp. JB044
TGCGGTAAAAATACAGCGTCAGGATCAGTCCGAGCATCATCGCTCGTCCGACCGCGTTGGGGTGAGCGGTGCCGCTGAGGCGTTTGACGATCAAGCCTCCCTCCAGCAATTCCGGAAAGACGCCGTACGATGGGACAAAGAACCAAAACGCCAACGCGATCGAACCGGTCACCGTCACACCGGCGAGAAGTGCCAACCCGACACCACGCAGTTTCAGCGTCAGCAAGGCCGTGATGGTGAACATCAAGTATCCGAAATTGATCAGCGTCGTCGGCAATGACGTGCTGCTGATCGCGATCGGCGTGGCCAAACCGGCGAGCAACAAAATCGTGATGATCGCGACGCTGGGCAACGTCATCAGGGTTTGACGCGTCGCGGTGGAAGTGAGCACCGCATACAGCCCCAACATGCTCGCCAAACCGGCGACCAGAAGCTTGCACGCCACGGTCGAGTCCAACCCGACGGTCATCTTGGTAGCACCCGACGAGATATCGAGCGGTCCCATAACCACCGCGGCCACAATCAATAACCCCATCGACATCACCAGCGGTGATCCCCACGAGGTGGTTTGCCTGGATGCCTCTGATGGAGAGGGCGTATCCGGATGATGTGCGACGGGAGAGGTCAAGTTAACTCAGGTTTTGAAGGTCGGGAGTGAAAACAATTCGGGAGTGAAAAAATGCGGCCACAAAAGAACCCGCTGGCACGGAGTATGGTTGTGATTCAAGGAGCGTCGCAAAAAACGGCGGCAGCGAGGCGAGCCCCGTGAACCACGAGGGTGCCGGGCTGGCCGAGTTCGCGATGGGCGTCAGCACTGCCCTGCGGACGTCGCTGGGCCAGCGATGTCCGAATCGAGGCAATCTCGGATTTTAATCGCCCGATGAACTTCTGCATCGGTTGCGGTCGCCAGGTCGCGGCGGTTTTCAGGCAGGTGGTAGGGGTGGTAACGAGAGCCCGGCAGCATTCGGCTGGACCCATTCTATGCGAGATCGAGAGAGAAAAGCCGCACCGGGAGACGTTGGCAAACAGGGCGCGATCCAGGGAGCCGAGGCTCAGCCACGGCTTTGCGGTGGACCTAGCACGCCAGTGAAGCGGATCGAGAAAGTGAAAAGCAGGCTCCGAAAGCCTTTTGAGGGCGAGGAAAATCCATCCAATCGGACAAGGAAGTTGGGCCGCGATCGGAATATCCGTCCGCGGCGGGTTCTGTGCGCGGAAGTGGCGAAATTGATTGCTTTGATCCCACCGCTTCGCCCCCGCGTTGCCTTTCGCAGAATGGTTTCCAAGCATAGAATCCGGCCAAACGGCTGACTGATCGGCTGTTGATCGTGATTTTCTGTCGGTTTCCCACTCCTTTTCACTCTTTCCCGAAAGAGTTTTTCGAATGACCGCTCCGGCTCCCTCTGCTGCTACCGACCGCGTATTCAATTTTTCCGCTGGACCGGCTTGTTTGCCGGAGTCGGTGCTCCGAGAGGTCCAGGACGAAATGCTGTGTCTGCCCGGTGCGGGAGCATCGCTGCTCGAAATCAGTCACCGGGACAAACTGTTCGTCGAAATTCTGCACGACGCCCAAAACACGCTCCGCAGTCTGCTCGGAATCAGCGACGACTACAGCGTAATGTTCATGCAGGGCGGTGCCACGCTGCAGTTCTCCGCGATCGCCGCCAATTTGTTGCGGGGAACCGGCAAACGGGCGGAGTACCTGTTGACCGGATCGTGGGGTAAAAAAGCGATCAACGAAGCGAAGAAAGAAGGCGACGCGGTCGCGATCTTCGACGCCAAAGAATCCAACTACGACCACCTGCCGACCTCGGCAGACTACAGCGTCAGCGACGACGCGGCGTATTTGTATTACTGCAGCAACGAGACGATCCAAGGCGTCCAGTTCCAAGACGAACCGGAATGCCCCGAGTCGGTGCCGCTCGTCAGCGACGCGTCGAGTGACTTTCTGTGTCGGCCGCTCGATGTGCAGAAGTACGGCATGCTCTACGCATGTGCTCAGAAGAACGCGGGTCCCGCCGGGGTGACCGCCGTGGTCATGCGGAAGGACCTGATCGAAAAAGCCGATCCGTCGGTGCCCGGTTATCTGTACTACAAGAATCATCACGACAACGACTCGGAATGGAACACCCCGCCGACGTTCGCGATCTACGTGCTCGGGAAAGTCGCTCGATGGCTGCGTGACGAAATCGGCGGCTTGGAAGCGATGGAAAAGATCAATCGTGAAAAGTCCGACTCACTCTACAAAATCATTGATGAAAGCGGCGGATTCTATCGCGGGCATGCTCGCCCCGAATGCCGTTCGTTGATGAACGTGACTTTCAATTTGCCGTCGGACGAGTTGACCGCGAAGTTCATTTCCGAGGCGGCAACGCATCGCTTAGCGGCGTTGAAAGGTCACCGCAGTGTCGGAGGAATCCGCGCGAGTATCTACAACGCGATGCCACAGGAGGGTGTCGAAACGCTCGGCCAATTCATGACGGACTTCCTCAGTAGCAACGGCTAATTTAACTGAGTCGATAATCCAACGGCGGACGACAGCGTTCGTCGAGGTGGTGTTGGCGGAGAGTCATGCGTCGAACGTTCGGCCTCTTCGCAATACGGATTGTGTTCGACGGACTTCAATCCGTCCTTTTGTTCTCACCGATCAACCTATCTTCTTTCCCCACTTTCTTCCCATGCATCGCATTCTAGTTCTCGACGACATCGCCCAAGAGGGACTCGACCTTCTCGAAGCCACCGACGGTATCGAGTATGAGATCCGCACGAAACTCAAGGGCGAAGAACTCCGCCAATCTCTTAACGAATTCGACGGCGCGATTCTCCGCAGCGGCGTGAAAATCACTCCGGAATCGCTCGAAGGCAACACACGGATGCGGGCGTTGGTTCGTGCCGGCGTGGGAACCGACAACATCGACAAACCTGCCGCCACGCGTCGTGGGATTGTCGTGATGAACACCCCCGCGGGCAACACGGTTTCGACCGCCGAACACACGTTCGCAATGATGCTCGCACTGAGTCGCAACATTGCTCCGGCTCATCAAAGCCTCGTCGAAGGACGTTGGGACCGAAAGGCGTACATGGGGACCCAGGTCGCCGGCAAGACGATCGGGATCGTGGGCATGGGACGCATCGGTCGCGAAGTCGCCTCGCGTGCTCGGGCGTTTGACATGACGGTGGTTGCGTATGACCCGTTCCTCACGGACGATCAGGCTGAATCGTTGAACGTCAAACGGGTCGAGACGGTCGACGAAATGTTGCCGATGATCGACTACCTGACGGTGCACACTCCGTTGACGCCCGAGACCAAGGGGCTGATCGGAATGGATCAACTCGACAAGGTCAAACCGGGACTTCGCGTGATCAATGTTGCTCGCGGTGGCATCTATGATCACGACGCGTTGGTCAAAGGGCTCGAAACCGGCAAGCTCGGCGGAGTCGCCTTGGACGTCTACGAGAACGAACCGTGCACCGATAGCCCGCTGTTCAAGATGCCTGGCACTTGTTGCACCCCGCACCTCGGTGCGAGTACCGAGGAAGCCCAAACGCAGGTTGCGGTCGAAGGAATTCACCTGCTGATCAACTATCTCAAGACGGGTGAGATTCGACACAGCGTTAACGTTGCCTCGCTCGATCCGAAGACACTCGAAGAGCTCCGCAGTTATCTCAACATCGCTCATCGCCTCGGTTTGCTGGTCAACCAGTGGCACGGTGGTGGAATCGATCATGTCCGGTTGCTGTACCGTGGTGCGGTCGCAGGCAAAGACACTCGTGTTCTCAACAACGCGTTCTGCGCCGGATTGCTCGAACGAGTCGTCGAAGACGCCAACGTGATCAACTCGGAAATGTTGCTACGGGAACGCGGAATCGAATTGACGGTCGAGCACAACAGTGATCAGGGTGCGTTCACCAGCAGCATCACCGTTGAGGTTTCGGGCAGCGGAAAGAGCGTCAGTGCCGGTGCCGCAGTGCTCGGTCATGAGATGCCGCGTTTGATCCTCCTGGACGGTTATCGTTTGGAATCGTTCCTTGACGGCCGTTTGTTCGTGTTCTCTCACAAGGACGTGCCCGGAATTATCGGCAGCGTCGGAACGATCTTTGGAAACAGTGGCATCAACATCGCGCAAATGGCGGTCGGTCGCGAAGGAAACGCGGCCGGCGGCGACGCGATCGGCGTGTTGAGCCTTGATGGCGATGTACCTGAATCGGTCATGAAGGAATTGATGAGCATCGACGCGATCACTCAGGCGAAGATCATCGAATTGCCGGCCGCGGGTGAACTGCCGGCATGGATGAGCTAACTCGCTCATGCCGATGACCGCCGCTGCAGGTTCGTCCGATGGCTAAAGCGATTCCGTTTGCTCCGCTGCGATACAACCTCGACCACGTCAGCTCGCTCGCTGAGTTGGTCGCGCCGGTGGAGTGTGGCGTCTGCGAGGACGCTATCAACCGTCTCTACAAACGGCATCCCGCGAACGTCGTCCGTGTGATCGCCAATCGCAGCGAGCCGGGAGACGAAGCGAACGACCGTTTCGAGCGGGCGGCGGAGTTCATCGAGCAATGGGTCTCCGAAGGCGTGCTTCAACGCGACGAATCGGAGGCAATCTACGCGTTTCGGCAAAGTGCCGCCCAAGGTAAATCAAACGATGAAGCCTCTGGATGGATCGTAGGCTTGAAGATCGACGATTTGTTACCGGCGGATTTGCCGTCCGGTAATTCGGATGAGTTGCGGTGGATCGAGGCGACCGAAGTCGTCACGGTACCGGTGGTTGCCCAATGCGATGATGCAGATGGATCCCTGCTTCAGATTGCGTCCGCTGCCTTGCGGGCCGGCGAGAACACAGCGGAATCTGCCGAGATCGAGGTCGCAGATCTCGGCATGTTGACTCACTCTCAAGTCCGGGTGGGCGATCCGCAGACCGTCCAGGCGGTTTGCGACGTGGTTCGATCCGGCACCGTTCGGCTGCAGACAGGGCAGAGCACATTGGCCGCGGCGGTCAGATTTCGGGACCGGTTGGTGGAGTCCGTCGGCGAGTTGCCCGAGGAGCACCCCGCGAATCACGTGCTCGCGATGTTGGTCGATGGGAAACGCGGGACCGCTGCGGCGGCCTTCTCTGCGAAAGACGCGGGCGAATCGGGGGCCGCCACAGGGCGTCGATCCGATACGAGTAGTCGCATTGGCGGAGGTTTGCCGGGCCCGGTGCCCTTGGCGGGCTGCATTTTTTACCCGATTGTCGCACCTTTCCGGTTCGACGCAAATATCGCATCTAGCTAAATTGGGATTGCAAGTTTGTGGGAGAATGCCGACGCTACCCCACTGCCGACCTTTGCACGATCCACCCAAACCAAGCCTGAGACGGTTCTGATGTCGACCTCCGAAGTAATGCCCAACGCTGCCGAATCCGCCGGAAAGACGGTGTCTCCTGGAGATCGCGCGGCCGCGGAATACGATCCGATGGGCGACGAGCTGCTCTACAAAGACGACGAGTTGGCCGGTCATGACCCGCAGCGGTTGCCTCGACCGGAGGCGACCGAACCGTTGCAGGTGATGTGGGAATACGTGATCGTTCTGTCGCTCGTGCATGTCGTCGCACTGCTCGCCATCGTGCCGCCGTTTTTCGGCTACCTTTTCACTTGGCCCGCGTTCATTGCCGCGATTGCCGGTCACTTTGTGTTCGGAATGCTCGGGATCACGATCGGTTATCACCGGTTGCTGACCCACCGCGGGTTTACCTGCCCGAAATGGTTGGAGCATACGCTGGCGATGTTAGGGATGTGCAATTTGCAAGACAGCCCCGCTCGCTGGGTGGCGATTCACCGAATGCACCACCAACACTCCGATCACCAACCCGACCCGCACACGCCACTGGCGAGTTTCCTGTGGGGACACGTCGGATGGGTTGTCTGTCGTCACCGAGACTTGGACCGCACGAGCCGTTACGAGCGATATGTCCGAGATTTGTTGCGTGACCCCTTTTACCTCAAACTCGAACGGAAAGACGGTTGGTTCTTCGTCTTTCTTGCTCACGCGATCGTCTTGTCCGTGATCGGTGGCGTCATCGGATTGGCGGTCAGCGGAGGCGATTGGTCGGTCGCTCTTCGTCACTACCTGAGCTGGGCAGTGTGGGCCGTTGCCGTGCGAACGGTTTTTGTTTTGCACGGAACATGGTCCGTCAATTCAATCGGTCACGTTTTCGGCTACCGCAACTATGAGACCCGTGACCACAGCACCAACAATTGGTTGGTCGCGTTGATCAGCCACGGAGAAGGTTGGCACAACAATCACCACGCTTCCCCACGTGCGGCCCGTCACGGCCACAAATGGTACGAGTTTGATATGTCGTGGGGCGTCATCCGAATGCTCGAAATGGTCGGGCTCGCCAAGAACGTTCAGCGTCCCAAGTCTGTCACGTTGGCCGGAAAGACGCGCTCTTAATACGCGTTTGCCCCCAGTAATCTCGCACCTATCGGTGTGTGATCAGTCGTCCGTTTGGACGATTTCTGCCATCAGGTAGCTCTTCAGGCTGTTGATGACTTGTCGGACGCAGGGGCCAAAACTCGCACTTCGTCGATCTCGTCCACGAAGCGGTGTGATCGTGACGTTGATTTGCGTTTGGGTCAGCGAGGCACCTCGCACCCCCCGTTTGCCACGCGATTCACTGAGCCGAATTAAGGTGTTAAACGCCATGCGGTGGTCAGCGGCACGTCGACCATTCCCACCGGAAACGTTCAGACGCAGCGACAGTTCATTGCCGTGAACGTTGATGATTTCGGCGCGGTGATCGGAAATGAACCCGCGGAGTTTCTCGACCGCGAGGTCCGTTGGAACGGGCGTCGCGAGTTCGAACTCTTGCTGTTTTCCTGAATCGTTCGATGTGAACCAACTGAGCCATCCGGATGGTTCGGGTTTCTCATCGCTATCGACGAAGCCGCTGCCGAGCTGGACGACTCGGTTGCGACCGTTTTCTTTCGCCTGCATCAGGGCGCGATCAGCTCGTGCGACGATCGTTTCGGGGGCATCGCCGGTTTGGAATTCGGTGACCCCCATGCTGATCGTGACAGACTCTCCGTCGAGTCCCTTCAACGGCGTCGAAGCGATGGCTTCGCGGATCTCTTCGGCGCGACGTGTGGCTGTGGCGTTGTCGCTGCCGATCGCGAGGAAGGCAAATTCTTCGCCGCCGTATCGCGCGACGAGGTCAGATCCGCGAGTGTGACGCTCGAGTACGCTGGCGAACTGAATCAAAGCCTCGTCACCGGCCTGGTGTCCGTGGATATCGTTGACCTTTTTGAAGTGGTCGATATCGCACATGATCAGGCTGAACGTGATGCCTTGCTGTTTGGCTTTGGCGGTGCTGTGTGTCAAGCGTTGATCAAACTCGGCTCGGTTGGCGACTCCGGTTAAGGGGTCACTTGTTGCTTTCTTGTGCAGGGTTTGGATCTGGCTCTGCATTTGTGCGCGGTCAGAAATGTCTCGAACGATGACAACGGCGCCGCCACCGTTATCGTTTTCAACCGGAGCGACGTGCACCAGGACGTCGCGTCCGGGCAATTCGGACGCAGGTTTGGATGGAGCGAGTTTGTCGCGGTGGTCGAGGTTTTCGTGCTCGTCGGTCGACTGTGCCGACAGCAACTTCATGTTCCGCGTGACCACAATCTGACGCTGCAGGCATTCGTTAACGGGACATTCAGCAGATTCATTTTTGCCGACAGTGGCGAATTTTAGCTCGTCAGAATCCCAGTGGGTTCCCACGGAAGCGACGGCGGCGATTCGCGTCATTTGGGCCAGTGAATCGTTCCAGTAAAGGATTTCGCCTTCACGGTTGGTGAACGCCACGCCATCGCGGAGGTGATCGCCGAGCGTTTCGAAATACAGCAGTTCGGCTGCGATGGAGCTTTCGATCGACGAGGATCTTCCCGACAATGAGTCGAAAATCGAGATGGGCGATTGGTCCTCTTCGGACGCACCTGCACCGGCAACGTTGGCATGGTGACTTCCAACGGGTTTGCCAAGCAGGTTGTGGGATGTGTTCTGAAGTTGCTGCAACCAACGATCGACGACGCATCCGTGCAGCATCTCAGGACGCTTCTCAAGCATCGTCGCGAAGTCGCGTGTGAGTTCGGGGTCGAACTGCGTGTTGCTGCCGCGAAACAGTTCCTGCAAGGCGCGTTCTCTGCTCATTGCGCCACGATAAACCTGGTCGGTCGTCATCGCGTCGAATGCACCTGCGACGGAAAGCATGCGTGCACCGAGTGGAAGTGCATCGCCGCGAACAGTGTCATCCTGGCGTCGGGATTCAAACCACGTGCCGCTGTAACGAACGATTTCAAGCAGGCTTTGGTCGTCGGTGCAGCCGCGGAGAATCTCGCATCCCAATTCGGCGCAGCAATCCATGGTCATCTGTTCTTCGACTGTCAGCTTTCCGGGCTTGCGCAGAATGCGATCAGGAATGCCGATCTTGCCGATGTCGTGCAGCAACGCGGCGACCTCGATTCGGTCGCGTTCTTCATCGCTGAGGCCGAGTCGCTCGCACCATGCCGAACAAGAAAGCGCGACGCGAAGACTGTGTGCGGCGGTGGGCGCGTGTTTGGTGCGGAGTGCATAGAACAGCGATGTCGCCATTCCCAACCGGACCATGGCCAGTCTGTTTTCGTAAACCCGGACCATCGCGGCATCGCCCGCCGAATCTTGATTCGACGATGCGTCGGTTGGCTCGACGCCGTCCGAGCCTAAATCATCCGTGTGAGCAGCGGCTCCGGCACCGTGCTGTAGCGCCGCCAATTCACCTGTGGCTGCATCACCAAGGCCGACTAGCAGTTCGCTCAGACGTGTCGCTGACTGACCCGCATTGCAGTCATCCTTCGCGGGGGCCGCGACGGGAAAGACAGTGGATGGTGACTGCGTCAGTGCGTCTGCAACGTGATCGTTCATGGAAGTGTGGAGCAGTGAATGCGGATAATCAGGACTTCGGTGAAAGCCTAGGTCATGCTGACTGCGCGCGAAAAAATAATCCGCCTGCGACATTTGCGAACTGGACCGGCCAGCCCCCCGATCGGCGTTAGATCCCCCAGTCTTCGCTTACTTGAAACAAGTGGCATAGCCCCAACGGGCCGGATTATCGCTTCTATCGAACCAAAACTTGCTCTTAAGGCCACGTCGACTTACTATGCAACGTTAGCGGCGGGGGCCAAAAGTGTTACAAACCGATGCGATGGAAGGCGGGACTGGACCCTCCGCTTCACACCGTCACTCCGCCTCGACTCTTCTTCTCCCTCGCGAGCCACCCACGTGAGCCTTTCCGACGTCGATCGACTTCTACTAGAACGTTGCCTGAACCGCGAACCGCGGGCGTGGCAGAATTTCGTTGATCGGTTCGTGGGGCTCGTTGTTCACGTCGTGCATCGCACCACCACTGGACGGGGGATCTCGATCGATGAATCCACCCGCGACGACTATGTCGCGGAAGTGTTCATGGTTCTAGTCCGGCACGATTTTGCTGTCCTGCGAAGATTCCGCCGGCATTGTTCACTGGCCACTTATTTGACCGTAATCGCGAGGCGAGTCGTCGTCCGACGTTTGCAGCAACAACAACGAGAAGCGATGGCAGAGGGGGGCGGTTCCGCGGACGCGACGATCGTCAACGGAAAGCACGCGAGCCCTTCAGACGCCGATATCCAACGCATCGAAAACACCGAAGAGGTGGAACATCTGATGACGCGTTTGGACCCGCGGGAAGCCAACGTGGTGAGGATGTATCACCTCGAAGGAAAGTCCTATCAGGAGATCAGCCAAGCGGTCGGCGTGAGTGAAAACACGATCGGACCTTTGCTGCACCGGGCTCGACAGAAAATGAACCCTAGCTGAATCATCCGGGCAAACCCCAGGTGTTCCCACGAAGCTCAGTCTTCGGGAAGGCTTCCGTGGATCTTCTCAACGATCCTGCTGCACGGGAGCTTCTACGAGAGATCTTTTACGAGATCCACTACCCGAACATGGGGTCAACAACAGCGACTAAGGGGTCGATCCTGCGTCGCCACGGTGTTCGTTGATCCAACTTTGGATCCGATCGCCGCTCATGTAGCCGATCTCTTCGGAGAGGATTTCGCCGTTGCGCACCAGGAGCAGTTTGGGGATGCTCGAGATGTCGTAGCGTTGAGCGAGTTCGGGATTTTCATCGACATCGATCTTGAGCACTTCGACATCATCGGGCAGTTGGCCCGCGAGCGTTTTGAGTTCTTGATCGACTTCGCGACAAGGCGGACACCACGTCGCGCCGAACTTGACGAGTACAATCTTGTCCTGGTTGATGGTCTGCTCGAATCGGTTTTGGGTTACGGGATCGGCCGGTTCGGCGGGAGCCGGGGGTTTGCATCCGATGCTCGCCGCAATAACTAGACTAGCAAGAACGAGACTCGTGAGAACCGCGGGCAGCCCGGAACGGAGGGATGCTGTGTTGATCATCTTTCGGGTCTCCAAAGGCGGGGGGATTCAAATTCGATGAAGTGCCAACACCGAATCTTACCTGATAGTAATGAGCGTTGATGCCTCGATTCCGCCGAATTGGGCAGCAACGCTCGTGTGGCGAACGTTGACTGCGGTCAGCGGTGGCGTTCACTGGCGTTGGAGTTGTGCGACGGTAACCCCGCGTGGGGCAAACCTGCGCGGCATCGACGATTTCAGTTCGTGCGATGCAAAGTCGTGCGGTGCAAAGCCGATGCCATCGGACGCAAGTGATGCGTCTCGGGCCGATCAGTTCGATTTCTTCAGGTATTGGTCCATCATCGTCCAACCTGGATCGAAGATCAGCCCGGACTCGGCGGCAGTGGTTTCATCGTAGGCGGCCGCGTCATCGGCTGAAACTCCGCTGCCCGCCATCACCAACGGTACCGGGCCGTGCGTGTGCTTCTTGGTGCGGCAGAATGTCGGGTGATCGGGCAGGATGAGGATCCTCGTGTCTGTGCGGTTTTGAACCACTTCCCACAACGGGGCAACGATGTGTTCGTCAATTTGTTGGAGGGCTTCGACCTTGGCGTCGGCACGCCCTTCGTGTGAGGCTTCATCAGGAGCTTCGATATGCACACAAACGATGTCGTATTTTTCGATCGCTTCCACCGCCGCCTTGCCTTTGCCGGCGTAGTTGGTGTCGAGGTAGCCGGTGGCTCCTTCGACTTCGATGCGGTCCCAACCGGCCAAGGAAGCGAGGCCGCGGAGCAGGTCGACCGCGGTAATCATTACACCTTGCAGGCCGTATCGTTCGTTGAACGTTGGCAATCCGGGCGCCCCGCCGCTGCCCCACAGCCAGACGTTCGTTGCGATTTTCTTACCGGCCGATTTTCGGGATTGGTTGATCGGGTGGTCGGCCAAGATATCTGCCGACGCGCTCATCAGGGCGACAAGGATGTCGCTGCCCGGTCCGCGAGGAAAATCGTCCGCAACGGAGAGATCGGTCAGGTCGTGCGGGGCCGACGTGCGAGTCGACGGCGTGAACGGTGAAGGGTGATCCGCGTCTCCACGGTAGATCAACAGATTGCGATAGCTGACGCCGGGAACGAACTTCAACCGACTCGCCAGCTCCGGTGAGACCGACGGATGATCGCCACCGAGTAGTTTGGTGTTGAGTTCTTCGAGTAACGTCGTGGCGTCCTCGGTACCAATATGGCTGGCGGTAAAGTCGACCATGATTTGGTCTTCGACCGTGACCAAGTTACAGCGGATCGCACAGTCATGGGGGCCAAGTTGGATACCGGTAGCGGCTGCCTCGATGGGGGCCCGGCCGGTGAAGAACTCGTTCGGGTCGTAGCCGAGCAGGCACATGTTGGCCACTTCGCTGCCGGCGGGAAAGTCGATCGGCGTATTGTCGGTGACGCCCACGCAACCGGCTGTGGCGACTGCATCCATGTTGGGAAGCTTGGCTGCCTGAAGCGGCGTTTTTCCACTGAGCGACTCGAGAGGTTCGTCGGCACAGCCGTCCGGGATAATGATGACGTATTTCATGGCGATCCTCCGCCGGTTTGATCTGAAAAAAGTTCAAGAGGCAAGGCGTAGAGTGTCGTGGAAGGGAAGAAAAAGCGAAAGGGCGGGCAAAATCGTTACCGGTGACGGCACCCGAACGACAGGGAAAACGCAATCATCCTGACGAAGCCGCATGGATGCGATGACCGGACGCGGGTGTGGCTAAAAACCGCAATGGTCGTGACGCAAACGTGGCGAGATGCCGCAGGGAAGACACACTGATTTTTCTCGCCCGAGTGTTTCGCAGGAGAATTTCGACCTATGCCCACGATCGCATCCGCATCGCCGACTGCACCACAAATCGCATCACAGGTTGTGGCGAAATCGCACCGCCGGATCACCGAGTTGGATTCCCTGCGGGCGATGGCCGCGATCAACCTCGTGCTGTTTCACTTCACGCACGTCTATGTCGTGAAGTTTGGCTTTTCATCACCGCTCGGCGGAGAGTGGCCGTTTGGGGCGTACGGCGTGATGCTGTTCTTCATCTTGTCCGGGTTCGTCAACAGCATGTCGCTAATGCGTCGCGGCAAGTCGAAAGATTTTCTCGCGGCGCGGTTGATCCGGATCGTGCCACTGTTTTACATCGCGATCGTTGCCAACCTGCTTATCTGTCAGATGGAGCCTCTGAGTGGCACCCCGATCACCACGGCGCAGTTCCTGGCAAACCTAACATTAATGCCACGGGTGTTTGGCTATGAATGCATCGATCCGGTCATGTGGACGTTGCAAGTAGAGATGATGTTTTACGTGCTGCTCGTCGGGCTGCTGCGGTTCGGCGGTCTGCGGAACTACTTCATCGGATGGGGCGTTTTGTTGTTCGGCTCGATCACCCTGTGCCCAACGCTCGACATGCTCGCGGCCAGCCATGGCGAGGCGGTGTGGTTCAAGTTCGGTACTGCGGTTCGGCACCTTTTGGCACTCGACTTCGTTCCGATGTTCGCAATCGGTTTTCTGCTGTATCAGATCAAAACGAAAGCCGGTCGGCTGCACTGGAACATCGCAGGGATCCTGACTGCGGCAACGATCTTCCACTGCATTGACCATGGGAAACACAACCCAGCCGCCACGGCGCTGATCACTGCGGTAGTGGCGACGGCAGCGTGGGGACGGTTTCCGCTGTTGCGATTCCGGCCGCTGGTTTACGTCAGCGGGATCTCGTACGCGATCTACCTTTGTCACAACAATCTCGGCTGCGTTTTGCTCAGCACTTTCGATCGTGCCGGCGTTTCACCGGCGTTGTGTTTGGTAATCGTGATCGCGTTTTCGTTTTCCGTCGGTTTGCTCGTCACCCGGAGGATCGAGCAGCCGATCACACGCCGTCTGCAGTCGCTCTATCAAAGTCGGCGCGCAGCGGTGTTTGGCGGCGGCGCGACCGGCTAGCCGAATCACCGATACGCGATGGACCACCAGTGCTTATCGTTCGCGAAACAGTTCGCTGATCGATTGATCGTGGTGGATACGTTTGATTGCTTCGGCGAGCAGCGGTGCTACCGACAGTTGGACGAGGTTGGGTAGCATTTTTTCGCCCACCACCGGAATCGTGTCGGTGACGGTGATCGAGTCGATCGGTGCGTCCCGCAGTCGTTCGATCGCCGGACCGCAGAACACGCCGTGGGTGCAGGCGATGTGGATTTCTTTCGCACCGGCTTCGTGCACCAAACGGGCGGCACCGCAAATGGATCCCGCGGTGCTGATCATGTCGTCGAACATCAGCGCGATACGGCCTTTGACGGGGCCTCCGATGATCGTGCTCTGGCGTACCTCGAGTGCACTGGCTCGTCGTTTGTCGACGATGGCGAGTGTTCCGCCGAGGCGTTTGCCATGTCCGACGGCCCGTTTGATACTGCCTTCATCGGGGCTGACGACGACGATCTCGTCACCTTCAAAACGCCGGCTGACGAAGTGATCGTTGATCACCGGCGCGGCATAAAGATGGTCCACCGGGACGTCGAAGAAGCCTTGGATTTGAGCCGCGTGCAGGTCCATGGTCAGCACGCGATCGGCACCGGCACGGGTGATCAGGTTCGCGACGAGTTTGGCCGTGATCGGCACCCGGCCTTCGTCCTTGCGGTCCTGCCGTGCGTAGCCGAAGTAGGGAATGACCGCCGTGATCCGTTCGGCGCTAGCCCGTTTGCAGCAGTCGATCATCGTCAGCAGTTCGATCAAATTATCGTTGACCGGCGGGCAGGTCGGCTGCATCAGAAAGACGTCGCGTCCACGAACATCTTCATCGAGTTTGCAGTAGTTTTCTCCATCGGGAAATTGCCCGAGCGTGATCCGCGCGGGTTTGAGATGGAGGTGGCGGCACAGTTTTTCAGCGAGTTCTCGGTTGGCGCGACCGCTGAAGATTTTGAGTTCACGCATATCCCATTGCTCGCATTTCTTGGTCGACCAGTTGGAGTTCTTCCGGATTGTTAATCGACAGTGACTCGCAATCCTTCAGGACGGGCAACGCTTCGACGGCACGTCCTGCCTCATGCAGCAATCGGGCGCAATCGGTCAGGTAGTACTCGCCCTGTGCGTTATCGTTGCTGAGGTTAGAAAGGGCCCACAATAGGTCGGGCGTCGAAAACAGGTAAGTGCTCATGTTCACTTCCTGGATCTGACGCTGCTCTTCGCTCGCGTCCTTATGTTCGATGATGCCGGTGAATTGGCCCGACTCATCACGCAGGATTCGACCGAGGCCGGTCGGGTCGTCCTTCGTCAGAGTGCCGAGCAAAAGCGCGGGGCGTGTTTCCTCGAAATGTGCGATCAGTGCCTTCAGGCTCTCAGGCTGAACGAGCGGTGAATCGCCGGCGATGACCAATGTCAGCCCTTGATGGCCTTCGAGATGCTCGCGGCACATTTGAACGGCGTGCCCGGTGCCGAGCTGTTCGTTTTGCTCGGCAAACACGATGTCGGTTTCGCCACGGGTTTCGAGTTCATCGCGAACGGCCTGTTTTTCGTACCCGATCACGACAACCTTTTTGCCAATGCCGGCTTGGTTGGCTGCATCGAGAACGAAGTGGATCATGGGGCGATCGACGACTGGACAGAGAACCTTTGGCAGTTCGCTGTTCATGCGGGTGCCTTTGCCGGCGGCCAAAATGACGGCCAGAGCGGTACCTTGGGTGGGGCTAGGTCCGGAGTTCATGAGACTGTGTCTGGGTTTTTCAGTGATTTATGGATGCGTCGGCGGCGTCCAGGGTGCCCAATCGTCGTCTGTGAAGCGGAATCGGACAAGCCGGTGTGGCACCTGGAAAATGAGTGGTGCACGTGGAAAATGATCGGTACGAAGATCGCCGATGCCAAAGCAAGCCGCGAAAAATTTCGGGTGGAATCTGAGGATTCGCTCAAGTTTCCTGCCGGCTTGGTCTTGCCGCCGGTTTCACACGATTGCTAGTCTGGCCCCGATCAGCGTTTCAGGACGGATTCTGACTGAAAGAATCAAATACTGCTTCAGAAATCGCAAAGAGGATGCCGATATCTAGGGTGTTCTCAACTATCTGCGCTTGCGAAGTCTCCACTGATTCTGACGGAATGCATCCTGGGACAAGGATTGCGGCGCTGGTAACCGAATTGAGAGTTGTCGCCTCGACGACCCATGACCGACACGGTGGATCCGTTCGGCCGGGGGGAAGCGTGCCGACTCGGTTGCCGCATAGCCCAATTCTAAGACCGTTTCTGATGGTCTCGATCCACGTCTCGCTGGTACCGTTCGTTCGGGCCGGTGCCCACGACGGGTGACGATCGAGATTATCAGGTTCCGCCTTCCTCCCAGGGAGCCAGTGAAGATGCAAATTTACGGACCATTTCGTCTCTCGACCACGCAAGCCGCTTCTTCCACCAGCAGCACATCGGCTGCCGGTCGGGGTGCCAATCGACTCGCGACCCCCGAAGCAGGCAAGGCGTCCGCCGCTCCCGTCGATCAGCTCGACCTTTCGTCGGCTGCCCAAACGTCGTCGGCCTCCGCGAGCAATCGACTGCAAGAAAGTTCGGCAGTTGCCGGTGGAGGCGAAATTCGCGTCGACCGTGTCGCCGAACTGCGTCGTCAAATCGCCCAAGGCAACTACGACACGCCTGAGAAAATGGACATGGCGCTCGATCGTTTCCTCGACGGCCTGGCGTAACGCGAAAAGCGGCTCGCTCAGCGGGCTACAAGACAACCGAGTTTCGTTTGCAACGTCTCTCAACAGCGGTCTGGCGTCGTGGTGACCAAGAAGTCCCATCCTGGCGACGCCGACCGTCCAAGACAACCGAGTCGCGATCGCGAATGCTGCGTCGCGGATCAACCGGACACACGCTGCCGGATCGCGATGGTGAGTATCCGTCGATTCCCGAGCGGTTTCGCGATTCGTGAAATGACGCAACCGGCGCTCCGAAGCGATCGGTGTTTGGTGCCGGGCGGGACTGAGTTTTAGCCAAACTGGCTACGAATTTGTGCCTATTTCGATGCTTGCAGCGATTCGAAGGTGCGAAGCTCGTAGCCGATTCCGACGTAGTCGAGCAGTTTGCAAAGGGCACGGGCGGCGATTCCGAAGCCGTCCGGTCCGCTGAAGCCGCCGAACTGGCCGCCGCCACGCACGTGCGGTTCGAGGTCAACAAAGATGCCGTCGACGCCGCGTGCCGACATCCGTTCATGCAGCGTCGGCAGGAATCCCTTGAGGTCTCGCAAGATGGCTTCGTGGGCACTGTCACCACGGTCGGCGGGGACGAAATGGCTGGCAGACTCTTCATCGACGTGATCGACGCGTCCGCCGAGGGTCGGATCGCTGTAGTCTTTGATGTGCAGCCATCCGAGCGACGGTTTCATCGCTTGGTACTGGGCGTAGACCTGATCCGGAGTGAAGCCCTGCATGACGATGTTGGCACCGTCGAAAATCGTGACCATCGCAGGGTGGTTCACTTTCGCTGCGATGTCTGCGAGCAAATGCCCGGTTTGGCCGACCAAGTTGGCTTCCACTTCGAGCCCGAAGGTCAGTCCGCGTGCGTCGCAGGCCTCCGCGATGGCGCTCAGTTGGTCGACGACCTGATCGATGTGGTCCTCGGGTTGAGTGCCTTTGGGGTGATAGAACGAAAAACCGCGGAGCAATTTACAGTCGAACGTTTCCGCCCGATCGCAGGCGGTTTGCACGTCTTCGCGGAGGTAGGTGTCAAACGGGATGAACTTGTTCGCGGTGCCGTCCTCGACGTCGAGCAGTTTGACTTTGCCGATCGGTGACCCGATGCTCGAGACTTTCATGCCGTAATCGGCGTGCATTTGCTGCAGCGTTTTGATTTCCTCGTCATCGAGGACCATCACGTTTTTGATGCCATTTCCGACGTCAACGAAGCGAATCGAGTAGTACTGCAGGCCGATGGCGGCCAAGGCGGCGAATTGCTCGTTCGCCTTTTTGGTCATGGCGGACTCGTCAGCAAATCCACTTAAAATCACGTTCGGGGCAGAATTCATCGGTCGTCGTCTCGGGGCGAAGTGGGGGTTACGGGAGGGGCGAACAGTGTGTGATATTTCTGCCAGAACGTGAACCCGAGGCCTCGCCGGCGAGCCGGATTGAGGCCGATTCCCGGGGATTCGTTGTCTGGAACAGCGGGCTGGGCTTGTGGCGTTTTTTTGCCTTCCATATCATGCCGCCCTGCGCTATTTGTCAGATGATGCGGTTTGATGCCCCACCGCATGCCTTTATTACAACCCCACCGGTGCTCGGAAACCCTCCCTTGCTGTTTTCTTTGGACCCTGTTTTTCTCGATCTTTTTGCGACGTTGCCCACGATCGATTCTGTCGTCGATGGTGTTTCGTGGGTATTGATGATCGGCCAAGAAACGGGGACGGGTGCTGGAACGGGCGACGGTGTGCCGCCGACCGGGCCTCCTTCGCCGTTGCAGGTGTTTTTCAGCAGCCCGCTGCCGTTGATCGCCGGTTTGGGCATGATCTGGTATTTGACTTGGTTTTTGCCTGAGAAACGCAAACGTCAGGACGAAGCCACTCTGTTGGCATCGCTCATGAAAAACGACCGCGTGGTCACAATCGGTGGGCTGCACGGCACCGTGGTTTCGGCGCCGGCGGACAGCGACGTGGTGACGCTCAAAATCGATGAAGCGGGGACGACCCGCATCAAAGTAAACCGGACCGCTATTTCGGCGATCACCGTTCACGCCAAGGGCAAGTCGCTCGACAAAGACGGCCGCCCGACCAAAACCACCGGCGGTGACTCACCGTCTAAAAACGCTGCCGACGAGGATTCGTCGGACTAGCTGAATCTCATTCTCATACCGTTTGCCGGTCCGTGGTCGAGGTCAATGATTGACGTTCGATTCGCCTGCGAACGCAAACCTTAACCGTCTTTCGAAAAATCACGATGGATCTTCCTTCCTCCCGCCTCGACTCGGTCATCAGTTCCGCTGGTTCCTTCGCTTCGGACATGGCCCTCCAATTCACCACGACTCTCGCACAAACCGATTCCGCGGTTGCGGGCGAAGTCCGAGGCATCTCCGCCGACCAGTGGATCACGCTGGCCGTCGCGGCCGCGATCCTTATCCTGCCATTTGTTTTCGGCGGATGGTTGGCCAAGCAACTCAAAATGCCCGGCTACGGCACGCGTTTGGGATTCATCCTCGTCGCGATCATCGGCAGCGGCGTGACGTTGTGGAACAAACTGCCCGGTCTCGGCGTGGACCTTCGCGGCGGTACGATCCTCGTTTACGAAATCGATCCTGAGAAGCAAAAGGAATTGGCCGAGACCGGTTCGCCGATCACCAGCCAAGACTTGGTCGAGCCGCTCACCCGCCGGATCAACCCGTCGGGAACGCAGGAAATCGTGATTCGTCCTTACGGTGAATCGCAAATCGAGATCATCGTCCCCGCCGTTGACGACCGTGAAGTGGCACGGATCAAGAAACTCGTCGAAGAAGCCGGTGTGCTGCGGTTCGCGATTTTGGCCAACCAGGTCGACCACCAAGCGATCATCAGCGCCGCGATCGACCAGTCCGAGTCGGACGACCCATCTATCGCAACGCGCGTCAAGGTCGGCGATATCGACGACGGCCTCTACGGGCGCTGGGTCAAATTGGGCCGCGAGTCCAAACCCAACGCAGACGGCGTGCGTCCGCTGCGAATGTCAACACAAGGCTCTCTGATCCGAAACCCGAACACCGGCGAAATTCTCGAACTGCCGCGTGAACTGCTCGGTCAAGACGAAGAAATCAAAGTCGCCAAGTGGCTCAAGACCCAGCCGTTCTCTGAAATCGAAGTGTTGATGGTCATCAACCCGCTGCTCGATATTCAAGGAAGCGACCTTTCCTACGCCGCGAGCACGTTCGATGAAAACGGTGGCCCCGCGGTCGCCTTCAACCTGACGGACTTCGGTTCGGGGCGTTTCCGTGCTCTGACTCAAAACAACTCACCGGAGGGAACCCGCAAACGTCAACTCGGGATCATCCTCGACGACACATTGTTGTCGGCACCGAACATCCTGCAGGCGATTTCGAAAGAAGGCCGAATCACCGGTAATTTCACCCGTGAAGAAGTCGACAGCCTCGTTCAAATCCTGAAGGCAGGACAACTGCCTGCCACCGTTACCAAGCAGCCGATTGCTGAGAACCAAATCGACGCGACCCTCGGTGCTGACACGATCCAGAAAGGTGTTTTCTCGATCGGCTTGTCGCTCGGTTTGGTGCTGGTGTTCATTCTGTACTACTATCGATTCTCCGGAGTCATCGCCTGTATCGCGTTGATCATGAACCTGATGTTGATCCTCGCGACGATGGTCTTCATCAACCAACCACTGACTTTGCCTGGCCTCGCCGGTTTGGTTTTGACGGTCGGTATGTCGGTCGACGCGAACGTTCTGATCTTCGAACGTATCCGCGAGGAGCTGAAAAAAGGTGCCAAGGAACGCATGGCGATCCGCAACGGTTTCGCCCGAGCGACCACCACGATTGTCGACGCCAACCTGACGACGCTGATCACAGCGATCGTGTTGTATGCGATCGGTACCGACCAAATTCGTGGTTTCGCGGTCACGTTGATCTTGGGCATCATGTTCTCGATGTTCACCGCGATTTACGTTTCGCGAACCCTGTTCGATCTGGCTGAGCGTCGCGGCATGCTCTCGTTGTCGATGTCCGACACAGTGAACTCGGTTCGTGCCGCGATGTCCGGCGGTGGTGAGTTCGACTTCATGGCACGCGGGCGGATGATGCTGTTCCTTTCGTCTGTCTTGGTGGTCGCCGGTGTGGTGGCGTTGATCTCTCGCGGACAGGGAATCTTTGACATCGATTTTGCCGGTGGCTCGTCGGTCCAATTCCGCCTCGACGCCCCGACCGATACCGAAGACGTTCGCCGGATCGTTGCCGCAGCATTCGAGAACAGCGGCGATGAAAAAGTTCAGTTCACCGTCAACGGTGTGAACATGGAGGGCGCCGCTGAGAACACGATTTTCAAAGTCGATTCATCGGTGGACCAAGTCGACGTGCTCAAGAAAGCAATCCAAGAGGGTTTCGCCACTGAAGGCAGCGTCGGGCTGTCGACATACAAAGTTGACATCCGTCCTGCGGACCTCGGCCCTGGAACGTTGGACGAATCCGCTCAACCTGAGGCCGAAACGACGAGTTCGCAGTCGACACCGGACGTCAGTGATCAGTCTCGCTACGAAAGTTCGTACAACGGCGTGATGCTGACCGCGTTCCAGGCGACCGAAGAGACCTCTGAAGAAAGCTCTGCTGACGCCGAGCCTTCGGATGCAGGCGAGGAAACCGCGGAGACTCGCGACATCCAATTGCCTGGCTTCACCTACAGCACTTCGGACATTTCGCTCGGGATCGAGGGCAGCGAGAAGCAAGCCGTGATCAACGAAGACGGACTGAAGGACGCGATCCTGCAAGCCGCCGAGGCTGCCGGAGTATCGATCAACGAACGTGGCATTCGCCTGCGTCCTCTCGGCGAAGGTACCGAGGAATGGGCCGGCGGTTCCGCTCTGCCCTATGCCGACTGGCGAGTGCAGTTGCCGCTGACCGGTGACAACGCGATCGCAGTCATGAAGCAACTCGAACAAAAGCTCGGCAGCGATCCGGTTTGGATCAGCAGCAGCAGCGTCGGGGCCCGCGTGGCCGGCGACATGATCAGTCGTGCTCTTGGTGCACTGTTCGCATCATTGTTGTGCATCATCGGATACATTTGGTTCCGATTCCAACGAGTGATCTACGGTGTGGCCGCGGTGGTTGCGTTGTTGCACGATGTTTTGATCACGCTCGGTGCGATCGCAGTGAGCTACTGGCTCGCCGGAGCACTCTGGTTCCTGTTGATCGATCCGTTTAAGATTTCTCTGACGGTGGTCGCCGCGTTGCTGACGATTATCGGCTACTCCCTCAACGACACGATTGTCGTGTTCGACCGGATTCGTGAAACGAAGGGCAAGGCCCCGCGTTTGACCGGTGACATGATCAACTCCAGCATCAACCAAACACTCAGCCGAACGTTGCTGACGTCGATCACGACCTTGATCGTGGTCGTGTTGCTCTACGCGATGGGTGGCGAAGGTATCCACGCGTTTGCGTTCGCGTTGGTCGTCGGCGTTTTGGTCGGTACCTACAGTTCGATGTTCGTGGCCAGCCCAGTGCTGTTGTACCTCGTCAATCGCAACGAACGCAAAGAGGCTGTTGCCGCCCAGGGCCGATAATCGGAGCCCATCAACTCCCGTGAAGGAGTTGCTTCCGAACGATTCGAAAACGCGTGTGGTCGCCGGCCATACGCGTTTTTTCGTGGAATCGTTGCCGTTCACAGTGGTGATTCGTCGGTTGAGACTCTCTGCCAGCTAGCCCGGTCGTTGCCCGGGGGCCCGCAATCCGGTGAACCGGGGCTGGGGAAAACGAGGCAAAGAACCTAAAGTGTGAGTTTTCTGTCCTGATCGCTTTCGTCCCCGGTTCCCTCAAGGTTTGGTTTTCGATGACCGCGAAACCCACCCCCGATTCCACTTCCAACTCGAACGCCCCTTCGGATGCGAGCAGCGGTACCGCCGTGAAAGCCAACGAGAGTGGTGCGTTTGCAGCCGTATCGGCGAGCCCATCCTTTCCTACACTCGATGAGGAAATGCTCTCGTTCTGGGACCAGCAACAGATTTATGAAAAGTCGCTCGCACGCCGGGCAGACGCGCCCACGTTCGTGTTCTTCGAAGGGCCACCAACCGCCAACGGGATGCCGCACCCGGGGCACTGCCTGACCCGAGCGATCAAGGACGTGTTTCCGCGTTACAAAACCATGCGTGGTTATCGCTGCGAACGCAAAGCGGGATGGGATACCCACGGCCTTCCGGTTGAAGTTGAGGTCGGCAAGGAACTCGGCATCCACAGCAAAGAGGAGATTGAGGCGTACGGTGTCGAACCGTTCATCCAGAAGTGTCAGCAGAGCGTGTGGCGTTACATGCGCGAATGGGAAACGCTAACTCGGCGACTCGGATTTTGGGTCGATTTGAAACAGGCTTACGTGACCTACCATCAGTCCTACGTCGAGAGCGTTTGGTGGAGCCTGAAGAACCTCTTCGATCGTGGTCTGCTGTACCAGGGACACAAAATCGTTTGGTGGTGGGCACAAGGTGGAACGGCGTTGTCCGCAGGTGAAGTCGGCCAGGGATACCGTGAGGTCGCGGACCCGAGTGTTTATGTTCTGTTCCCTTTGATCACGGATGATGCGGCAGCGCCTAAACGTTCGCTGGTGGTTTGGACGACGACTCCATGGACGTTGCCGAGCAACATGTACGCGGCGGTGAAATCCGATTTGGAGTACTCCGTTGTCGAAGACAGTGAAAGCGGCGAACAACTGGTGCTCGCATCCGCGCTGGTGGAAACGCTCGCCGGGAAGATCAAACGAGAACTAAAGGTCATCGAAACCGTCTCCGGTGCATCGCTGGTTGGCCAACGCTACGAACCACCGTTCGCCGACTATCGAGAACGACTGTCAGATCCCCAAGGGAAACTGAAGGCAGGGGAACAGGAACATCTTTACTGGCGAGTTGTTGCGGCTGACTTTGTGACGACCGAGTCCGGAAGTGGTTTGGTCCACCTGGCACCCGCGTTCGGTGAGGTCGATTATGAGGTCCTCGTTGAAGAACGAGATCGATTTGTCGAGACCGATCGGCCCGACTTGTTGTGTGCGGTCGGACCGGACGGCAAGTTCACTGACGAGTTCCCTTCGCTCAAAGGCGAGTGGGTGAAGTCGACGGACAAGACGCTCACGCGGCAACTGCGTGATAACGGACGGTTGTTGCATCAGGAACAGTACCTGCACGACTATCCGTTCTGCTGGCGTGCCGATGATGATCCGTTGATCCAGTATCCACGCGAGAGTTGGTTTATCCGGACGACGAAGTTCCGCGATTTGATGTTGAAGAACAACTCCCAGATCGGTTGGCAACCGGAACACATCCGTGACGGACGGTTCGGTAACTTTCTCGACAGCAACGTTGACTGGGCGCTTTCGCGAGAACGCTATTGGGGCACGCCGCTGCCGATCTGGGTTTGCCAGTCGACCGGGCGGATGGAAGCGATTGCTTCCTATGATGAGTTGCTCGCTAAACCCGGCGTGGAAGGGACCGAAGTTTGGGATGAAGCGAAGAAGGCGAACCCCGATCTCGCGGATGATCTCCGTGTCCACAAGCCTTACATCGACGCGGTGACATACGAATCGCCATTCGAGTCCGGTGCGCGAATGAAGCGTGTCTCGGAAGTGATCGATTGTTGGTACGACAGCGGCGCGATGCCGTTCGCGCAGTGGGGATGGCCGCATCAGAACGACGATCGGTTTGCCGAACAGTTTCCTGCTGACTTCATCAGTGAAGCGATCGACCAAACGCGTGGATGGTTCTACAGCCAACTCGCGATCAGCACGATGCTGTTCGGCGAAGGGGCGAGCGTCGACGTGTCGGACGTTGCGTCGACGACCGACGCGAAGGCCGGCGAATCGGCGTTGAAGACCGCTGCGGATCAATCGTACCCGCACCCCTACCGAAACTGCATCGTTCTCGGCTTGATGCTATCGCAGTGGTATGAAGCGACGTCCAAAGAGAACGGTTCGAAAATCATCGCGTTGACGGAAGAGGAAACTGCCGAACATCCTGGCGTATCGTTCACCAAGAAGACCGGCAAGATGTCCAAGCAACTGCGTAACTACCGCAGCCCTTCGGAGATCTTTGACCGATACGGCGCCGACGCGATGCGTTGGTACTTCTTCGCCAACCAAGCTCCGTGGAATTCCATCATCTACGCCGACGGGGCGATCCGTGATTCGATCCCCGAGTTCTTACTGCGTCTTTGGAACACGTTCAGTTTCTTCACGATCTATGCGGAGATTGACGGATTTGACCCAACGACCGCTTCTGGGGCGGATGAGCAACTGTCGCCCGAGAGCCTCGCATCAGCGCCGACTTATCGGCCGATTGCCGAACGAAGCGAAATCGATCGGTGGATCGTTTCGGAGACGAATGTCGCGATCGAAACCATCGTGCAGCGAATGGACGACCTGGACAATTACAACGCATGCCAGGCGATCACGTCGTTGTTAGACGGTCTGAGCAATTGGTATGTCCGACGTAGTCGCGATCGCTACTGGGCGAAAGACGCTCAGTCGCAGGACAAACACGACGCCTACTGGACGTTGTACGAGACGCTCCTGCAGTTGACCAAGGTAATCGCGCCGTTCGTGCCGTTCCTCTCGGAAAAACTCTGGCAAGAATTGACGCGTCCGTTTGGGGATCGCGTGCTCGACAGCGTGCATTTGTGCGATTACCCGGTTGCGGACTCTTCGCGCATCGACGCGAGTTTGTCCGAGTCGATGAAGGTGCTGCGCGAGATCGCTTCGCTCGGTCGTTCGGCTCGTGCGGATGCCAAGATGAAAGTCCGATTGCCGCTCTCCGCGGTGGAGGTGATTCTGACTGACGACTCGCAGATCGCGTGGTTGCAGTCGCATGATTCATTGGTGCGTGAGGAACTGAACGTCAAATCCGTCGAGTACACCACCGATGGTGGCGAGTACGTCCAGTACAGCGTTGTTCCGAACTTCAAACGTCTCGGCCCGAAAGTCGGCAAACAAATTCCGACGGTCAAGAAATTGCTCGGCGAGGCCGACGGGAATCAGTTGCTCGGTCAGTTGCAGACCGAAGGGAAGGTGGCTTTGACGATGCCTGACGGCAGTTCCCTCGAACTCGATAGTGAAGATATTGAGGTAAGGCTGAAGGCGAGAGACGGTTGGGCGGCGGCCCAGGGACCGTCCTGCGTCGTGGTGCTCAACACGGAAGTTACCGACGAATTGCGCCGCGAAGGAATCGCAAAGGATTTGATCCGAGCGATCCAAAGCCAACGCAAGTCAATCAACTGCGAGTATACGGATCGGATCGAGATCGGCATCACGACCGATGACGCCGAAACTCGAAAGGCGATTGAAATGCATCGAAACATGATCTGCGAAGAAACCCTCGCGGATCGGTTGGTTCTCGAGGCGTTGCCGAACGTCGACGCGACCAGCATCGAGTGTGGTGAATTGTACGTTGCAAAGGTGGACGGCTGATGCCTGGGAAGACGCCTTTGCCGATCGCGGTTTTTCTCAGTGGCAGCGGCCGAACGCTCGCCAATCTGATCCTTCACAGGGACAAACACAACTTGCCGATCGATATCCGTTTGGTGATCAGCAGTCGCCGCGACGTTCGAGGTGTGGACATCGCTCGTGACGCCGGCATCGAAACGATGGTCATTCGCGAACGCGACTTCCCCGACGCGAACGGTTACAGTGCGGCGATGTTCGCGCCGATGGCGGAACGGGGGATCGAGTACGTCGTGATGGCGGGCTTTCTTAAACACGTTCTGATCCCAAACGCGTTTGAGAACCGTGTGCTGAATATTCACCCATCGCTCTTACCTGCCTTTGGTGGGCAAGGAATGTATGGGCATCACGTTCACGAAGCAGTGCTCGCCCGTGGTGTGCGCGTCACCGGTTGCACGGTTCATTTTGTTGATAACGAGTACGACAACGGGCCGATCCTGCATCAGCGGTCGTGCCCGGTGCTCGACGGCGACACACCCGATACGCTCGCCGCGAGGGTATTTGAAGAGGAGTGTCTCGCTCTTCCGGAGGCGATCCGGATGTTACCTGCGAAGGCCTGACGCGTTAGCCCGCGAGCAGAGTTTCCAGATAAAGGGTCACGCAATCGGAAAGGGCATCGGGGTTGTAGCCCCCTTCGAGAACACTCAGTAGACGTCCGTCGCAATGTTCGTTGGCGACTCGCATGAGTATCTTTGCAAACGCCTCGAAGTCTTCCGTGTGGAGACCGAGTGAACCCACCGGGTCATCGACGTGAGCGTCAAATCCGGCGCTCGCGATCACGAGGTCTGGCTCAAAGGAGTCTGCGAACAGGGAGACTTCGCGTTCAAATTGGGCGACCTGCTCAGAGCGAGGTGTGCCCATCGCGACCGGAAGGTTCTTGGTCGTACCGATCGCGGACCGGGTGCCGGTTTCCGCTGCCGCACCGGTGTGTGGATAGAAATGGTCGCGGTGCACCGAGAAGTACGCGACGGAGGCATCGTCATAGAAAATGTCTTGTGTCCCGTTGCCGTGGTGAACGTCAAAATCGACGATCATGACTCGGTCAATTCCGGGAGATTGTTGTGCATGCCGCGCCGCGACGGCGACGTTATTGAACAGGCAGAAGCCCATCGCCTGATCTTCGGTGGCATGGTGCCCCGGTGGGCGAAGAAGGCAAAAAGCGGTGGAGTCTTCACCGGCGATCAGACGGTCGGCGGCATCGCAGGCAGCACCGGCGCCGAGGATAGCGACCTCGAAGGAACGATGAGAAAGCCGAGTGTCCGGATCAATCCATCCGCCTCCGGAGGAGGCAAACTGCTGCACGTAGTCGATGTGTTCCGCGGAATGAGCGAGGGCCAACTGCTCTCGGGTTGCCGGTTCCCAGGACGGACGTCGACAGGTGACGTCCAGTCCCAGGAAGTGGAGATGACGTACGACCGGCAGCAATCGACGCGGGCTCTCTGGATGATCGCCCGTTTGATGTTCCATGAATACCGGATCGTAGTAAAGCAACGTCATCGAAAGTCGGCGGCTATGCCAACGGTTCGGCGTCGGCCGTTTCGGCGTTGATCATCGCCGGTTCGTGGCGATGCTCGAGTCGCCCGATGGTCTTTTCGACCAAATGCAGCAGTTTGTTCGCTGCTCCCTCAAAGGCATCCTTGACGGTGGTATCGTGATGCCGCACCGACATCGGTTTGAGCCCTCGTAATCGCACCTCCATCACACATCGTTTGTCATTGTCTTCGTTGTGTCCAACATGTTTGTCCCGCGAATGCTCTTCAGCTAAAAACACCTCGACTCGAGTAATTCGGTCCTCGTAACGACCCAGCGCGTGTTCGACCGATTCCTGCACATGTGCATGAAGGGTCTCGTCGCCTTGGATGTGGTTGTCGGTGTGAGTTTGAATCTGCATTTGGTCAGCCTTGAGAGGGTGATGATGGTGCCAGCAACGCGCCGCACACTATTGAAGTATAGTGCAAACCGCACACCGCAGTGGCCGTCTTCGGGTAGATTAAATAACCGTCGTCTCGGTCGTTACAATCCGCACGCAATCGTTACGACCCGAACGCGACGTGTGCGTTTTCTATTTCAGGGTGTGCCATTTCGGCCCACCGTGCGACGCACCGGTCGTCTCGGAGCCCTCCTACCCCTCCTGTCAACCTATTCCTCCCACCTGCCTTGGTTGAAATGATGCCTTTGATTCTGAAAGTTCTGCGCCCGTATGTCGCGTCCGCCCCCGGGATTTTGCGAACGATTCCTCTCGTACTGGCGATTGCATCGATCGCAGTGATCTCGGCGGGGGTGATATTGGCAGGTGCGAGGGTGCATGCGGACGAGGTTCCGGATGAGATATTTGTAGAGACAGAAAGCTTTGCCGACCGAGGCGGGTGGCAACTCGATACGCAGTTTATCGAGCAAATGGGGTCACCCTATTTACTCGCGCACGGACTCGGACGGCCCGTGGAGGATGCTCGCACAACAATCTCCGTCGCGAAGGGTCGAGAGTATCGAGTTTGGGTCCGAACGCTCAATTGGGTTGCTCGGTGGGACGCGGCCGCATCGCCGGGGCAGTTTCAGGTGCTGTTTGACGGCGCCGCGTTGCAGGCAACATTCGGTACCGAGTCGCCGGTTTGGGATTGGCAAGACGGCGGAGTTGTCCGGCTCAGTGAAGGCGAGCATGAAATTCGGCTGCATGATTTGACAGGATTCGACGGTCGGTGCGACTGCCTGTATTTGACGTCGGATGTTGCGAATCGAACTCCTCCGCCGAACGTGGACGATGTCTTATCACCGTGGCGACGTGGACAGCTCGGGCTGCCCGCCGAACCGGCGGTGAAAGGGCCCTATGATCTCGTGGTCGTGGGTGGTGGATACTCGGGAATGGGGGCTGCTCTTTCGGCGGCGAGGATGGGGTGTCGTGTGGCACTGATCCAAGACCGAGGGGTGCTCGGCGGGAACGGATCGAGCGAAGTACGAGTGTGGGCGATGGGAAACATCCGTCGTGGCAAGTTCCCGCGAATCGGCGAGATCATTGAGGAGTTCTGCGACCACGCCTCCAAGTCACCGGGAACCTACGAAGAGTTCGGCGACGACAAGAAAGAAGCCATCGTCCTGGCGGAGTCGAATATCGACCTCATGCTGCATCACTTTGCCTATGGTGTCGAAGCAAGCGACGCCGCCGGTGCGGATGACGGTGAAGCGAACGCCGCCGCGACGGTGCACCCGCATACGAGACACATGGACGCCGTTCGTGTTTTGAATACACAAACGGGCGAAGATCTGCGAGTCACCGGCGAGAGATTCGTGGACTGCACGGGACACGGTTGGATCGGTGAATGGGCCGGTGCCGAAACGGAGATGACACCCAAGGGGCGGATGGGCATGAGCAACATGTGGCGATGGGACGAGGCCGACACATCAACCTCGTTTCCTGAAACACCCTGGGCGCTCGATTTACAAATGGCCGACTTTCCGTATCCGCGGGACCACCACGGGCAGTGGTTTTGGGAAAGCGGTTTTGATCTCGATCCGATTCACGATGCGGAGGCGATCCGGGATTGGAATTTGCGAGCCGTCTATGGTGCCTTCAATGCCATGAAGAACCGTGACGGAGCGTCCGATCACGCTAACGCGGAGTTGACGTGGGTGGCATACGTGGGTGGGCCTCGCGAAAGTCGGCGATTGATGGGCGACGTGGTCCTGACGCAGGAAGACGTTGTTGCCAAGCGAGAATTTCCGGACGGCTGTGTGCCGAGCACTTGGTCGATCGATCTCCACTACCCCAAAAAACAATACGCCCAAAAGTATCCAGAGAACCCGTTCATCAGCCATGCGGTTCATGACCGTCGTGTCGACCGTTCATACGGATACCCGGTTCCGTATCGTTGCTTCTACAGCCGCAACGTGGACAACCTTTTCATGGCCGGACGCTGCATCAGCGTGACTCATGAAGCCCTCGGGACGGTCCGTGTCATGAAGACATGTGGGATGATGGGCGAGGTGGTCGGCAAGGCGGCTTCACTGTGCACGTTACATGACTGCACGCCGCGTGATGTCTATGAAGCCCACCTCGATGAGCTGTTGGAATTATTGCGTTTACCGGGTAAGGCATATCGAACTTCGCCGTCGGATGAGATTGTGATTCCAAATGACGCGTTGGAGGAAGCCAGTTCGATCGGTCCGATGTCGGGACGCAAGCCTAGCAACCTGCCCGGTTTGGTGATTGACGATCGCGAGGCAATCCGCATTGGGCGATGGAAAGAAGGCGGTGGGCTGCGTGGTTACGTTGGATGGTCGTACCGTTATGCGTCTCCGAATTCAGATGCTTCGGCGAGGTTTGAGGCGAAGATGAAGGAAGCGGGACGCTATCGGTTGCAACTCTATAGTCAACCGCATTCTAACCGAGGCGGCACGGTGCCGGTCACGGTTGAAGTTGCCGGGAAAGCGGTCGCAGAGCTGCGAATCGATCAAAGGGTCACGGAGGAAAACGGTGCGATCAACGCGGGTGAGTTTGAGCTGCCCGCGAACACAACGATCAGTGTTGTGTTCTCAACGGAAAACGCGGGCGGGATCGTTCATATCGATGCGATCGGTTGGGAGCG
>JBICHZ010000331.1:0-12694 GCA_043101355.1 Rhodopirellula sp. JB044
TATAGCTCGCAGTCGATCGCTGCCCCAACGATTGGCCCGGCAAAACGCGGCATTTTTGCGCACTTTGACATCCACGCGGTCCCGTGTGGTCCAATGCGCACAAAGCCACAAGTGCTGACGAATTGTTCGCAATCGGACTGCGGTACATATGTTCCTCATGCAAAGGACGGACACCGAACGCCCGCTGAGCGACGATAATGAACACCTGGCTCCCCTAGCCTGTCGCTGGCCCCCAATTGCCTGTATCGCACAGGGTTGATTTGGACGAATTTGCCGCTTCGGTGGCACTGCGTTTTCCGCAGCACAACACTTTTGCCAGCACTGGGTTCCGCCAGCGAATTTTCTCCTCGACGCATTACTCGAACTAGCAGTTCCCCAGCGATGATGTTCTCCCCACGTGTGATCACCACGACTGTCTTCTACGCCGCTTTGTTTCTCGGTCCCGTTTGCATGTCCCAAGGCACGACCCGCCCGACGCTATCCGGCGAACTCCGGAACGATCCCGAACGGGAAGAGGAGTTCATGGACTGGGGGCTCGGCATGTTCGTTCACTGGTCGATCGACTCGCAACTGGGGTCCGTCATCAGTCATTCAATGGATTATGCATCCAACGACTATCTCGATCGCTACATCAACGAACTGCCGAAAACGTTTAACCCGACCAAATATGATCCGGACAAATGGATGTCGATCGCGAAACTCGCGGGAATGAAATACATGGTGTTCACCACGAAGCACCACAGTGGGTTTTGCATGTGGGACACAAAGACGACCGACTTCAACATCATGAACACTCCGTACGGCAAAGACATCGTTCGGCAGTACGTTGACGCGTGTCGCCGCCACGACATTAAAGTCGGGTTCTACTATTCACCCGAAGACTTCGCATTCATGTATCGCAACGGTGTGCCAGCTCGAGGGAGCAGAAAGGCGGGGACGGTACGCGATGAGTTGATCGCCTACACGAAAAAGCACCTGGACGAACTGCTGTTGAATTATGGCGAAATCGACATGATCTTTTTAGACGGAGGCCACAAAGAAGAGCTAACGCAGTACACGCATTCGATCGCGCCGAATTGTCTCGTGACGCGTGGAGAAATGGCGACCCCGGAACAACGGTTGCCGAAAACAGCGATCCCGGGACCGTGGGAAACCTGCTTCACGTTGGGAAATCAATGGCAGTACAAACCGACCAACGAGGATTACAAATCGGGAACTCAGTTGATCAATATGCTGATCGAGACGCGTGCCAAGGGCGGTAACCTGTTAATCAACATGGGACCGAAACCAAACGGCGAAATCCCAACCGCCCAAGAAGAACGGTTCCGCGAACTCGCGTTATGGATGTTTGTCAACGATGCGGCCATCCACGACATTCGCCCGTGCGTCAATGCGGGAGACCAAGACGCTTGGTACACGACATCGAAAGACGGTCGGTATGTTTACGCTTCGCTCGTTGAGTTCACCGACCCTCGATCGACCGGGACGACCCTGTGGCCTCGCAGCAAACGAAAAGACATCGTTCTAAAGCATCTCGTCGCAACCCCGGACACCAAGATCACCATCCTCGGCCAAGACGACCGACAGGATCGCTACACCGCCCGCCACGACATCGAACCACGCTTCCAACAAACCGAAGAAGGTTTGGAAATCTCAGTGGTGCGAGCGCAACGTTTGTACAACAACCGCAAATGGCCAAACGCAGTCGTCGTGCGATTGGAGAACGTTGAGTTCGCCGCCGCCGAATAGATCTCGGATGTGGCTGCCAATATTCATCCCGATAGGAATGCCGGGAAGTCGTGTGATGTCATGCACAGCATGACCTAGACGCCGGTTTGCAGTCGCATGAGCCGAAGTGCGTGAGCACTCGGTTTCTTGGGCGGGTTCGGTCTCCACATCGCTCGACGGTTCCTACCCGAGGCCTGACGGCCATTCGGCTCACTGACCGTCGCTCGGGATTTCCGAGGGTGGACATCGCCCAATCCTATGGGGCCGTGCTACCAGCCAAAAATAGGCTGTGACGCAGCGTTAGGTAAAATCACCCTTCTCGTTGCCTTCTTCGTCGTACCGGATGAAGGCGAAGTACACGAACGCAACGGGGAGGCAGGGGAGCAGCAGGAGGTAGTACCACGCACCTAACATCCCAATGGCGAAAAGCAGCGACACGAAACCGATCCAGATGTACTTCGTATCTCTCCACAGTCCTTTGAATTGTTCCATTTTTGTTCCCGAGATGCCTGATAGGTTGGCGTGCGTGATCCAATGGCTGCCGCAAACCGAACGCCAATGGCTGCCGCAAACCGAACGCCCGCCCTTCAGCGGCGAACGGATGCTCTATCGCCGAATATACGTTATCGAACGCTCAAAAGCACCGGGACGGCGTGCGACAAAACTCGCCAAACGAGCGGTGCGGCGGCCGCTAAGATGAACGGGAGACCGTACGCTCTCGTTCTCGGGGAGAATGCACAACCAACGCCTCGTTCCGCCAGTGCACACGCGGCCACGTGACGGGTGCGATCCGAGGTCACCCTCAGGCCTCAATCGCGTCAAATTTTGCCACCGACCACGCCTATTCAGGGTAGGCGGATCCACCGGTTTTTCCGTCGTTTTTGTCAAGGTTTTGCTTGCCGGGAGAACAATTGTGAAGATGCAATGAAGCTTCGGCAAATGGTGCTGTATACGGAACTTATGGAATTGCGTATTGAGCAATTCGGTGTTGAAATGCCCGCTCAAAAACATCCCCCAGTGCGGAGCATAATCAACATGTCCAAAACTACATCGACCTTCGTTTTCGCATGCATGACGGCGTTGTTCGTCGGCTGCAGTTCATCGTCGAATTCCTCGACCGACACCGATGGATCAGGCGACATGCCTGGATCGGGAGAAACCGTCAAACTGACCGGCTCCGGAGCGAGCTTCCCATATCCGCTCTACGACCGCTGGTTCAAAGAGTACACCGAACAAACCGACGGCGTGAAAATCGATTACCAAGCGAAGGGTAGCGGCGCTGGCATCAAAGACTTCATCAACGGCACCACCGACTTCGGTGCGAGTGACGCGGCGATGAAGGACGAGGAAATCGCGAAAGTCGACAAGGGCGTTCAATTGCTGCCGATGACGGCCGGCGAAGTCGTCCTGGCTTACAACCTCGAAGGTATCGACGAGTTGAAGCTTTCCCGTGAAGCATACGTCAACATTTTGCTCGGCAAGATCACCAAGTGGAATGATCCTGCGATCACGAAGACCAACGAAGGCGTTGATCTTCCCGACATGGACATCACCGTCGCTCGTCGCGCCGACAGCAGTGGTACCACCTACGTCTTCACACAGCACCTCAGTGCGGTCAGCGAAGACTGGAAGAACGGTCCTGGAACCGGCAAGACGGTTGTTTGGCCCGACAGCGATAAGTTCATCGCGGCCCCCAAGAACGACGGTGTCACCGCAACGATCAAACAAACACCTGGTGCGATTGGATACATCGAGTACGGCTATGCCAAGCTGACCAAGATCCCAATGGTTAGCCTCGAAAACAAATCAGGCAAGTTCATCCAGCCTTCGCTCGAAAGTGGTCAAGCCGCTCTGGCGAAAGTTGAAATGCCAGAAGACCTTCGTGCTTGGTTGCCCGATCCCGAAGGAGAAGACGCTTACCCAATCGTCTCGTACACATGGTTGTTGTGCTACAAGAAGTACGACGATCCTGCGAAAGCCGAAGCGATCAAGAACGCGGTCCGCTACTGCTTGACCGAAGGTCAAAAGATCAGCGACCAAATGGGTTACGTTCCGTTGCCCGAGAACGTCGTCGAGAAGGTCACCGCAGCGTTGGACAACATCCAGTAGTCGGCTGTTTGATCAAACCCTATTTCTGAAACTCGCCACGCAACGCGTTCAAACGGTTACTTGAATGGCTATTTCCTTGGAGGGTGACGTCCCGAGCGATTCGGTCGCGTCACCTCCTTCGACCTTTGACATTTCTTGGGACAGGACGTTCCGAGGGTTAACCCGTTTTTTCTCTTGGATGACCATTTTTCTCGTCGTCTACATCCTGTACGAGATTGCTGGAAAGGCGTTCCCCGCGGTCCAGGAGTTCGGGCTCAGTTTCATCACTGGGACGACCTGGGATGCGAACCGCGGCGAGTTTGGTGTGTTCCCCGAAATTTGGGGAACGCTCTACAGTTCTTTGTTGGCGTTGGCGATTGGTGGTTTCTTCGGAATCTCAATCGCGATCTTCCTAACGCAGGATTTCTTACCGCCACGGCTAGAACTGGTTTTCAAGAACATCGTTGAGTTGCTCGCGGCGATCCCCAGCGTGGTGTACGGACTGTGGGGGATCTATGTCGTGATTCCCGCGATGCGTCCGGCCGCGAATTGGGTGCACGAGCATCTCGGTTGGATTCCGTTCTTCAAAACATCGCTCAGTGGGCCCGGAATGTTGCCGGCCGCAATGGTGCTTTCCATCATGGTGCTGCCGACAATCTCGGCTGTGTCACGCGACGCACTCAGCAGTGTCCCGCACAAATTGAAAGAAGCTGCGTTTGGTCTCGGCGCGACTCGATGGGAGGCGATCCTGGGGGTCATCCTTCCAACCTCGGCGACGGGAATCTTCGGTGCCCTCGTCCTCGGCTTCGGTCGGGCTTTGGGCGAAACGATGGCCCTGGCGATGTTGGTCGGGAACTCGAACCAAGTGAGTTTGTCGCTGTTCTCGCCCGCAAACACTCTCGCTGCTCTGCTCGCCAATAACTTCCCCGAAGCGGGACAGCAAGAGGAAGGCGTTCTGATGTATGCGGCGCTGATCCTGATGGCGATCACTCTGTTGGTGAACCTCGTCGGAACCGCGATTATGAACCGAGCTGCGAGTCACCTGGCAGGAGGCACGAAGTGAACGACAACGATAGCAAAAGCAGCCCAGACGTCGACAGCGACAGCGAAGAAATTGAAATCACCAAGTCATTTGCTGACGTCGATTTTCCTCGACTCGAACGATCGCTCCGCCACCCACGAACGTTGTTAAGTTCCGGTCTGAGCCTTATGACGGGAATCGTCACGGTGATAGCGTGCGTTCCACTGTTTTCCGTTCTCATCATGTTGATGTATCGGGGCGGAAAACGGTTGGGCCTGGAATTGTTGACGGAAACTCCGCCATCGGCTTTCGAAAGTGGCGGCGGTTTCGGGAACGCGATCGTCGGTACGCTCACCATGGTGGGCATCGCTGCGTTGATCGCCGTGCCGTTCGGAATCCTCGCCGCAGTGTTTCTCGCGGAGTTCGGCCCGAAGAGCAAAACGGCCTCGGCGGTCCGATTTTGTGCGAAACTGCTGACCGGTTTCCCATCGATCCTCGCAGGTGTGTTCGCTTACGCAGCCGTTGTGCTGCTGACAGGCACCTACTCGGCCCCTGCCGGGGGAATCGCCCTCTCAATTCTAATGCTGCCAATTGTTATGTTGACGGCCGAAGAATCGATTAAGATGGTGCCGAAAAAGATGAAAGAAGCGGCGATCGGCATGGGGGCAACCCAGACGCAGGTCGTTTGGAAAGTTATCCTCCCAACCGCACTTCCCGGTATGTTGACCGGAGTGATGTTGGCAGTGGCCAGGGCGGCAGGCGAGACTGCACCGCTGCTCTTCACGGCCTTAAACAGCAACTACTGGATCGTCCAAGACGGCGAGTTGGCGTTGATGGAACCTACCGCTTCTCTCGCAGTCCTCATCTTTAACTTTTCCGGTGTTCCCTTTGAGAGTCAAATCGAACTCGCGTGGGCAGCGGCGTTAGTTTTGGTGCTAATCGTGCTGATCATCAATATTGGTGGTCAACTACTCTCACGCAAACGAGTATTGAGTTAACAACAATGGCCACAGCAGACATCATGAGCCCCGGATCCATGGCAACAGAACGAAACGGTAAGAACGTCGTTATCGACTGTTGCATCAAGAACATCTACTACGGCAACTTCCACGCCGTGCGCGACGCTCATATCCCTGTCGAACAGGGTGAGATCACCGCGTTCATCGGCCCGTCGGGCTGTGGCAAGAGCACTGCGTTGCGATGTCTCAACCGCATGAACGACTTGGTTCGTGGTTTCCGCTTTGACGGCCACGTGCACTTCCGCGGCAAAGACATCTATCACCGCAGTGTCGACCCGGTCGCCGTGCGTCGCTACATCGGAATGGTGTTCCAACAACCTAACCCGTTCGCGATGAGTATCTACAACAACGTCGCTTTCGGTTTGCGGCTCAACCGTGTCAAAGACGACATCCCTGAACGAGTCGAGCGGGCTCTGCGTGGCGCCGCTCTGTGGGACGAAGTCAAAGACAAACTCAAGAACAGCGGCTTGTCGCTTTCCGGCGGCCAGCAACAACGACTCTGCATCGCACGCGCGATTGCAACCGAACCTACCGTTTTGTTGATGGACGAACCCTGCTCGGCACTCGACCCGATCGCGACTCGTCGTATCGAAGAGTTGATGACCGAACTTAAAGAGAAATACACCATCGCGGTCGTCACTCACAACCTGCAACAGGCTCAGCGTGTTGCCGATAAAACGGCATTCATGTACGTCGATACCACGCAGGGCGGACGCACCGGTTACTTGGTCGAGTACGAAGACACCAATCGCCTCTTCCAAGATCCGAAAGAGGAATTCACCAAGCAGTACATCCGCGGTGAATTCAGCTAAAACAGTTGGAGCCGGGCTTCCAGCTCGCGCACCAACAACATAGCGAACGTCGCCAAATAGCGAACCGCGCCAAATTGCGAACGTCGCCAAGACGTTCGGCATTCGAGTAGACGCTCACTACAGTCGCCGATTGCTCCGTGATCGGTGTATAGGCGATCCTTCGCTGAATGCAGCTGGCTTATCAACCAACTCCCGACGCGGTTGGTTGCGGATCAAAGTCGATCAAACTTCTCGGCGGTATCGCGACTCGCATCGCATTGAGTACCGCGATCACGTCAATCACCTCCTGGCAAACCGCCCCCGCAACCGGAGGTAGGTATCCCGCCGACGCGATCGCCATTCCCACCACGCTCAATGCCATCCCGCCCAAGGCGCTCTGCAGGGCGATCGAGCGCATCCGCCGGCTGATGTGCAGGAACTCGTCGATCTTTTGTAACGAGCTGTCCAATACGACCACATCGGCGGCTTCCGTGGTCACGTCGCTATGTTGACCGGACGCAACGCCCACGGTCGCTGCCATCAACGCCGGCGCGTCATTGATCCCATCGCCAACGAAGATGGTGTTCGCGGTTTTCGTTTCCTCGCGAACGATCTCCAGTTTCTGCTCAGGCGTTTGGCTGGCATAGACGTTTTGGATTCCAACCTGATCGGCGAGGTATTGTGACTCCGATTCGCGATCCCCGGAAACCAACATGGTTCTTTTGATCTGATGCCGCGGCTCGAGGTGCCTGACAAACGAGGCCCCGTCGGCTCTGGGTGTATCACGAAACTGGTAGGTGGCGGCGTACTGACCATCGATCAAAACAACGCATTCGAGGCCACTCGACTGCGGCGGCAATTGCTCGATGCTCTCGTCGTTGTTTGCCTGCATCCTTTTCCGACTGGTCAGCTCAACTTGGTGCCCGTCGATCATACCGGTCAAACCGTGTCCCGGCCGTTCGTCGACTTCCACGACATCGTACTGATGAACCCGTGCATCGGCCGCATAGCGAACGACCGCGTCAGCCAGTGGGTGCTTCGAGTATTTCTCGAGGCTACTCGCGTACGCGAGGATCTGCAGACGCTCGCTCTCGTCGCGGACGAATTCGCCGACCAATTTCGGTTCTCCGTACGTCAGTGTGCCTGTCTTATCAAAGATGATGGTGCGGCAGGTTTCTGCCGTTTCCAGAGCGGCAGGATCGCGAACGATGATCGCGCGCCTCGCCGCGAGCGAAATCGAACCGATAATGGCAACGGGAATCGCAATCAGCAACGGACAAGGCGTGGCCACCACCATGACGGCGAGAAAGCGAACCGGATCACCGCTGGCAGCCCACGCACCGACTCCAATCAAAATCGCGAGCGGTGTGTACCACGCGCCGAGTTGATCCGCCAACCGACGCATCTTGGGCTTTTGCTCCTCGGATCGCTCCATCACCTCCATGATTTTTGAGAACCGGGAATCGATCGCGAGTTTGTCGGCTCGGATCACCAACGCGGATTGGCCGTTGACCGCACCCGACAAAACCGCCGCCCCCGGCGTCTTGGACATCATGTAGGGTTCGCCCGTCAGGTACGACTCGTCCATGACTCCGTGCCCCTCCGTCACGGTGCCGTCGACAGGGCATGCTTCGTGGGGATACACGACGACTTGGTCACCGATCGCGATCTCCTCGAGAGCGACGTCATCGATTGACGCTCCCATTTTACGATGTGCGACCGACGGCATCCGTTGACTCAGTGCGTGCAGCACCGAAGACGCACTGCTGACGGCGAAGTTCTCGAGTGCCTCACCGCCCGAGAGCATCAATACGACCAACGAACCGGCGAGATATTCGCCGAGCAAAACTGAAACGACGATCGAGATACCGGCGAGTAGGTCGGATCCAAACTCTCGGTGGAAAAGGCGTCGCAGTAGTTCCCACGTCAAGGGAACGCCACCAAAGAGTAGAACCGCGAGCAGCGGAACGTTCTGCCACTGAGTCGAAACCGAGGCACCAAAGCGAAGGTACAGGTGCAACGAGATCATGCCGACCGCGAACATGGCAATCAACATCTCCCGGGATTTCCACGAGTGTTGATAGTCGCTTTGGGATCTGTCCTCTCCCATCAGGATTTTCCGCTCTGTGATTGATCTGCAACTGAAACCGCTACTCCTCAATCATACCGTTTGGTGTCGCCTCGTCGCTCCTAAGTTCGTTGGCAGATTGTTCCTGACGCCTGCATCTTATCGTCGCAGGTTGCCAGCGGATCTGCTGTTGTCCGCTCGCGGAATAGAATCATGCAGTGCGTTCTGCTTCGCCTTCGCTCGGCAGAATCAACTGGTAGATCGACATCGAACAATATTCACCGATCTTGCGCCCGCAGTTTTCAATTTGTCCGACCCGCCGAAAACCAAACTTTTCATGCAAACGGGTCGATCCGCTGTTCGCGTCACCACCACCAATCAACGCAATGATATTCATAAGACTTCGCTGTTGACATTGTTTGATTAACTCACGCATCAGCATGCTTCCAAGTCCCCGGCCCGCAAAGTGTGGGGCGATGAAGATGCTGTTCTCAACCGACGGGAAAAAACCACTCCTGCCGTAGAAAGGTTTCGCGCTGCAGTAGCCCACGATTCTCCCATCGAACTCCGCGACGATGAACGGCAACTGCCGGTCGTGCACGTACTCGATCGACTGCTGC
Organism: Rhodopirellula sp. JB044; assembly: GCA_043101355.1. Classification (GTDB taxonomy): domain Bacteria; phylum Planctomycetota; class Planctomycetia; order Pirellulales; family Pirellulaceae; genus Rhodopirellula. The sequence goes on from JBICHZ010000331.1 coordinate 9,336, forward strand.
ATCGCCGAGACGGTCGGCGGGACTTCTTCGAAGGTCGCCGAGCTATGAAGGACATAGTGGGCGTAGATTTGCCGGATCGCCCCCGCATCCTGTGATGCGATAGCGTTACGAAGCGTCGGGGCGGTCATGATGCGAGACGTGGGCTTGAAAAAAATGAAACGGTGCGAGCGAGCAGCGGGCTTCAGATTAATAGATCGCCGAAAAGCTGACTATTGCCCACTCATCTCGCGTCGCGGCCTCCGACTCAGAACGGCGGCGCGTCGACCGCTTCAAATTTGTCGGACACGTCTCCGGCCAGCCCAATGTCGTTCGGGTCCAAAATCATTACGGGTGCCCCTTTTTTGAGATCAAACTTCTCAATCTCCACCCAGATCACACTGGGGTTGGTCGTCAGTTCGAAGAAATACCGAAGATCCTTCAGGTTCGCAGCGGTACGGTATTCCGTGTTGTAGACGCCGAACTCACCGTACGGTGCTCCAAAAGGGACAGAGACGTTTCGAGCGATCGCCAGGACACTCGCGATCGCCTCGCGTTCACTTTTGGGTTCAGGCAATAGTTCACCGTAGTAGGCGGCACGCTGGAAACGGTCTCGCGGGTTGACGTTTCCCGGCAACGGGGTATCGCGACTGGGGCGGGAGAAATCGAGTTTGCTAAGCAATTCGAGCTGTTCGTTGTACGGAGGGTCGTTCGTCATGATGCGATATTGCTCGCCGTGGTAGACGGTCTTTTCCCCCTCCACATATTCGACCCCGGCAGAGTCGCCCCTTGCATCTTCGAGCGCGAGGTGAATGGTCGCCGCGCGTCCGTGAGCTTCCACCATGACGACCTGCACGTCATCGAGAATCGCCACCGCTTCGGCGACCGTAGCCGCATTGTCGAGCACGTACTGCAGCCACAACCCCGCCTGTACGCCCGGTTTGCTCAGGTCGCGCTCACCGAAATTCGTCGCTTTCAGGTAGAGCGCGTGGCCGCATAAACCTTTTTCGTTCAGGCCATCGACCGTTCCAATCCCATAAACTGTCGTGACCAAGCTTGCATGCTGGGAAGTCCACGTCGCGGGATTGTCTTTCACGACCAGATGCCCGCCGACCTCTCCGCCGTGCCGGATCATTCCCCGAGGGAATAGTGTTAACTTGGGATCTGTCGACTCCGGCCAATCCATCGTTCGCGAAACGTAAACACCGCGGCTACTCGTGTTCCAAAGATACCGGGTGCAACCATGAGCCGGCCCTGCCGTGAACGCGACAGCAACCAAAACAACCATCAAAAGCGAATATTCGGACACAGCTAAACTAATCCTACGTTGTGGGGTAAGGAGTTCATTCGAGCAACAGTTTGATGCCGATCGAACGCTCCGTCGACTGCTTAAGCGTTCAGTACCGTCCTTCTACACGGTTAGTTTTGACGAAACCGAAAACCCTCACCGCGAGGCCTCACGGACGCGGCAAATCCGAGACAAGCCCCGAGGTACTGCGCCCCGATCCGTTAGGTCGAGATGAAGGCAATCCTGCGTCCACTGGTAGAACGAACCGTCGATCGGCGAGCCGAAGCTGGTAACTTGTGTCGCGTCGAGTGCTGTTGCCAGACGTTGGTAGGTGGCCTGAAACAAGCGTGATGATTGGCAGCGGCGGCGGTTTCGTAGCGGGCCTGCAGCATTCTCCTTTTCATCCACGTTTTGCACATTTGGTTATGCAACGTCATTTGAACTCGATCATCTTCGCGATCGTCACGCCAGCGTTCTTTTCTGTCCAGATTTTCGCCGACCAGCGGCCGAACATCTTGTTCATCGCTGTCGATGAGTTGCGGCCTTCGATCGGATGCTATGGCGATCCCCACGCGATCACTCCGAACCTGGATCGCTTGGCGTCACGGGCGGTGCAGTTCAACCGAGCGTACTGTCAAGTCGCGGTCTGCAATCCTTCGCGTGCCAGTTTGATGACCCGTCTTCGTCCGGACAACATTGAATGCGTCTCGGATGCTGATCACTCCGGTTTGCTGATCGCGACCAATCGTTTCGTCGTTCGAATGAACAACCGACCATCCGCAACCGCCGGTGTTGCGAAGCAGGGTTCGCCCATCGGGTTCTCGGCCAACACTTCAAACTCAGGTCCTGTCTTCAAAACATAGACCGTGCCGTTTTCCGACGCGCAAATCACGTTGCCGTTCACGGACAACAATGACGCGATCACACCGGCGTCCTTGCCCAATCGCTTTTGAAAGGCTCGCTCGCCCGTTTTCGCGTGGAAACAACGAACCACTCCATTGGAATTGCCCAGGTACAAGTAGTCGCCCGAAACGACTGGCGTCGACATGTACGAACCACCGCGCTCAACGCTCCATACCAGCGAATCGGATTCCTCTTCCGCATCGAGTTTGATCGTTCCACGAGCGTCGGGACGCACCACATAGATCGGTGCTTTCCCACCGTGCGCGTTCGTGATGTAGATCCAACCGTTGGAAACAAACGGAGTCGGAATCGGATTGTCACCTCCGCCTTCGAGTCGCCACAGTTCTTCTCCGATGGCGAAGTCGTATGACACGATCCAAGGAAAACCGTTGACGATCATTTGGGTGACGCCTTCGACTTCGTAGATCAACGGAGACCCCCAACTGCGTTCACAAACCTCCGACCGATCCGATCTCCAAACTTCCTCTCCGTCTGAAAGTTGCAAAACGGTCACGAACGGATGGTCGGGATCGTCACAAATCACCGCAACGCGCTCGTCGTGAATCGCAGGCGAACTGGCGTATCCCCAACCGATGCCATACTTGCTGACATCGATCACCCCCAAATCGCGATCCCCGATCAGATTGCCGTCCAGGTCGTAGCAATACAGACCTTCCGAACCGAAGCATGCCACCACTCGATCCTCCGCAACACACACACTGGTGTTCGCATGCGTCGCTTTGCTGTGCCGAGTCGCCTTGGGCTCGCCATGGTGAGCCGTCTTCCGCCACAGCTCCTTTCCTGTTTCCGCGTCGTAACAAAGCACGATCCAACTGTAGGCACCGCTGTCCTCCGCCGCATCAATGTTCCCGCCGGCGGCAATGTTCAGTTCCGTTTCGCCTTCGTCAGGAACCGCGGTTAGCAAGAAAACTCGATCGCCATCGACACAAACGCTGGTATTGGCATGAGTCGCCTTGCTGTGGCGAGTCGCTTTGGGCTCTCCGTGATGTGCCGTTTGTCGCCAAAGTTCCTTCCCGGTTTCAGCGTCGTAGCACAGCACGATCCAACTGTACGCGCCGCTGTCTTCTGCCGCATCAATATTTCCACCGGCAGCGATGTTCAATTCAGTTTCCCCTTCATCGGGAACCGCCGTCAGCAAGAACACTCGATCACCGGCAACCACGGGGCTGGA
>JBICHZ010000332.1:0-5044 GCA_043101355.1 Rhodopirellula sp. JB044
ACACCCACATGACGCTCGTACGCGTCGTCCGCGGCATGCGAACCAGGACAGTATGCGAGCAACAAAACAACACTCGCTATAAAGCCAACAGCACACCTCCGAAATCCACCGCCTGTCATCGGCCAGCAGTAAATCGGCCAGCGGTAAATCGACCGGCGGTAAATGGGCCAGTGGCAAATGGACGATCGTTCGCGGCAAAGTCCCGCGCGAGTCCGCGGAAGGTCGCCAATATCGACTTGATTCACAGATAATTCTCTCGAACAACTTTTCGACATAAGAAATGACATTGAGCTCAAATAGGAACAAGAAACACTCGACTCTCTCCGAGTCAAAACTCCTCATTATGTGGAGCTTCTACATTCGCACCGACACCGAGAACCGGCAAACAGAATCCTCCGCAGACACTCCGCATCGGACGGCTGACTCGCTCCCGACAACAAAGCCGGCAACATCATCGGCGATGAAGCGAGAGCCGCCCGGTGCGTGAATCGCCATGCGTTCACCGTCAGGCGTCAACGTGAGGTTAGAGGCACCTCACTGAAGCGAAAAACGGATCACAGGCATCATTCCTGTCCTTCCATTTTGACATCCTCACTCAATCCATTGGGATGCTCTTCGAGAAATGCTTCCAACTCGGAACGAGTCGAATTCAATTCGGGGGTCGACGAATCACCGCAGCCCGCGATCGGAATCAGCGATACAGACAAGACCATGGCGACGACAGCTAAGCTTCCTTTGCGTTTCACGTTTTTCCCAAAGGAACGTAGATACCCAATCCACCGGGTATCACAGCATCGACTCGGATCTGTGATTGATTTAGAACTCACCATCGATCACCTCCTTGGCTCCGCGTGTACCGAGTGCGCCCCACAAACCGAACGGGCTCGGCGAACCTCCAGGCTCGTAATCACCGCCGTAACCGACCTGACCGCTCATAACGTCGCCGGCTTCGATCGAATCGGTTATGAACCTCACCGCACCGTCCGACATCAACACGTGACACCCGCCTTGGTGACGGCTGGCCGGAGGAAGGATCGCGGAATCCGTGTATCGCCAGTGCAAGCAAACTTCACTGTTGGGAGGTGTGATCGTGGTCATCCCGGTATGCCAAGGAAGCCCCAACGCCCATTTGAAACCACGCCGATTCTCGGCTGCCCCCGTTTCCTCAAGCGTCGAAGGAAACTCCGACGCGTCACGCCAAAAGTTCGGCCGCAGAGGATCGATTGCCTCTCGGCAAACAACCGCACCGCCCGCTTCGCTACCGCGGGGCTGTACGAATTCTTGTGCCCAACACCGTGCGTGCGGTTATCACGGTCACCCAAGTCAGTCAGGATTTCGCCGCCGGCAATCGTGTTCGCCAAACCGTCCAAAATGTCACGGAACGAAGTCTGTCGGTGCGACTGAAAGACACCCCTGCAACCGGCGAGCATCTGTTTGATGTTGTGCAAGTTTGAATCCGGCTCACCATTCGAACCCACCGCACCCAGGGCCTGTTTTTGAATCGAATCGCCGAGGCAGGCCGCATAGTTTGTACGCCCTTGACTCGGCAGCCCCATCCCCGGATCGCTCGGGCAACGGAACGTGGGAACGTTCGTCATCCAGGGCGGATAGCTGCATCTACCTTCGTCGGTCAGTGAACGACGTGGGTAAGGCCCCATCGGCGGAAAGCTATGTAACTTCTGTGTAGGCTCGAGCAACGGATTGCTGATTTGCTCCCACAACGCCTGCTGTTCAATGAACGGCGTCAACCCAACCAACCAACTCAACTGAAAATAGTTGTTCGCGGTACTGATCCGCGATTGGTGGTCCGCCATCGGGCTCGGATCCCAAATGTTGTCTTCGTTGGCGGTTCCGCCGCACTGCATCGGCAAACTGTTATAGGCCGAATGATAGTTGTGCAAACCGAGACCGATCTGCTTGAAATTATTGCTACAACTCATCCGCCGTGCTGCTTCGCGTGCCGCCTGAACTGCAGGCAACAATAAGCCGACCAACACACCGATGATCGCAATTACGACGAGCAATTCCACCAACGTGAACGCCCGTCTCCAAGGTCGAGTACTGACCATAAAACCACCCTTTTCTTAGTTAGAAAAACAATCAAACCAGATCAAGAAAAGCAGGCATGCGAACCGTCACTCCTGAGCCGTCCAATCAGTTACCGGGGGTTGAAGCGTCCTAAACCCCAACATGCCGGTCCGATCATACGCTATAGATACAAGTGACGATTCCCTCTCGGTTGGACGCACAAAGCAGGAAACTTTTTACGAAGTTTCAAAATTGTCAGTCCAATCAACGTTGTACCGGCACTCTTGTTAGCAAATGGCAACTCCAGAAACTCAATCGAGACCGAGCGACACACAAGACGTCGATTCCGATGCCACCGAACAGTTCCTCCGACTGCTCGGACAACATGAACGGATGCTCGCTACCTTCGTGATGTCGATGCTTCCCAACGTCAGTGACTCCGATGACATCTTGCAGGAGACCAAAATCGCGCTTTGGCAGTCGTTCGGCTCCTTTGAAATCGGAACTGACTTTGGCGCCTGGGCACGGAAGGCAGCCCTGTACCGCATCCTCGACTTTCGCAAACGCATGGCGAGAGAAAAACTGAAGTTTGGAGTCAGCGAAGAGAATTACCAATTACTCGCCGCGGAGTTTGAAGATTCGACCTCAATAACGAAAAACAAATTTGGCAAACTCGCGACATGCCTGGCGCGACTACCTGACGAACACCAACAGATGATCCGTATGCGGTATATGGAAAAAATGGATATCGATCAAATCGCTTCGGCGAGTGGACGTTCACGAGCGGCAACCTATCGCATCCTCAGTCGCATTCGACTGTCGCTGCGTGAATGCGTGAAGCGTGAGGAATGCCGACTGATGCACGCGTTAGGAGACGGATAAACGTCCAAGGATACAGCCCCATGAACCCACACGATCAAACCGCGTTGTGTCGGATCATCGAACGACTTGTTGACGATGACCTGACCGAAGAGGACGCGAACTGGCTCAACGATTTACTGAAAAACGATCCGGAAGCGAGAACGCTGTTCCTGGACCTGACGCACGACAACGCGATGTTGTATCTGAACTGGCCCCAACTCGAGCAACATCAAAACCACAATACGCTCCAATCCAATCCGCCGTCGGTCAGCCCTGTCGCCCATCACGCCGCCACAGGTTTGCGACCGTACTTTTGGAATGGCGTTTCGGTTCTCGCGGTCTGCACCTGCATCCTCATTTCAGCCTGGTTCTGGTCTGCGCCTCACCAAACAACGCATGCTCCTTTTGTGGCCACGCTGACTCATAGCAGCAACGCACGATGGGCGGAAAGCACGCTGCCGACGACCGTCCACACGCCTCTCGGTCCCGGACGCATGCGACTGAAACACGGCACCTGCACGCTTCGCTACACATCGGGAGTCGAGGTGTTGCTATCGGGGGATGTTGACTTTGAACTGATCGATTCGTCGACCGCCAAATTGCACTCCGGTGTCGCTAAAGCGAAAATTCCGAAGTCGCTCGAACGATTCACCATCAACACCCCCAACGCATCGTCGGCCGAGCGAGGCGGGGAGTTTTCCGTGACATATAACCCTAGCGATCGCACGTCGCGAATCCGGGTGATCGCAGGAAAGGTCTCGGTCCGACACCAACAAACCGGCAAACAACGCATCGCTCAAAAGGGCGAAGCCTTGGAAGCCACGCACACAGATTTGTTACAAGCCGACAATTCGATTCCGGAAGGCGAACTCCGTATTCCACCACAGTCCAACTATCTCTCCGACGATACGATGCGAATCACCACCGCGATGGGACGCGGCGGGGATGCGACAATCATCATGAGCAACGATCCGACGTTTCTCGATCCTGCGTTGATCACGGTTAAAAACTGCGAATCCGAATATCGGCGGAAAGGCTACCTTCGCTTCGACTTGACAACGATCAAAGGATCCAATTTCAAAAACGCAAAACTCATTCTTACCCTTCAAGAAAACCATTGGGCGTCTTTGCGGGCACCCCACGACGTTCTCTACTCGGTCTTCGGCGTCACGGACGAATCGCTCGATGGTTGGAGCCCCGAAGACCTGCGTTGGGAGAACGCTCCCGCCAACGTCGACGCGTCGGATCAAGTCGACGAATCAAAAGCCAGACGACTCGGTTCGATGCTCGTCATCGACGGACGGGCAACCGGGCAGGTCCTACTGCAATCCAATGAGCTGAATGAGTTTGTCAATGCAGACACCAACGGTCTCGTTACCTTGATTGTCGTCCGAGACAGCCCCGTCTCATCGGACGAGTATTCCACGCCAAACGGCTTCGCGAGTCGACGTCACAACTCGCAGTTGCCGCCAACGCTGGAAGTTCAACTCGTTGCAAACGAAGAATCGATTTAGAAATCTTCCACACGATCATTCGATGCCGCTGGACTTCGGAAGACCGGAATCATCTGCGAATCCAGCGACGCGAAATGGACATGCCAAACTTCACCATGCTCTCGCCAACGCAGACTGCCATGAAACTCCATTCACTGTTGATCGCATTTTTGCTGGGTTGCATATCGACGTGCATCACCCACGCTGAACAGGTTGTTCCGGTCTGGCAGTTGAACCGAAACGCTGCCGACGTGACAAAGGGCGAGACAGAAAATCAGTCGCAAACGCCCGATGAAAATCGCGAAGTGTCGATTGATGCGGAACGGGTTCTCACGCTGCCCTCTCAGATTCTCGGTTCGCAAACGGACTTCACCATCGAGTTCGAGATCAAGCGTCCCAAACATACGGTTCCTGGCCACGCTGTAGTCTTGGCTTCGAACTCTCCCAACGATGCGGAGAATGGATTTCGTTTGATCTACCATCCTCCGCCGTACAACGCCGCGTGGGTGATGTGCAACGGACACCGCACCGTGGAGAAACGCGGCTTTCTCAATTCCAAATTCAACACAATCACGCTGGTTGTCCATAACAAGCAAATGTCGATCTTCCTCAACGGACTGATCCTGGCAGTTACCAACGAAGTCACTCCGAGCGATTCGCCA
>JBICHZ010000333.1:0-34380 GCA_043101355.1 Rhodopirellula sp. JB044
TGTAGGTCAGCCCGCTCGCAGGGTGACGAAACTCGACCTGCATTCGGTAATCTAAAAACGGATTCGGATTCCCGTCTTCCGATGCGTGCGGCCCGTCGACGCTCAGCGTGATCTTGTGCCATTGTTGTCGTTCTCCGGAAATTTCCACCGGGCCTTGCTTGGGGGGACTTGCCGCGGTGACGTCGGATAAAACTCCGATCAGGAGCAGGCAACTTGCTACGACAGCAGTTTTCTGATTCATTCAATTGACTCACGTGATGGGGAAGGGTAGACGATCCATTCTCGATTCGTCTCTAAACAGGGTTTGCAAGAAAAACGCGACCGTGCACAGAAATCACTTCGAAAAGTCGTGGTATTTTTGTGCACGATACGCCTCGCGACAGACAATAACCACGTAGTTTGATCAACCTTCTTGAATCACATTTCTTCCTGGCCGGCGGTATGCTTGCCACTCGAACCGACGGCACGCTCTATGGACGACTGCTCTATTTCGACGTTTTTAACCATCAGCGAAAACCGATCTCGGATTCTCGCTGTGATCGTGGCGATGGTCCGCGATTTCGAGGTCGCCGAAGACCTTTTCCAGGAAACAGTCATCGAAATTCTCAAAAGCGAAGAGCGATTCGATCCGAGCCGCAGCTTTGCTCCATGGGCCTGCGCGATCGCCCGCAACGTCGTCCTGCAACATTGGCGGCGGCAATCCAAAGCTCCCTCGAACGGGGTGAGCGACATGATCGCTGAACTCGCGTTGATCGCCGCAGAAGGAAACGACGACACCTGGCGGCGCGAGCGAACCGCGCTGCGTCGATGCTTTCAAAGACTCCCTGACCGAATGCAACGACTGCTGCTCCTGCGGTACGGCCACAACATCAAAGGCAAACAACTCGCCGATTCCGCAGCGGTTCGACAAGGTTCCATCCGCACTACTCTCGCACGACTGCGAAACCAACTTCGGACGTGTATCGACACGAACGTCTCCCAACGTTTGCAGGAGGCCAATGGATGAACAACGATCGCTTCGAAGAACTGCTCAACCAATATTTTGACGATGACGTCGCCGAGAAACTTATTACCGAGCAAGAGATTGCTGAACTGCATGCCGCAGTGACCGAATCGCAAACCCGCCGAGCTCGCTTCCAAGAAGCCTCCCGCGTCAACGTGCTTTTGCGTGAAACGCTTCTCGAACAAACCGAAATCCAGTCGCTCTCGCAAAACTATCTTCCTCGGCGAAAGCCGACCCGGCGACAGATCGCATCCATCGCGGCCGCAGCGACCGTTCTGCTCTGCACGCTCGTCGGTATTCGGCTGTACCCAACCGCGATAGGCAATCGCGATATTGTTGGAACTTGCATGAGTGTCAGCGGTGGCGTCGAAGTCTTTGTCATTCGCGATGAAAAACAATATCGAGCCATACCGGGTTTCGCACTTCATGATCGCGACGAAGTAATCTGCGATTCTCAGACCCAGGCCATGCTGCGACTGACCGACGGATCGATCGTTTCGATGGAAAACAACTCTGCCCTTCGCATGACCGAGGCCCCATCGAAAATTAAACTGCTGCGTGGCGAAGCCTACTTCGAGATCGCCCCCCGCGATGCACTCATGCCTGCGTTCGAAGTGCTCACAGGGCAATCGACCATCGAGGTGATGGGAACGGTGTTCTCGCTGATGGCTTCTCAAAACACGGAACTCAAAGTCTACGAGGGAAGCGTCACGCTGACACGACACCGAGACAAGGCCCAGGTCGAAGTCAAATCACAGCAAATGGCAACGTCCGATGATTTGTCGGTACAGGACCTTACCGCCACGTCGCTCGACCCGATCAGGGTGTTTCCGACTGACGACCTAACCCTTGATCGAGGCAAACGCGAAAAGAAGCTTCAGTGGCTCAAAGTCGAGGGAAAACGACGGGTCACCTATCTCAAATTCGACATTCCCGACCAACGAGAGTTCCGCTTCGCCAAACTCCGCCTCACTCAATCAGTCGACTCGGGCAGCGGAACACTTCGTTTCCATACAGGCGATCACAACCGGTGGAACGAAGCCGACCTCACCGCCACCACCGCGCCCCGCCCGCTCAAAGAAGTCGCAGCGCATCGTGGCGTCGTGGCACGTGGTCAAGTTGTCGAAGTCGATGTCAGCGAAGTCGCCGCTCGGCCGGGGCCGGTTACCTTCGTCGTGACGCTCGACCAAGTCGGCGAGGACGACATCTGGTTCGGAGCGAGCGAAAGCGACACGCCTCCCGTGCTCATCCTGCATTAGGACTGCGTCCACCTCGCGTTGCTCCATGACAATCGAAGGCCGGATGCCGTCGGCTCGCCGATAGCATCCACGAACCGGAGGCGAGTGAGCTTCAACCAATCACCCGCCTCGGTTCGCGGCCGTGTTATTCCTCAGGCTCCTCTTCGTCGACGTATTCTTCGTCAGTGAAGTTGTCTTCGTTAGCGTAAAACGCAGCACGCTCGTCCCACAACTCTCCTTGCGTTTCGACCGTGCGGTTTTCCTCTTCACCACAGCCAACCAGTGGTACACCGAGCGAAAACAAGACAAGCAACATTAAATGGATTCGAATCATTTCGGTATCATTCTCATAAGGTAATTGGGATCAATACGTGGAACCGATTAGACGTCCCACGTACCACCATTGCTGGATCGAACAGAAACATTCCCACCAATCCGTCCGCCACAAAACCCGCCAACGGCGAAAGAACATCGAACGGATCAGATCATCTTCAAACGTCAGTTAGCTGGCGGTCACGTCGCCACAGGTTTCGCTCAGAAACCGCGGCTCGCACCGATCGCTAACCAACAGGAGCACCTCGATAGTCTTTTAGCAAAGAAATCGTCGACTAAAACTCTTCGTCGATCACTTCCTTGGAAGCACGTGTGCCAAGTGCTCCCCACAAACCATACGGGCTCGGTGACCCAGGCGCTCTCGCATCGGCACCGCCCGACCATACACAACCGGCCTTATCACTGCCGGCCTCGATGGAGTCGGTAATGAACCGAACCGCCCCGTCACCCATCAGAACATGGGCACCGCCTTGGTGGCGGCTCGATGCGGGAGCAATACCGTACCCCGAGTCACCACCAGACATACATAACTCGGAGTTCGGCGGCAGAATCGTGTTGACGCAGCTAAACCCGGAACGCGCGTCCGACCAAATGTAACCACGCATCTGGAAGATCTTCGCAAAACCGTTCTTCTTGTTGTTGTACTGAATACTGCTCTTGTAGAACTGCGGTCGCTCCGGATCGATGTACTCGGAGCAGGCTTCCCCGGGAGTGTTGCGGATTTTCCACGCGGCCCCATTGATCATCAACGTAGTCGTCTTCGCTTTATCTCCCAGATCCGTTGCGATTTCACCGCACATGATCGTATTGGAAAGACCATCGAGCGTTTCGCGAAAACGCCCTTGAAAACCGGGCTGAAACATTCCTCGATAGGCGGCTTTGGCTTCCATCACATCGTTTTGCGTGTAGACAAGCTTTCCGTTTTTGGGACTGTCCGGCCAACGGCAATCGGACTTGTCGGGCGAATCTCCCGTGCAAGCTGCATAGTTTGTTCGGCCGAGAGCCGGCAACCCAAATCCAGGATCGCTCGGACAACGATAGGTGGTCACTTCGGTGATCCAAGGCTTGTACTCTTGTTGCCGTGGCGATGGGCCCATCGGTGACCACGGATTGCCCGGAGGTCCGCCGCTCGATGTTTCGTTGTTGGGATTCGAGATCTGTTCCCAGAGTGCTTGCTGCTCCACAAATGGCAAAATACCAACCAAGAAACTCAGCGTGTATTCGTTGTGCCCACCACCTTTGCTCTTGTTGCTGATACCGCTGTTGACATAGTTCCCCTTTGCGGAGTGCGTCCCCATATGGTGAACAGGCAACAACGTAAACGTCGAATGATAGTTATGGATACCGAGACCGATCTGCTTGAAATTATTGCTGCAACTCATCCGACGCGCTGCCTCGCGAGCCGCTTGCACCGCAGGAAGCAACAACCCCACCAACACACCGATAATCGCGATCACCACGAGCAGTTCAACAAGTGTGAACCCTCGACGTTTCCCCTTGATAAGCATCTGATTTCTCCGAATAGAAAGAACCTCTGAGTCGACAACCAAGCAGTTGTCGACATCGCCCGGCCCCGCAACGGTGCGCACCACGTCGCTAACTGGGCGATACGGGCCAATGCTAGAACTTCCTGTGGGGGGTGTCCATTAAATTATACCGAATGACTATTTGGCTCTCTGTAATAGACCTTCACGATCGAACGCAGAAACATTCACACACATCTAAACACGCTTCCACTAAAGCAATCACACATCTCTTTCGATATCGCGCATGCCTTGTCGCCAAAGGGGATGCCGCCAAAGGGGACACCAGCGTTCTTCACGCGTTTTCTGATGCGGAGAATCAATGTGACCGCTCTGCGATTGCACTTGCGAAAGGGGTCAGACACAATTCATGCCAACCACCCAACCGCGTTCGACATGCGTGCCGCTGCGCAGCGTTGCGTATGCCCCGTGTTGAAACGACCGCTCACCGACGTCGCGAGCGAACCGGGCAGCCTATCGTAGAAAGAGGTGGTACACCGGGTTGTTCGTTTCGTCGACGCACCGGTATCCGAGCGTATCGATAAACTCGCGAAACGCAGCCAGATCACCATCGGGGACTTGAATTCCGATCAGGATGCGCCCGTAGTCGGCTCCCTGGTTTCGATAATGAAACAGACTGATATTCCAATCCGGATGCATGTGAGAGAGAAACCTCATCAACGCGCCTGGACGTTCGGGAAATTCAAATCGATAGAGTCGTTCATTTTCGCCGAGGCGGGTTCGGCCTCCGACCATGTAGCGGAGATGGACTTTGGACAGTTCATCGTCCCCAAGATCTAGTGTTCGAAAACCTTGATCCTCGAACCCCTCGCTGATCACCGCGACATCGCGACGTCCACCGATCGACAATCCCACCAATACGTGTGCCTCGCGCTCGTCCGACATCCGATAGCTGAACTCCGTCACGCTGCGTTGTCCGATCGATTCACACAACTTTCGAAAACTCCCGCGGGCCTCGGGGATCGTTACCGCGAACATCGCCTCACGTTCTTCGCCTGACTCGGCGCGCTCCGCCACAAAGCGCAGGCGGTCAAAGTTCATGTTGGCCCCGCACGTGATCGCGACGAGATCTTCCCCCTGCACACCATGCTCGGCCACGTACTGTTTCATCCCGGCGATCCCCATCGCGCCCGCCGGTTCGAGGATACTGCGGGTGTCTTCAAACGCGTCCTTGATCGCCGCGCAGACTGCGTCGGTGTCGACCGTGACAAAATCATCGACCAACTTTTGCGTCAAGCGGAACGTTTCCGTGCCAACTTTCTTCACCGCGGTTCCATCTGAGAAGAGCCCGACGTCTTTGATGTCGACCGGTTCCCCCTGAGCGATTGACTCAATCATCGCATTGGAGTCCGCCATTTGAACGCCGATGACTTTGATCTCCGGACGAACCGCTTTGATGTACGCCGCCACTCCGGAAATCAAGCCTCCTCCGCCGATCGCTACGAACACCGCAGCAATCGGATGTTGATGCTGTCGCAGAATCTCCATCCCGACCGTTCCTTGGCCAGCAATCACATGCGGGTCATCAAAAGGGTGCACAAACACGTATTGATGTTTCTCTTGCAATTCGACCGCGTGCGCGTAGGCGTCAGAATAACTGTCACCGTGCAAGACCACCTTGCCACCCAGCGCGGCAACGGCTTCCGATTTCAACCGAGGCGTCGTCACCGGCATCACAACAATCGCTTGGCATCCGAGTTGACGAGCGCTCAGCGCGACACCCTGCGCGTGATTTCCCGCCGACGCACAAACCACCCCACGAGCCAACTCGGACGGACTCAAATGAGACATTTTGTTGTAAGCACCGCGCAGCTTAAAACTGTGAACGGGCTGCGTGTCTTCCCGCTTCAGGTAGACCTGGTTCCCCAGTCGTGCAGTTAATTTCTGGGCGAGATCCAGTGGCGTTTCATGAGCAACGTCATACACCCGCGCGTTGAGAATTTTTTGCAGGTAGTCGAAGAGGACTTTTTCCATGCGAACGTCTTTCGGTGGTATCGAGGGATTCGCCTTAGTCTCGCAGATTCACCGCAATCTCGCGACGCCGCGTCTCCTCCGAGTTCCAGGCATCTTACTGGACGCGTCTGGGCAGAAGATGTTCACCCGCGGAGCAACTTCGGAACGGAAGCAGAAACTACCTCCGTGCAATCGCGTGGATCCGCCCCACCGAGATGCTTCACTCGCTGGGCCAGCCATCCCTGAGAACTCGCTTCATCGCGTCGAGGGTTTCCCGGCTGACGTGGTGTTCGATTCCCTCGCTATCGGTCGCTGCCGTCGTCGCACTGACCCCCATCCGGATCAGAAAACTCTCGACCACTTCGTGCCGTTTGCGAGAGGTGGTCGCCAAACGTTTTCCCGCCGCGGTTAATTCGATCGGCTGATACGGCTGCGTCGTCACCAACCCGTCCCGCTGCAGCCGTCCGATCGTGTTATTGACGGTCGCGTGCGTAACGGCAAAGTGCTTCACCAGGTCGGTCGCCCGACAGACACCGCGGGCATCAATCGCATCGGCAATTGCCTCCACGTAATCTTCCGCCACTTCGCTGGCGTGATCCGATCGAATTCGTTGATAACTTTTTAAAGGCAAACAGAAACTCCCTTTTGTCCCCTATTAAAGCGTAATCGCCACCCAAACGCGGAAGACGACGCACTCAAGCATCCTAGTCGTTCGCCCGGCTTTCAGAAATCCCCTTGATGTCCACCTGGACGTTGACTAACATTTCGCAGGAAAGTTAGCCCGCACTAACTTCTTCGCAGACTCTCGTCTTTTGTAATTCAACGCTGCACACGCTCGGTGCTTTTTTTTTCGCACCCAAAAGTTAGCCTCGGCTAAACGCTTCCCATCTGCTCCGCCATCTATCTTCGGAAATGACGTCCCGATGACAAAACTACTGTTTCCCCAACGCGTTAGACTGCGTTCTCGATCGCTACGCTTCCACCGATCCCAATCAACCTGCCGCAGGCGAGCAACTCACGGGCAGGGTTTTACGCTGGTCGAACTCCTTGTGGTCATTGCGATTATCGGGGTGCTCGTTGGACTCCTTTTACCTGCCGTGCAAGCCGCCCGGGAAGCGGCCCGCCGGATGTCCTGCAGCAATAACTTGCGCCAGGTTGGCTTAGCCGCTCAAAACTACCATGCGGCGTATCAGCGTTTTCCGGCCGGTTATGTTTCCCATCCCACCACGGACGGATCGGCTCCGGCTTCGGTAATGATGGATCCGATCACATGGGATGCCGGCCCCGGTTGGGGCTGGGGTGCAGGCCTATTGCCGTTCGCGGAAGGCAACGCGGTGCACGAAGGTCTTCGGTTCGACCAACCGGTTTGGGCCGCCGACAACCGCGAAACGATCGCGAGCACGATATCCATGTTTTTGTGTCCGAGTGCGACCGGCGGCGATGAACCCTTCGAGGTCCAAGACGAAGCAGGTAACGCACTCACGTTCGGTGGTGAAACCATCCGCCTGGGCCGCAGCCACTACGTCGCCAGCCATGGTCAAGAAAGCTGCTGGGGCGAATGCGGTTCCGCCGCGACCGGTGAAGTCTTCACAAACATCTACACGTCGGCCACCAAGATCATTCCGATCAACGGTGATGCCGGCAATGTTGCCGATGGCCCTTTTTTCAGAAACTCCAAAACCCGGTTCCGCGACGTGCTCGATGGCACCTCCAATACGATCTTCTTTGGTGAACACAGCTCGGCGTTGAGCGAAAAGACATGGGTCGGTGTGATCCCCGGTGCGTTCACTCACCCTCGTTTCACTTCTCCTGAAAACGGCCCGGACGCGGCGGCAACACTGACGCTCGTGCATGCTGGTCCCTCCGGCGGTGAACTTGATATTACCGGTAGCCCGATCATTCACCCGGTCAACTTCCCTACGTATCACGTCGGTCAAATGTACTCCGAACACCCGGGCGGTGGCATGGTTTGTTTCGGTGACGGTTCGGTCCGTTTCGTCACCAACTTCGTCGACCTCTACCTATGGGCGGAGATGTCCAGCATGAACGAGCACGAAGTGATCGATTGGGAGAAATTGTAATGCCACGGCGAACAGATCCATCGCCCACCAACAGCACCTCACGGAAAATCGCGGTCGCGTTACTCGCCGTGGTGTGTGCCGTGGGAATCGGTTGGTGGCTCTCGAGAAAACCGGTCGAACTGAACGAAAATGAATACGACCTCACGTTGGCGTTCTATCGTGTTTGCAACCAACAGAGCCTCAAAGGACTGCAGAAAATCGAAGACCAAATCAACGAATCTTTTCCTGACGATGCACCTCGCTCGGACGCTCAATCCGCATTGATCGCAATGGTCGAACAAGCCAAGCAAGGTCATTGGCGAGAGGCCTCGGTTGCCGCCCGCCAGGCGTTGGACGACCAGGTGAAACACTGACACGTGTTTGATACAGGCGGCGTTTCGCAAAACACCGCACGAAACTCTAATGTGCAAAACAGACTCTGCAATAGAGACCGTGCACTACCGAAATGGTGGCCGTTGGTTGGCTCGCTCGACACCGCGCACATGCGTCGAATTTGATCTATGCTATGCCTGCCGCTGACAGAGGATCTATCTCGGATCCAAACAGCGTCAATCAAGCAAAACCTCGCCAACGATCTATAGAAAAACAGCATGCCCACTCGACGACTAGGATGTCTTTTCGCACTCGTCTTCGCGACCGCGTGCCCCTGCCTATGCAAGGCGGCCGAGCGGCAACCCAACGTCATCGTCATATTGACGGACGACCAAGGCTACGGCGACATGTCCTGTCATGGTAATCCATGGCTGCGAACTCCGAACCTCGATCGGATGCATGCCGAGAGCGTTCGCTTGCAAAATTACCATGTTGATCCGGTCTGCACCCCGACACGAGCGGCGTTGATGACCGGTCGGTACTCCTCCCGCGTGGGCGCGTGGGCGGTCACCCAAGGGCGACAACTGCTTCGACGCGACGAAGTCACCATGGCTGATGTGTTCGCGGCCTCGGGATACAAAACCGCGATGTTCGGGAAATGGCACCTCGGTGACACGTGGCCCTATGCCCCGAGGTTTCGAGGTTTTCAGGAAGTTCTTCGACACCTCGCCGGTGGGATCGATGAAATTGGCAACCCGATCGAAAACGACTACTTCGACGACACCTACTACCACAACGGCGTTCAGGAACAGCGATCGGGATACTGCACTGACGTCTTCTTCGCAGCCTGCGAGCAATTCATCACGACGCACGCAGGGGAGCGTTTCTTTGTGTATCTACCGCTCAACGCGATGCACAGCCCGCATACCGTAGCGGACAAATACTCGGCACCGTTTCTCGAACAGGGACACCCGCCGGTCCGCGCAAATTTCTTCGGCCAAATCATCAACTTTGATGAGAACCTCGGTCGACTGTTTCAAACGCTCGAAGATCAAGACGTCGCCGACAATACCATCGTTATCTTTATGGGCGACAACGGCACCGCCCAGGGCTTCGCCACGGTCGAACCCGACGACGGATTCAACGCGGGCATGAGAGCCAAGAAGGGTTCGGTCTACGACGGCGGACATCGCGTCGCCTGTTTCGTGCGTTGGCCCAAACATTTGGACGCGGGACGCGACGTCAGCCAGTTGACATGTTGTCGAGATTGGCTGCCAACCCTGGTCGAAATGTGTGACCTTACTCTGCCGCGAGAAGTGGACTTTGACGGTGAAAACATCTCTCCACTGCTGCAGGGCAACGACGATCCATGGCCGGAACGAACGATGTTTGTCGAAAGACAAGCCGACCAGCCGAAGATGGCAACTCGTCCGATCGAGAAAGGCCGTCGCCCCAACTACGCGGTCCTGACCGAACGATGGCGTTTGGTGAACGGTGAACTGTATGACATCTCGAACGACCCTGGTCAAAACAACAACGTCGCGTCCGAACATCCCGAACGCGTCGAGGCACTCAAAAAGCAGTACGAGCAGTACTACAACGACGTTTTCGCCAACGACGGAGAATACACACGATTCCCTGTCGGCAAACCGGAACACAACCCGATACGTTTGACGGTCCGCGATTGGCACCCGACCCACGGCAATGTCATCTGGAAGCAAGAACAGCTCGCAGACGACGAGTTATGGATCAACGGTTTCTGGGCGATCGATGTTGGCCAGGCAGGAAACTACGGAATTCGTGTATCACGCTTTCCCGACGACGCCAAAGCACCGATGAAGGCCAAACAAGTCCGACTCCGCGTGGGTGAAATCGAACGAACTCAAAACGTTCATCCAACCGACGTCTCCGCCGAATTCTCAACCCGTTTGGAAGCCGGCCATCACATCGTTCAGGCTTGGCTCACCGACGCGGCAACAGGCAAACAACGCGGTGCCTATTTTGTGGAACTCGAATATCTCGGGAACGAATAGTCCGAATTTGCCTCGCCCAGTCCATCGCGTGTGACAAACTCTAACCGTGACAGTTTCCAGGGGCCTGTTACCCGCGATTGCTACTCCGATTCCCCTTTGTCCTGACCGAATAACTTCTGATCCAACGACAATTCGCCGGGTCCGGTTACCAACAGCACCGCGTAGACAGCGAGATACAACGCCGCGAGTTCTTTTACCTTCCAGGGATCAGCACCGTGAACAACGAACAACGCGATCACCATGGTGAAGGCGAGCGGTAACACGGCCAAACGTGTCCCCAGCCCGAGGATCAACAAGACCGAACATCCCACCTCCGCTCCGATCGCGAGAATGAGACTGAGCTGACTCCCGACCCCCATCGGATCAGGAAACCCACCGGAGATTTCGCCAAAGCCCATTACTTTTTGGATGCCGTGCACCATCATGAAGCATCCAAACGCGACCCGCAAAACAAGCAGCCCGATCGAAATCTGTTTTGGGGAACCTAACAACATACGTGATCCTTTTTGACATGAGTAAATTCGTCGCCGGGCGGCAGGAGGCAAACGGTCCCCTCGCCACAGCGATTTCGGTTTTCAAAAACCCAATTCCGGATGCACCCGCATTCGAATGAAGACACGGTCGGATACTTGCTCAGCAGCAGTAAACACCCGTCCAGACTCCTGGCTGTTCAAGTTCCTGTCTGCTCAAGATCGTGAGCATGTCGACACTCAACACAACCTAAAACAGGCCAATTCGAACAGTGCATCGGACACCTTGGTTGTTTCGACATGAAGAGATGTCGATCGGCGCGTCGCAACCGCATCTCCGCTCAACCGTTTTGTTCCGTTGCCCCCAATTCACCACGAGCGACCTGCAATCTTGGGTGAGGCTCCAGGCGTTTTGCAAGGACACGCCCGACAGCCTCCTCGCGACACCTGCTCGGCAACACCGTCTCACCTTCGCTGCATGATGGCGAACACTGGTTTCAGCCGTTCTTCGAAACGTCAGACAACAGCTACCTGCTGACCGCAATCGAACGTCGAAACAATCCGAGGCTGGCGAGGAAGCAGGCCAGTCCCAACGCCGCCGTGACAGCGAATTGCCGCCAAACATCGCCAATCCCAGCACCACGGAAAATGATCGACTGCGAGAAACTGACGAAATGGCGTGACGGAAAGAAATACGTGATCGGTTGCAACCACGCCGGTTGGCTCTCCACCGGAGTGATCGCACCGGAAAGCATCTGCAGCGGCAAAACCGTCAACAACACCAACAACGCGAACTGCGCCATCGATCCCGACAGCGTTCCCAGAAAGATGCCCGCGGCAGTTGCAAAGAACAGGTAGATCGCAATCCCCGCCAACAACAACCAACGCGATCCTTCCACGGGAACACCGAGAATGGTTTCCACCACGAGAGCGAGAGACAGCATCACGGCCAACAGAATGACCAATCCGTTGGCACAAACCTTGGACACTGCGATATCGAACGAAGTCAGCGGCATGACGAGCAGGTGTTCGATCGTTCCGTGCTCTCGTTCGCGGATCAGGGCCGCCCCCGTCAACACGATCGTCAACAACGTGACTTGGTCGATAATCGCTGTGATACTCGCAAACCAAGTGGTGTCCCCGTTGGGGTTGAACGCTTTGCGACGGACCAAGTTCACGCTCAGCTCCGCCGATTCATCTCGCCTGGACACGAAACGGTTGACTTCATCGTTGACGATGTTTTGGATGTAGCTCCCACCGATACTCGCCTGCATGACCGCGGTGGCGTCGATATTGACCTGCAACTCAGGATGTCGTGACGCCAATACATCTTCCTCGAATCCTCGTGGGATATTGATCACGAACATCAACTTCGCCGCGTTCATGTCGGCATCAACCTCGTCACTCGAGATCAGGATGGGTTCTTTGAAGTAGGGCGGATAAAACGCGTTTGCGATATTGCGGGACAACGTCGTGTGATCTTCATCGACGATTCCGAGCGATGCGTTGTGCACCTCGCTCGAGATTCCCGTAGCTTGGCTGTAGACGCTAAAAGTCAGCGCAAACACCAACAGACCGAGCAGCATCTTGTCGTGCCGCAAACTGCGTAGTTCTTTAATCGTCAGCCAGAAAGTGTTACGAAGTGTTCTCATCGTTCATCGCTGGCATCGCTCAGCGTCCCTTCGACCGGTTGTTCGGTGCGGCGGTTTGTGTTCATCGATCTTGTTTCCTCAACAGCCCCGCACTGATCAGCACGAATACCGGAGTGAACGCGGCGAGTGCCCAAAGATCATGGGACAGATCATGCAGCCCGAGCCCCTTGGTAAACGCCCCCACGCTCATCCGCATGAAATACGTCGTCGGCCACAGCGATCCGATCAACTGAGCACTTCCACTGAGCGTTGAAACGGGCTGCAACATGCCGGAAAACTGTACCGTCGGCATCATCGCAACGATCGCCGTCGCAAAGACCGCCGCCACCTGACTTCGCGTGAAGCATGACGTTACCAGACCGATGCCAGTCGTCGCGGTCACGTAGAACAT
Organism: Rhodopirellula sp. JB044; assembly: GCA_043101355.1. Lineage (GTDB taxonomy): Bacteria > Planctomycetota > Planctomycetia > Pirellulales > Pirellulaceae > Rhodopirellula. The sequence continues at coordinate 13,011 of JBICHZ010000333.1, forward strand.
CGCTCCCAGAGTCAATACCGCGAGACTGCCCTTCATGGGCACACCAAAGACATACACCCCCATCCAAACCAGCAACGCGTAGTTGACCATCGCAATACAGATGTATGGCAATTGTTTGCCGAGCAAGAATTCAAACCGCCGCGTCGGGGTCACATAGAAATTCGTAATCGAGCCGAGTTCTTTTTCCTTCGCCACACTAACAGCCATCAAAATCGCCGGAATCAAAATCAACAACATCGACGGCACACTCGGGACCATCGCATTGATGCTTTCGAAACCGGGGTTGTACTGGTAGCGTGATTCGATGTCGGCAAAACTGAGCGTTGGGCTTTCCCCGTAGAGTTGCCTCGACAGATCACTCAGATACGCGATGTGAACACCTTCAACGTAGCCGCTGATGGTTTCAGCCCGAAACGGCATCGCGCCATCGATCCAGGCAGACACCTCCGGGTTGTCGCCCCGTTTGAGTTCCCTGCCATAGTCCGGCGGGATTTCAATAACTAGCGAGACATCTCCCGAAACCAACCGGCGGTGCATCTCCTCTTCGCTGCGCACGGGATCTTGCTCGTCAAAATACCGCGAACCGCTGAATCCGTTCGCATACACGCGGCTCTCGGGGGATTGGTCCTGATCGTAAATGGCAAACCGAACATTCTCCACGTCGGTCGTCATCCCGAACCCGAGCACCAACATCAGCAGCACCGAACCGATCAGAGCGAACCCTAACCGAATCGGATCCCGCATTACTTCGAGAGACTCGCGGTAGGAGTACGCCAACAATCGGTTGAGCGAATAACCACGAGGACCGGGTTCGGACGATGGCACCAACGCATCCACGCGATACCGATTCGCCTTCGGCGACGCAGACGCAACCGTTTCGGATCGCACGAGCGCGACGTCCCGCTCGGGCGACACTGCCGACTGAGATTCTGCGTTGAGAGATTCGATCGACGCCGAGCCTGACTCGGGTAGTTCATTCCCTGAGTTGTCATTCGCGTCTTGGATAAAACCAACGAATGCACGATCGAGTGTTTTTTCGCCGCGGGCGGCGATGAGAGCCGTCGGCGCGTCACAGGCGAGCACCTTTCCGGCGTGCATCAACGAGATACGATCACAACGCATCGCCTCGTTCATGAAGTGCGTCGAGATAAAGATGGTGACTTTGTCCCTGCGCGACAACTCAACCAACAATCGCCAAAAGCCGTCTCGGGCGACGGGATCTACGCCCGAAGTCGGCTCATCCAAGATCAACATTTCTGGGTTGTGCAAAATCGCAACGGCCAACGACAATCTCTGCCGCACGCCGAGAGGCAGTGAACTGGCAGACAGATCGAGTTCTTCCCTCAACCCAAACCGCCGTGCCAGTTCAGCAACGCGTTGCGATTGATTCGGCACTGCAAACAACCGGGCATGCAACAAGAGGTTCTGTCGCACCGTCAACTCCTCGTACAGAGAGAACGACTGCGACATGTATCCGACACGTTTTCGCGTTTGCAGGTCGTGGGCATCAACGACCTTTCCAAAGAGTTTTGCCTGTCCCTCTGATGCCGGCAGCAGCCCCGTCAGCATTTTCATCGTGGTGGTCTTGCCACAACCGTTCGATCCGAGAAAGCCAAAGATTTCACCACGAGTGATTTCAAAACTCGCGTGGTCCACGGCGGTGAAGTTACCGAACCGCCGAGTCAAGCCCTCAGCCACGATCGCCGGCGGTCCCGATACCGCATCGAGCGGTGGAATCCGCAGCGGCTCGGCCTCCCCGCGTTCACTCTCGGGAAGCATGCGAATGTACGCCTCTTCCAACGACGTCGACTCATCGCCACGAAGTTCCGCTGGCGTTCCCTCGTCGAGTATCCTGCCCGCGTTCATCGCGATTAGCCAATCGAACCGTTCGGCCTCTTCCATGTACGCGGTCGACACACAAACGCTCATCCCGGCCCGCTGACCGCGTATTTCATCGATCAGCGTCCAAAACTGTTCACGCGAGAGCGGGTCCACGCCAGTCGTCGGCTCGTCGAGGATCAGCAAGTCCGGATCATGAATCAGAGCGCAACACAGGCCGAGTTTTTGCTTCATCCCACCGGATAGTTTTCCCGCCGGCCGACCGCGAAACGGAGCGAGCCCCGTGGCAACGAGCAATCGTCCGATCCGCTGATCTCGTTCCCGTTTGTTTTGGCCGAACAACCGTCCAAAAAAGTGCAGGTTCTCCGCGACGCTGAGCTCCGCGTACAAATTTTTGCCGAGCCCCTGTGGCATGTAGGCAACGCGAGGACAAACCAAACGCCGATGCGATCCCTCACGCATCGATCCACCGAATACCTTTACGTCACCCGTTTGAATCTGGACCGCCCCGGCGAGTAAACCGATCAACGTCGACTTGCCAACGCCATCGGGGCCGATGATTCCCACCATTTTTCCGGCCGGAAGGCTCAGGGTGACATCGTCCAATGCGATCGTCTTCGCATAGCGATGCGTGACGTTGGTAATCTCCGCTGCGTTCATCGCTGTCTCGCACTGGTGACCTTCGCAATGGTGTCGTCACTGAAACCGCTGGCGGGTTGATCAGTGCCTTCCAATGTTGTTTTTGGGAAAACGTTTCGCAGATGTTCGGGCCACGGCACGTGTTCATCCAAACGAACATAGGCGACCCCTCGAACACCAGTCTTCACCTTGTCGATATGTTGTTTCACCAACTCGCGTGCGATCTGTACCTTCACCCGAAACATCAATTTGTCACGTTCTTTCAATGTCTCCACTTGCTTCGGAGTGAACTGCGCCTCCGGCGACACAAACACGACCTCCGCGGGAAGCAAATACTGCGGCGCGACGTCTAATTGAACCCGCGCTTCGGTGTGAATCGAAATCTGCGAGGCGGCATGCGACGGCACGTAGATCTCCATATAGACGTTGCTGAGATCGAGCAGGGTCAGCACCTTTCCGCCGGCACTGAGGACCTCGCCTTCCTCAGCGAGACGGTACAGGACTCGTCCGGAGACGGTCGCATCCAATGTGTAGTCGCTGATCTGCGTTTGAATACGTTTAACCTCAGCATTGGCCGCCTCGATCGCTCTTTCAGCGGTACGACGATGAGCCATCGCACTCTTCAGCGCGGCCACAGCCTTTTGTTGCTGATTTTTCCGTGTGTCATATTCTTCACGAGACATCGCGTTTCGTTGCAGCAGCTTCTTACTCCGTTCAAGATTATTCGCGGCTAACAACAACGCGCTTTCGCAACTAGCAATATCTGCGTCGGTTTCCACGAGAGATTCCATCGCCTCGGCGTGCTGGGCGACTGCCTTCTCCAACGTCGCCTGCAGCTCCGCGGTATCGAGCTGTGCCAAAATCTGGCCGGGTTTGACCATGTCTCCTTCTTCGACAGAAATGTTGACCACGCGTCCGGCGTATTTGGTGGAAACGTCAACCTGAACCGCTTCGATTCGTCCGTTGCCGGAGACAAACCCTGGCGGCAATGCGTTTGCCGCAACCTGAGTTTCGGCGAAGCGCCACCAAATCCAACCACCGCCCGCGATCAGGGCAACGACAACGATCAGAACAATTCGTTTGGACATGACAGCACTTCGATTACCAAGTTGGGGTGTGAGCGATGAGGGAGGGCCGCCAACGTACAACGCAAAAGAAAGACCACTCGAGCATTGACTCGGATTTCACCCATTCCCCTGTCACTCGGCGCCCAATGCGAGCGAAGTCGCACGCTCTGCCGCACACAATTTCTCGAAAGCGATGGTTTTGATCGCGTGCAGCGGCACTTCGAGCAAAGGAACACGGCTTGCGACGATCGCACCGCTAACAACCACGCACCCAATCGATCCCCATTCGCTCAATTTCGACGGTGTCCGCAAACGTTTCTGCAACCATCTCACCGGGAGCCCAACCATGTCTGACGATCTCACCACAACCTATCTGGGGATGGAACTGCGATCTCCCATCGTCATCGGTGCATGCCCTCTGACCATCGAACCGGAAACCGCACGACAAATCTGCGACGCCGGTGCGGGCGCGATTGTCCTACCGAGCATCCTGCAAGAGCAAGTCACCTATTCCATGTTGAAACGCGGTGCCCCAATCGCGGCAATTCAAGAGAGCGGCTACCAACCGCAACAAGATCGATACAACGGAGGCGTCGATAACTACTTGCCCACCATTGAGCGGATGAAAGAAAACCTTCCCGTTCCGGTCATCGGCAGTCTCAACGGAGCTACCGACGGGCAATGGCTCGCCTTTGCCAAAGAGATCCAAAACGCCGGGGCCGATGCGTTGGAGTTCAACTGGCAACGAGGGATGTATGATCCGGACGAGTCCGCCGATGCCGTAGAAAACCGTCTCGTCGCAATCAGTCGCGACCTCTGCGAAACACTTTCAATACCGATCGCGATCAAACTCAATCAGAACTTTACCAACCTAGCCTCCATGGCCAGAAAACTCCAACAAACCGGAGTGGACGGTTTAGTGCTCTTCTCACACCGCCCTCATTGGGACGTGAATGTGGATCGCATGCACTGGACGGTTCGCTGGGAACTCTCACCGGCGGATTACCTTGGCACCATTCTCGAAGGTCTTGTACACGCTCGAACCGGCGGATTGGACCTATCCATTGCCGCCAGCGGCGGAGTCCGCACCGGTGAGGATGCGATCAAAGCAATGATCGCCGGAGCCGACGTGGTGATGGTTACCTCCGAAGTCTACCGGGAGGGGCCCGACGCCATTCAAAACATTCAACAAGGCATCCGGCGATACCTGACGGCCCACCATCACTCCTCCTTGCTCGCTTTCCAACAACTGCGACCGTCGGTCGAATTAACTCCACAGCGTTTGATGCGTTTAGAGTATGTCGACCCGTTAACCGCACCAACGCAATCGCTGTCTCAGTCATCGTCCCCGGCGTCCGCCTCGGCGAATTACTACGACCCGACAACTTCCAACTCGACCTCTTCTGGTGATGCATTCGGGCATCGGAAGTAAACGAAAATGCCTGCCAAGTGATAGCACCTAGCAGGCGTTGGCGAGACCCGGCATCGGTCGCGTGCTGTTACTTGGAAAACATGTTGCGAGACTATTCTAAGATTGAAGTAACCGAACACGTGGCCGGAATCGCCAGAATCCGGTCCCCCGAATTCTGGCGACATCCGCTACACCATCTCTTCAAACGCTCTAGCTCGCCACGACCGAAATTCGTTTGGTTTTGACGGCGTCGTTCTTGGGAAGATGCACTTCCAAGATTCCGTTCTTGTACGTTGCCTGAACCTTGTCTTCGTCAACTTCGGCTGGCAACGTAACGGCACGATACAGTTTGCCGTGATGCGTCGATTTTCCGTTCGCGTCATCGGATTCAGACTCATGTTCGGCCTGCATCACCAACCGGTTGCCGTTGATCTGAATGTCAATTTCGTCAGGCTCAAAACCAGGAGCCTCGGCGCGAACACAAAACTCATCATCCTCATCCATGACATCGCATCCCCAACCGGCGTTCCAGGCCTCTTCCCAGTGACCGCGTAGCATGCCGCCCAGCATCCGGTCGAAATTGGAACGGAATTGTGACAGTTCGGTCATAGGATCGACTTCTACCAAAGCTTCGTTGGCTTTCTTTTCTTTGCGGTTTTCTTTCGCAGACATTGTTCAGTCTCCTTTTCGTGTGAACCAACAGAAACGAGTAATCAACGGTCGGATAATCTGCACTCCGCGTGCCGTCGAAATGGGATTGTTTCAAGAACTCATGATTTCAATTCCCGCTTTGCAAATCGCCTGACTGTTGTGCATCGCTATTCCGACAACCAGGCTCTCGCATCTTCCAAATGGCTTTCGTCAAAGAACCGGACTGCCGCGGTTGTAAATGGTTTGCAAATCACCGCCATGCCGCGTTCCCATTTCCGATCACCGACGATCGCGATTCGTTCGAAATCGTTAAAGTGTTTCGCGTCGAACTTGATGTCTTCCCATAGCCCGCCGGAATCCCAACCGTGGAAATCGTGCATTGCAAAGAGCACACGTATCTTTCCGTATTGTTCAATTTGTGATTCCGTCTGTGGGACGAGCGTTTGATAGGTTTCGCGATCCAGTTTGCCACTCACGTGCACTTCCAAGTACTTCCCTTGAGCAACTTCGTTCAATTCAACTGACATTGTGTTCTCCTTTATTTGTTTGGTTTGGAAGGGTTTGGTATCGAAGACACAATCGCAAACCCGATGCCAAGGCCTGCATGCTGGCTATCGCTGTTGCCATGCTGCACCAGAGGCGATCGCCAACGCGCACCTGTTGTGCGACTGTGCGTCTATTGACACTTATTTGCTATCGCTGCGTGGCGAACCGGGCATGTTTCGCTTGGTACGTGGCTTGCCCCCATCTCAGTCGCAGAATGGTGCTGTCGCGGTGCACACACTGCGATGCCCCGTGTCAATTTTTGTCGCCCCACCGATCGTGAGCCGTCACAATGAACCACTTTCAAAACACCTCGATCCTTGTCCCATTTGACTTTTCTGAAGACTCTGAAAAAGCGATCGAAACTGCCATCAGCATCGCCGGAGACAATCAGAACGTCACCGTTCTGCACGTCATCGATCCCGCCCAACTGTACGGCTTTGATGACAACGGTGGGTATGAACTCGGCGGCGGGTTAGGAACCGCTACCTTCTCGGGAACACGTGTGTCGCGAATCAACGAGCAACATCAACAGTCCACTCTCGAAGCCATGCAGAACATCTTCCGCGACACGATTCACCAAGGGATCCAGTTCGCCACCCTCGTGGATGACCCGGTGGACGGGATCATCAAATACGCTTCGAAGCACGGCACCGAATTAATCGTGATCCCGTCCCACGGGAGCACCCGTGACCGCCCCTCGGTAATCGGGTCCGTCGTCGAGAAAGTGGTTCGGCTCGCACACTGCCCCGTTCTGGTTCTGCGACGTTAGACGCTGTCGATGTCGCTGTCGTCGATGGCCGATCGTAATTTCATCCGAATACATCGACGAACGGATTGACCGGTAAACTAATCGGCCGGCGGGCGATCAAGCATATGGAAACTCTGCGCGTCCAATCTCCGTAGCTGGATTCGCCAGAATTCAGTCCCACGAATTCTAGCGATACCGGCTACGTCACTTTTCCACCCTCACCGTCTCGGGTTGCCCCATCGGAACCGCCGATAACGTGGATCGACCGATAAGTTTTTGGACTGACTCTCTGGACTGCTAAACCGCGGCGTCCAAGGTCGCTTTCAACATCGCCACGTGAGCCATGACGGTGTGATGATGCTTCTTCATGCGTTCATGAGCGTCTGCGAGACGTTGGTGGGCTTCCGCTTCCTTGGCGTGCTCGTCGGCAGCCTGCTGGTTTAACGCGTTTTGGTTTCGGCAATCAGTCGCGATGTCATGTTCGTGCTGCAATGTATGTGCTTGGTGTGCGTCAATACTGTTGCAATGTGATTCGAGCGAAGCCTCATGCTCGTGCAGTCGCGATTCGATCCGCTTGAGTTCTCTGAATGCTTCGCGATGTTCGTCTTTCCAGTTGTCGATATCGTCTCGCCACATCGAAACGTCGCTCTCCCATCGACGATGATCGTGATGCATGGCGGCGGCCGAGTCGGAGTCCAATTTGGTGACGGTGTCAGACATGGTTCGGGTCCCCTACTGAGTGAAAGAAGTGACGATCGCCGCGACCGTAATTGCGTCAACCACGGTGGGTAGCCTCGTCGTGCCGCATCCTCATCGAATGCGACTAACGACTTCTCACAAATGCATCCTCTGTACCAAACGCCATCGCCCGGCAAACTCATCTGCCGCACTGTGCAAGACGACGCGTTTTCCTTCGCGACAAAGCCTGACAAAAACAACGTGAGCGGCAAGTCGCAAACTCATCCTGCTGTACCGCGTGTGCAACGGTGCGCATCGGCGCGCATCATGTCGCGCGACCGCAGGTGAGCTTCCTGTCACACGTGATGCATGCAAAATGCTTCCGCTCTGCACAAAACTGCATCACCGAGAGGCATCACCACGTCTTGCGCGACCACGTCATTAACAGCCCACTCCCTCATCCCGTAGACTATCACTCGCTCCTATCTGCACTCTCTCTATGAAATGAAAGCACATGCCCCAACCCAAAATCCTGGCCTTCGCCGGAAGCACACGCCAAGGGTCGTTCAACCAGGCCTTGCTCCAAGTTGCCGTTAACAGTGCCAAGGAAGCGGGAGCGGAGGTAACGCTGGTTAATCTCTCCGACTACACACTACCGCTCTACGACCAAGACCTCGAATCCGACTCCGGCATCCCCGATAACGCGAAACGTCTTAAGGAACTGTTCTTCGCGAACCAAGGGCTCTTGCTGGCATGCCCGGAATACAACAGTTCGATCACGCCGCTGCTGAAAAACACCCTCGACTGGGTTTCGCGACCGTCCTCCGCCGACGAAGCCCCGTTGGCCGCCTATCGAGGAAAGGTCGCTGGCTTGCTAAGTGCCTCGCCGGGCGGTTTCGGCGGGCTTCGTGGACTCAGGCATGTTCGTGAAATTCTGTCCAACATCGGGGTCCTCGTAACACCGTCGCAGTTTTCACTTTCGCAAGCCAATACGGCATTCTGCGAACATGGTCACCTGCGTGTCGAAAAACAGCAAACCATGCTCGTTAACTGCGTCAAACAATTGGTCAGCACGACCGCAGCAGTCAGCTGCCCCGACGAAGCCTGAGTCCGATCCCGGGTGGCTCGAGGATCTCGAAAGAAATTTGGGACCTGTGATTTACCTCACAGATCGAATTGAGCGGCCGCAGAAGAATGCCCCGCATACCGAGTGGCCATTTCGACCACGAAAACTCGATTCCCCCCAAAAGGATCAAAGATGAAACCAACCCTGAAGGTTTTGCTCACCACCGTTGCCGTTGCCCTCGTCGCTCTGTGCGGCACCACGAACGCGCAAACAACCGTTGCTCATCAATCCTCCGTGTCGGCAATGCCCGTCGGAGCAGGTTGCGTCTCGGGCAACTGTGGTGGCAACGTTTCGGTTGCCCAACCGGTGCAAAGCTACACGGTTCCCACCTCGGCGCCACAATCGACTGCCGTACCGTACACCTCTTCGGTCCCCGTCATGCATGCAACGACGTACCAATACACTGCACCGAAGTGGCAGTCATCATGCAGCAGCGGTTCATGTGGTCAGCCGTCGTACTACCGTAGCTACTCACGCTCGCGTTGCAGCAGTTGCCGCCACGGACGCTAGTGATTGACTCGTCGGGTCATCAGTTCTGCTGAAGCCGTTCACGCCGGCCGAGCATTTCGTCGCCCCCGTAGGTGTTAATACCTGCGGGGGCTTTCTCTTTGATGCGATCACAACGCGGGTATGCAGCGACAGTTCCAGGGCGGATCGTGCGCGCCATTTCATAACATGGCACTGAGAAACGGCACAGCCGCTGTGGAGGGATGATTGGCCTCTGCAACTCCAAGGGGTATCCAGTTTTTTTGTCTTTCGCGGTGAAGCCAATTCAAATTGTCCGGCTCGCGTGGCAAACGCCAAATTGGGTCAAAAAAACTCAAAAAACTCCATACAATTTTCTCGGGACAACAATCCACCACACGAGAGAACTAACAACCGCAGAGCGTCCACTAAACACAGAAACCCCTCTACAAAACCCGCGAGTGTCCCCTCAAGGCAGCGGTGCAAGCCATATCTCGCAAAGGCGCACGCTTAACCTCTAAACCGCTCATTTCGGCACACAACCACGTCCTAAACACAACTGTGCGCATCACCACAGAGTGGCAACGATATCGACCAAGCAGTTTGATTTCAGTGGTCCTAACTTTGGTTCGACCCGTCCAGAAAACTTTTGCCTCTGAACAGTTTTGGCCTTCGCCCCACGAGTCGTGTCAAACCAATACCGAGGCGTCGCTGGGCGCGTCATAACGAGCACGTTGCTCGGTTTGTATCCGCTCCAATTTGAGAAAGAAGATGTCCAAACAAAAAGCAAATCGTGGTTTTACTTTGGTAGAGCTGCTCGTGGTGATTGCAATTATTGGGGTCCTCGTTGGCCTCCTTCTACCCGCCGTGCAAGCAGCACGTGAAGCAGCCCGTCGCATGAGCTGCAGCAATAATTTCAAGCAGATTGGCTTGGCAATTCACAACTATCACTCTGCTTACAAGCAACTGCCTGTCCATGGTGGCGGAACCACGTTTCCGCGAACAGGCACCGTCGGACATGCCGACTATACGAGCGGCAACGGCAACATCAATACGGGCGGTGGCGTTAATCGACTTCGCCTGAGTTATCTGGTCGGCCTGATGCCGTTCATGGAACAACAAGCACTCTGGGAGCAAATCTCCAACCCGCTCAACGAAAACATTTTCACGATCGAAGATGCCACGACGATGACCGGATCATGGAGCCCGATGGGACCGAACCCTGGATTCCAAGACGGTTACGTGCCTTGGTCGACCGAGATGCCAACTTTGCGATGCCCGAGCGACCCGGGGGTAGGTTTGCCTGCGGCGGGACGCACTAACTATGCAGCTTGCTTGGGAGACGGATACTTTGGAATCGAAAGAGCGAACCCAGCCGCCAACGGCTTCGAATTTGAAACGCACGCCAAACGACAACGAGCCTCGCACCGCGGCGTCTTTGTTCCACGCAACCGGATGAAGTTCCGCGACATCCTGGACGGCCTCGCTAACACCATGATGTGCGGTGAAATCGCAACGGACATGGGCGACCTCGATAATCGCACCGACCCGTTGATCGTGCGAGGCGGATCGACCAACGGTCCGGCGAGTGATTCGGCAGTTCATGATCCCACCGTCTGCACGAAGAGCGCGAGCATCGATCCGACTCGCCCACAGTTCTGGGATCCATCCGTGCCGAGGAACAACAGCACCAACAGCCTGATTGATACGACCAACAACGTCGGCAACCGTCGTGGTTTCCGCTGGGCGGACTGCGGGCCGATGTTCACTGGGTTCTTCTCGGTGACGCCGCCGAACTCACCTTCGTGCAACATGGCCCGAATCAGCATTGAGGGCGGCCCGTTGGCGGCAAGTAGTCGTCACCAAGGGGGCGTTCACGTTTTGATGGGAGATGGCGCCGTTCGTTTTATCACCGATTCCATCGAAGCCGGAAACCAATCCGCGGGGAACCCATACCTGGCGGTGAGGGCACCGACCAACGGCGCCTACGTGAGCGAAAATGCAGTCGGCGAAGGAAGCCCCTACGGTCTATGGGGAGCACTGGGAACTCGTGCCTCTCGCGAAGTGATCGACGAAGAATTCTAAGACGCTAGAAATCTCTTCGAAGATTCGCAAAGAAAATCATGAGCCGTTCGGCGTTGGCCGCGGCTCCCGTGGAAAATGGAAACCGGTTTACTCGTTCTCCTCGCCGGTTTCCCGATCCGCTCGTTCAACTGAATACTGATGTCGCCAGATTCCCAACACCGGAAATCTGGCGACCTCAACGACACGACTTACAAACTCGACCAGTCCGGGAACCGAAACAATGCACAATCGAATCATCACCACGTTGCTCTGCGGAATCGTCTGGATCACCGCGATCGGATGCAGTGAAGCTCCCAACACGGTCATCAAACCCGACATGACACCAGACGAATTGCAAGCACAGATCGAAGCAAACGCCGCCGCTGCGTCGGCAGGTGGAGGCAGCGACGAAGGCCTCTAATAGGCTGATTGAATCCGCTGCCGTCGGCTATCGAACCGTCGCGTGACGACGTTCAGAATGACTATCCACCGACGTTCAACCGCTGTAACGCCGCCAGCATTTTTTTGCTCAGCGGTGTTAAACGGGTCCGGTTGAATTGATCGCCGATTTTGCGAATCGCTTCGGCTTGGGTCGGGTAGGGATGAATCGAACTACTGATCTTCGATAAACCCAACCCGTGAGTCATCGCGAGAGTGACTTCGGAGATTATGTCGCCGGCATTCTCAGCCACGATAGTTGCGCCAACGATCTCATCGGATCCCTTCTTGGTGTGCACCTTCACAAAGCCATCCTGATCCCCTTCGAGAATCGCACGATCGACCTCATCGAACGACTGTGTGTAGGTATCAATCTCGATCCCCTTTTCTTGAGCATCTCTCTCATGTAGACCAACGTGTGCCACCTCGGGTGAGGTGTAGGTCGTCCACGGGATCACTAGGTCGCTCATCTTTTTCCTGCCAAAAGGCCCCACCGCAAACAGGGCGTTTTGAATGACGATCCGCGCCATGAAATCGGCCACGTGAGTGAACTGGTACGGAGAACAAATGTCGCCGGCGGCAAAGATGTTCGGATTGGTGGTTTGCAAGTAATCGTTCACCTGCACACCGTTCTCGTCGAAATCCACTCCAACGGTTTCTAGGTTTAAGTTTTCAACATTGGGTGCACGGCCAACGGCGACCAAGAGTTGATCCACCACTTCGTCGTAATGTTCTCCGCGGGAATTGACTGTTAACCGAATTCCTCCCTCGTTTCTCACCTTCAGTTCCCGTCCACAGCACAACAGACGAACGCCGGACCGTTCCAACGATGCTCGAACCACATCGGCGGCGGCACGGTCCTCTTTGGGAAGAACGCCGCCTTCCGACTCCACTAGAAATACCTCTGACCCTAATTCAGCGAACGCCTGGGCCATCTCACACCCGATGGGACCGGCACCGATAATCCCCATGCTTTTGGGCAATTCGGTCAATGAAAACACCGACTCGTTGGTTAGGTAATCAACCTCGGCGAGCCCTTCGATCGACGGAGCCGACGCACGTGCTCCGGTCGCAAGCACCGCTCTCTTGAACTTCAACTTCGAGCCACCGACTTCAATCGTTTGCGAGTCTGCAAAACTGGCCTGCCCGAAATACACGTCGACACCTAAATCGCGGAACCGGGCGGCGGAATCATTGCGGCTGATCTTCGCCCGCAGCTTTCGCATGCGCGACATCACGCCCGCAAAAGCAACTTTGGTCCCGGGAGGAACGTTGATTGAGAAACGGTTCGCTGTCCTGATCGCCTTGGCGACTCTGGCCGCGCTGATCACGCCTTTTGACGGCACGCAGCCAACATTCAGGCAATCGCCTCCCATCAAGTCACGCTCGATCAACGCAACTCGCGCTCCCAACCCGGCCGCTCCCGCTGCGGCAACCAACCCTGCGGTGCCCGCACCGATCACCACGAGATGATAAGGCTTCTGAGGTTGAGGGTTTTGCCAGTCGGTGGGATGAACGTTCTCTTCGAGATTTCGGTTGTGCTCATCGTGCGGTTGCAGTTGGACAAGGTCACTCATGGTGAATCTTCGGGGCTAGTGGGATGCGTCGGATTGGTAGGTCGTGCGATGTCAGCTTGCGCGGCGGAAGACGGCTCGAGCCAATTTGCCAATGACGTCGAAAAGTGATCTTGGTGACTGCGAACATAGGTCGCGCCCCCGATCGCGATCAGAGCCATGAATGCGAAAAGAAGCGTCTTCGACATCTTCGGAGGAGCGGACGCGTCGACCTCCTCCTTTTCGACATCGGAGCGGCCATCACCCTGAGCCGCCTCCAACTCAGGCGCATCGACTTGTTCTTTGAGTTTCGCGTTGGCGAGCCGCGTGACGTAGACCGTCACCACGACCGTTGCGAATAGACCGACCGCCAACAGCCCCCATTCCGCGGACGTGCGTTCCCGGTCGGCGCCGATCGCAACGCCGGTGATATGCCCGAGGTACACATACAAAAACGTCGCCGGTAACATCGCGGCCCAACTCGTCAGAACGTACGGCCAAAATGCAATCGGGGTCAGACCATACAAATAGTTCTGAAGATTGAAAGGTACCGCGGGTGACAATCGCAACAGTCCCACGATCTTCCAACCACCTTCGTCTACGGCTCGGTCGATCGCACCGAAGTGCCGGTTCCGCTGGGCGAGTTGGGCGACGCGATCACGCGCCGCATAGCGGGCAATCAAAAATGCGAGCGAGGCCCCCACCGTCGACCCAACCGACACAATCACAGTGCCTACCGACAAACCAAAGATCGCTCCCGCGGCGAGAGTCAAAATCGTGCCGGGCACAAAAAGCACCGTGGCCACGATGTACAGCAGCACCAACACCATCGGCCCCCACACACCGAGCCCCTCGATCCAACTCTTCAGCGCGGACATCGCCTGATCAAACGGCAACGCACGGAACGTCACCAACAAAGCCCCCACGATCACAAGAATCGATCCCCATCGAATCACACGATGAATCGATCCCGATGACGCAGAATGATTTGCCGACCGTGAGCGATCGCCTTCACTGTTGTCATCATCGCCCGATCCGCTCGCAGGCCCGCTGTCGTTACCCATCAATTTGCTCATTCAATCACAAAACACAAATAAACGATTCTCCCTCGTCAAAGATTTGACGCCTCGTCGCCTGTTTTCTTACCTCGATCCGACCATTTCTTGACAGCTCGTTCCAGTCCCCGTTGGCCAGAGCCTTCCCATTCTCGCTGACGAACGCACCGATGCATCACTCTCGAGCAGACGATCTCACCGGAATATGCCTGTGCGAGGCACGCAAGCCGCGTGCCGGATTGAAATCCAGATGAAAATAGCGCGCGGCGGCATCCCATCTCCCCAGGAAACGCCGGAATTACCCGAGCGGTTTTGAAAATGCCCTGTGGTGCGTCCAAGCTGAATTCTCGGGTAACGAAACTCGCCAAGAGTTTCGGCAGGGCTCGCGAAAGACCAAAAGCCTGGCGACTTTCGCTACGGAAAATGGGCACGACACATTATAAAATGCTCTATGCGACCCGCAGTGAGATCTTTCGATTCACCGCATCAGCCAACGCGTCAGGATCGTTCAGCACGATTCTTCGACGATCGATTGACACGAATCCCTCTGCTCGCAAATGCCCCATTAGGATTGTGACGTTTTCTCGCGTACTGCCCATGTGGTTGGCAATCTCTTGGTGCGCGAGTTTGATCCGAATCCGAACCCCATGAGAATCCGGCTCACCAAATTGCTCTGACAGATCCAACAGCAAATGAATCAGGCGATCTCGATTGGACAGAAACAGCAGATTCTTCAGTCGGCGTTCGATTCGCTGTCGCCGCATTCCAATCATCTTCGTGATCGCCATTGACAGTTCATGATTCGCGAACATCAGATGTTCCAACTCGCTGGCCGGAATAACCATGACTGTCGACTCTTCCACCGTCTCAACATACTCTTCACGTTGATCAGTATCGAAGATCGCCAACTCGCCAAAGACTTCTCCCGGTTCGATGAACGCCAGGATCGCCTGCTTTCCGTCTCGGGTGAGGTTGCAAACCTTCACCAAGCCCTCAACGAGCAAATAGACACAATCGGCCGGTTCGCTCGGAAGGTACACAGGGGTGCGTGCGGCAAACGTTCGATATCGCGATGACGCCTCGAGTCGTTGCAATTGATCTGGATCGAGACACGCGAGAAACTCGTTTGTCGTCATACGGCAGAGTCGCCACGGCGTACGCTATTCTCTACGGGTACCGCGACAATGGCGACCACTGCGGTTACCCCACGTGCCAACTCGTCGGTTGGCTCGACTGCGGAGCGATCAAAGACTCCAATCCCGCGCAATAGCATGATACAGATATTCGTCACGCAAACCTCCTTCACGTTGGATGACTCAGACGACGTTTCACTCGATCTGTCATAGACCGGTGGCGAAGGGTTCGCTCACACGTCACAGCAATCCCCAATCCGTCGGTTGCTGTGAGTGGATGGGCATCGCCCGATCCAGCCCGCCATCGCTTTCGCGGTTTGGCTAAGAAGACATCCCAGATGGACGACAACATCGCCTTTTTACGAGGGTTTGACGAAGATTATGCGTTGGCGAATTTTTCCGTCTTAATTTGCGTCACATTTCATGAGAACCGCCTTACCCCCCTCACCGCGAGCGAGTCCATCCCCATCCAAGAGAGGACATCTCACAGGAGCAATACTGCGGGGCTATCGCACTAATCCCTTCGCTCGAAGACGTCGAATCTCGGCCGGCGATTCCCACTTCGGCGTTTGCCAGATGCTCGGCGGACGACCGCCATTTCGCTCCATGAACTTCTTCGTGAAGCTGTCCGCACCGCTCGGAACATTCGACCGTGACGAGCTTTGCCGGGACTGATTCGAATTAAAGAAACCGTTGTTCTGAAAGAACCGATTCGACGACTGGCTACTGGGCTGCTGCGATTGGAATTGGCTCGACGGTTGATTGGAGTAGGTTCGCGTTTGCGGGCTTTGTCCGTTCTGAGTGAACGACTGCGATTGCGGGATCGTGTTTTGCGAAAACTGCGAGGAAGAAAACTGGCCGGAACTTTGCATCGGCACCGTTTGCACCACGCCTTGGTTGCTGATCACTCTCGATGACGAGCCAGGCGAGACCGCACTCGATTGCATAGGAACTCCGGAAGAGAAACTTTGGGTCGTTTGACTCATGGTGTGATTCCCCTGAACCGGACGCGATGAACTGATCGGCTGTGTTGAACCGATCGGCTGTGTTGAACCGATCGGCTGGGATGAACCGCTTGGCCTGGACTCATCACGTTTGTTGGTTGGCGAAGTCGCAGAATCGGAGGCAATCTGTTTCGCGGTTTGCGTTGCTCGCGTGAACACCGACTTGTTCACCCAACCTTGTATGCTCTTGTCGTCTTGTACAGATTCAATCCACAACCAATCCCCTTTCGAAAGGGTCACCAATGCGATTTGGTTTTTCCGAATCGTTGCTTTGGTTTCGGTCCCGACTTTCAGGTTGGCTTGATCTGCCATGATTGACATATGAATGCCTTTCGATCCAGACGCTTTGTAGTCCACAATGGCTCGCTCGATATCGCGTGACCCGCGCCGTCCGAGATAGGCAACACCGCGACTCTTGCGCATCTTTCGACGTTGCTCTTCGGGGATACTGGAGTCACCAATCAATGCCGAAAAGGCGTCAATTGCCAAGTCATAGTCACCTTCATAAAGGAACGTGTTGGCTTGACGAACCAACGAATGACTCTGCGGGGCTTGGTTGGTTGATTTGATCGCTCCTTCGTCCGTAGTGATTGATTGGGAGGTTGGCTTGGCTGCTGGTTTGGTGCCATCGGCGTCTTCGGCAGGGGCGGGCAACTCCGACGAGGCAATGCTCGGGCTCAACGGTCCACCCGATTCGATTCGCTCAACGACCTCGGCCATCTCCTCGCGTGACGCCAGGTTATTTGGCTGACGCAGGTAGAATGCGTCGAGCGACGCGTCCAAGTTCAGCCAAGGTCGCTGGCCGGTCGCTTTTTTGACGGCAGAACTCGCCGTGAAGAATACATCTCGCAATAGCAGTCCCGACGCGGGACGCTGCGAGAACGCCTTCGCCAACTCGAGCGTGTACGGGGAATTCGTTCCCTCGCCGTCCAGCGCGGTGTGGCCGGGCGCGGTCGCGTAGGCGATCAAAGTCCCTTCGGGAATAACGCTCGTCGGAGCCAAACCACGTCCCCGGATGCTGCGTTTCCATGCACGTTGGAATGGATTGTCGCGGCAGCAATCGAGAACCACCACGTTCATGTTGCTCGATGATGAGTCGAGCGAATCGATGACAAAGTTTTGCGAAACGGTTTTGTACTTTACCGCGACCGCATCGTGAATTTTCGCATCAACCGGCACGAGGTAGTTTTCGCCGTTGATTTGCAGACCGTGCCCGGCAAAAAAGAAGAACGCCAAACCGTTCTTGGGAACCCGGCGACAAAAATCGGCAATCTCCCGGTCCATCTGTTCCTGGGTCTGATCGATACGGGTAGTCACCTCAAACCCCAATTCTCGCAACGTCTTATCCATCAGCCGAGCGTCATTGGCAGGATTGACCAATCTGCCCTCAGGATACGCCGCATTGCCGATAATCAAAGCATGCATGGACTCGGCATGAAGATTCGCCGCCAGTCCGAAGATCGCACTCATCGCCACCAGGGCGACTCGGCAGTCATCACGGAATCGGAAAAAAGAGAGAGAAAGTCGTCCGGTTAACATCGCGAGGGCCATTCGGTTTCGAGAGCTTTTGGCTAGGTGATCTGCAGTGCGGTGCGGGCGCACAACCAACGCTGCCTACCCCCTAACATAGGGTTCTGTTGTGTATCCGGACAGTTATCGAGCGTTTTTTTCAGAAAATGCGGCAAATCAGATGTTTTCTCTGTAACAAAACGAACTTTCCGACCCCGTCCTGGGCAGTCCCAAGTTCGAATCGGCGCGTTCCAACAACTCACGAGGGGAATCCCATCGAACAGAACCTCCCTTCCGGTCTACAATCCTCCGCACACGCCACACACTTCACGACACGCAGCAGGTTTTCTCGGTGACGATCCTCGACGACATCTTGGTAAAGACACGCACCACTATTGAACGAGACCGCAACCAAGTCTCCGCCGAGGAACTACGCACCGCGATCGCGCCGATGCCTCCGTGTCGCGACTTTCACGCGGCTCTCGCTGCCGGTGATGACGTTCGGTTGATTGCGGAAGTGAAACGAGCGAGCCCGTCAGCAGGCCTGATCCGCGAAGACTTCTCGCCACCGGACATTGCCGCCGCTTATCAGGACGGTGGCGCCGCGTGCATCAGCGTGCTGACCGACGAACCGTTCTTTCAAGGTTCGCTCGACTACCTGCGTGCAGTCCGCCAACATGTCGACCTGCCGATCCTGCGAAAAGACTTCATCATTGATGAGTATCAACTGCTGCAGGCCCGTGCGGCGGGTGCCGATGCGGTGCTGCTGATCGCCGAATGCCTCTCACCGGAAGAGATGCAATCTCTCGATCAAAAAGCCTCTGACCTCGGACTGCAGACGCTGATCGAACTCTTCGAACCCGACAACCTTGATGCCGTTCTCGCCACCCAGACGCGCTTAGTCGGCATCAACAATCGTGACCTGCGAACGTTCCAAACCGATCTCGAACACACCGTTCGTCTGGCCGAAAACATTCCATCAGACCGTTTAGTCGTCGGTGAGAGCGGCATCCGCACCCACGCCGATGTCCTGCACCTCAAAGCTGCAGGCGTCAAAGGCATCCTCGTTGGCGAGTCACTCATGCGACAGCCCGACATCACCCAAGCGACGCGAACGCTTCTCGGCAAAACCTAAGCAAACTGACAAGGGGACACCAACATTCTCACTGCTATAGGTCGTTGGCCGGCATCCGAATGCAGTCAACGAAGTAATGCTTGCGACCGTCAACGGTCTCTTCGACCAAGCCATGGATGTCGGTGTGGAAACCAGGGAACTTCGCGTTGAACGTGCGAGCAAACCGCAAATACTCGATGATCGTCTGGTTGAAACATTCGCCCGGGATCAACAGTGGAATCCCCGGCGGATAAGGGGTCAACAAGACCGCAGTCACCCGTCCGAGCAGATCATCGATCTCCACACGATCAATTTCGCGGTGTGTCATCATCGCGTACGCGTCGGACGGTTTCATCGCCGGCGCCATGTCGGACAGATACATTTCCGTGGTCACCCGTGCGATGTCGTTTTCCTTGTAGGTTTCGTGGATCGACTGGCTCAGGTCTCTTAAACCGATCCGTTCATACTGCGGAAACTCGCTGACGAACTCAGGAAGAATCTTCCACATCGGGACATTCTTGTCGTAGTCATCTTTGAACTGCTGCAGCGCACTGACGAGCGTGTTCCACCGCCCCTTTGTGATTCCGATCGTGAACATGATGAAGAAGGAATACAATCCCGCCTTCTCAACAATCACCCCGTGCTCCGCGAGGTAGCGTGTCACGATTGACGCCGGGATGCCGGTCTCGGCGAACTGCCCGTTGAGATTCAGACCTGGAGTGACAACCGTTCCTTTGATCGGATCGAGCATATTGAAACCGGGAGCGATCTTCCCGAATCCATGCCACTCGTCGTCCGCCTTGAGGATCCAATCTTCTTGACTGCCAATGTCGGTATCTGGAATCTCGTCGGGGCCCCAAACCTGGAACCACCAATCGTCGCCCCATTCGGCATCGACCTTGCGCATTGCACGACGAAAGTTCAATGCTTCCAGGATCGACTCTTCCACCAACGCGGTCCCGCCGGGCGGTTCCATCATCGCCGCGGCAACATCACACGAGGCGATGATGGCGTACTGCGGCGAGGTCGATGAGTGCATCAAATAGGCTTCGTTGAACACATGCCGATCCAGCTTATGATTCCTCGGCTCTTTGACCAAAATCTGCGAAGCCTGCGAGATCCCCGCCAACAGCTTGTGGGTGGAATGGGTGGCGAACACCATCGACTCCTCACATGTTGCCCGACCACGACCGATCGCATGCATGTTCTGGTAGAAATCATGGAAGGTCGCGTGCGGCAGCCAGGCTTCATCGAAATGCAGCGTGCCGATCTGACCGTCGAGCAGTTCCTTTAGCATTTCGACGTTGTAGACGATGCCGTCATAGGTCGACTGTGTGATCGTGAGTATCCGCGGTTTGCGATCCGGGTGTGCCTCTTGCGCGGCACGGGCAAACGGATTCGCCTGTATCTTTTTCTGAATGTTCTCCGGTTGGAACTCTTCCAACGGGATCGGCCCGATCAAACCGAGATGATTCCGTTTCGGAGTGAGGAAGACAGGCACCGCACCGGTCATGATGATCGAATGCAATACCGACTTATGACAGTTGCGATCGACAACCACAATGTCCCCCGATGCAACCGTCGAGTGCCACACCATCTTGTTCGATGTCGACGTACCGTTGGTGACAAAGAAACAGTGATCGGCGTCGAAGATCCGCGCGGCATTCCGCTCTGACGCAGCCACCGGACCGGTGTGATCGAGCAATTGGCCTAACTCCTCGACCGCATTACAAACATCGGCCCGTAACATGTTCTCGCCGAAGAACTGATGGAACATCCGACCGACAGGGCTCTTCAAAAACGCAACACCACCGGAATGCCCCGGACAGTGCCATGAATACGATCCGTCGGCGGCGTACTCCATCAATGCACGAAAGAAAGGAGGAGCCAGCGAGTCCGTGTACGCACGCGCCTCATGCAGAATATGACGCGCGACAAACTTCGGCGTGTCCTCGAACATGTGTATGAACCCATGGAGTTCACGCAGGATGTCGTTGGGGATATGCGACGACGTTCTGGTTTCGCCATACAAGAAAATCGGAATATCGTTGTTCTTAAAACGGATTTCCTGAATGAATTCCCGCAGCATCGCGATGGCCGGCCCCTCATCGTCATCGCCTGAGAGGATGTCTTCGTCATCGATTGACAGAATGAACGCCGATGCACGCGATTGTTGTTGGGCGAACTGAGAAAGGTCACCGTAACTCGTTGCCCCGATGACTTCGGCACCCTCTTCCTCGATCGCTTCGGCCAGGGCACGAATTCCTAAACCGGACGCGTTCTCGGACCGGAAGTCTTCGTCAATGATCAGGATCGGAAATCGAAATCTC
>JBICHZ010000334.1:0-15479 GCA_043101355.1 Rhodopirellula sp. JB044
GGTGTCGGTGAACGATCGTCCGGTGACGGCGCGGCGGGCCGACGATGCGACGCTGATTCCGTTGCCCGGCGGAACCGATCCGAACGAGCCGGTGCGGGTGAGTTTGCGGCTGGGGAAACCGGCCGTGAGTTCCTCGAAGGCGGAACTCACCTTGCCGACCATCATGGCCCCTGTTCTGAAAACACAATGGAAGGTGGTTGGGGATGAAAAACTAGTTTTGGTGCCGAGCGGTGGCACTGTCGAGCCGACGACTCCGGTCCGATCGGCGAGCGGGTTCGATTGGGTCGCAAGATACGGGTTGGTTTCACTCGGTGCGATCTTGGTTCTCGTCGCAGCGGGGGTTTGGTGTGGGGGGCGAGGTCCGATCTGGACCGGAGGCGAACTGCTGGGCTATCTCGCCGCGATCGGTGTCGCGTTGATGACCGCGGTGGTGGCGTTCGCAAACGTTGATCCGTTGTCGCAGCTACAACTCAACATGCCGATCTTGGCAGCCGGTGAAACCGTGATGCTCGAAGTCGAAAATGTTCCCTCATGGCGCGTCGATTTGTCGGTCGTCGGATTGGTGCTCGCGGTGATCGGCGTCGCGTTGATGTTGGGGGGATGTTTGGTGCGGTCGAGTGACGAGCAGCGCGTGTCGGCAAAGTCGGTTTGTTTGGCGGCGGGGGCGTTGCTAATTGCGATCGGTGTTCTATGTCAGGGGGGCAGTGCGGGCGCCTTCTTCATGCTGGTCACATTGGCAATCGCGGTGTTGTTCTTTCTTCCGCGATCTCGTGTAACGTTGAGGAAGGGGACGGAACGGTGGAAGCGTTGGAATGAAAAACGTGCCGCCGCAAAAGCGAACGCCGAATCCGCAGATGCCTCAGGATCGTCGGGTGTCGTCGCGTCGATCGGGTTGGGATGCTTGGTCGCACTGTCCGGCGCGAGCGTAAGCCATGCGAAAGAGACCGAACGTTCACCGTTCATCGCGGCGGATTCCATTCTGCAGGCCTGGGAAGTCTCTCGTGACGAGCACCGGCTTCGCGTTACCGGAGAGATGGAACTGAGCGGACACCCCGGTGATCAATTCCTATTGCTAAAGTCACCGGCGACGTTGACCCGTTTCGAAGGTGAAGGGTTGCGACTGAGTAAAACCGAAGTGCCCGGAGAAGGATTGTCGTACGTTGTCAGTATCCCGATTGCGATCGATAAAGGCGATGCAGACGACGCGAACATCAACGACGGCGAGGCGGACGGCGGTGACGCCGAGGACGAAGGTGACGACGGCGGCGACAGCGATAGCAGCGGTGATGGCGAGCAACCCAATGCACCGCAGACCTATCGGGCTTCGTTCGAGTATCAACTCGAGGCGGTCGATGCGATGAAGTCAATTCCGGTGTTAACCGGGGCCGCGTCCGTCGCGAAAGTCGATGTGAGCTTGGATGTCGCAGGATGGGAAATTTTCTGTGATGCCGCCGTGATGATCGAGCAGGACAAGGACTCTGACAAGACGAGCGGCAGCGTGTTGCTCGGTCCGGGCAAGGCTGCGATCGTGCTCAAGCCGAAGGCGCGTGACGTGGCTTCCGAGGAGACGCGGTTTTTCGTCGAGGCGTCCAATCTGTATCGTCCCGGTCCGGGTGTTGTGGACGGTCGACATCGGTTCCAGATCCGTCCTTCGCAGGGCCAGGTTTCTGAACTGAACTGTACCGTCCCCGAGGGACTGACGGTCAGCCGCGTGGCAGGTCCGGTTTCCGCATGGCAATTTGACGCTGACCTCGGGCGTCTGCATCTGCAGATCACGCCATCGCAATCTGCGCCGTTTTCGGTAACGGTCGACACGCAGCGCAGTCTCGAAGCATTGCCTGCCGATTTGACGCTCTCGCCGATGCGGGTTCTCGACGCCGGTGGGGAGGTCGGGTTGCTCGCGATCGCGTTCGGCCCCGACGCGCAGCCGGAGAAAGCGACTCCGACCAAAATGTCCGCGGTAAACCTCGGTGATTTCGACAGCGAGATCATGTGGCAGAAATCCGATGTCTTGCACCGCGTGTTCCGATATGGCGCCGACGGTGGGTCGGTGCAACTGCGAGTCGTTCCGGTGCAACCGGATGTACGCGTCGTGACGCAGCAGGCGTTGTCGCTCGGCGATGAACGGATCGTGCTGAACGTTAATAGTCTCGTTGATATCACGCGTGCCGGGTTGTTCCAGTTGAGTTTTCCTTTGCCCGATGGGTTGGAAGTGGAAACGATCTCTGGCGATGCGTTGCACCATTGGTCCGAAACGAACGAAGATGACCGCAGGCAGATTGTCTTGCACCTTAACGGAAAAACGATCGGGAAACATTCATTCGCGATCGTGTTGTCAGGTGCCTCGCCGTCGTCGCAACGCGAATGGAGTTTGCCGCGTTTCGAAATCGCCGAGGCGGATCGGCAGACCGGTGAACTCGTCGTCCGGCCAACGACCGGGATTCGGTTGCGGACCGTCGCGAGGCAGAATGTATCCGAGATGGACCCGCGTCAAGCAACGGGAAATCGAAAAAGCGGTTCGGCTGGGTTGGCGTTTCGTCTGCTGCAACAGGATTGGCGTTTGACGCTGGGCATTGATCAACTCGATCCGTGGGTGACCGGTCAAGTGCTGCATCAAATCACATTGCGAGAAGGCCAAACACGCTCGACTCTGGTGGGCAACTTCAAGGTCGAGAACGCGTCGATCCGTGAGTTGCAGGTGGTGCTGCCGATCGATGACGAGGGCGAAATCAAAACGCTGCGTGCCAGCGGCAAGGCGGTGAGTGATTTGGTAAGAGTGCAGCCGAACGCGAATGTTTGGCAAATTCAATTCAAACGCCGCGTGCTCGGAAAGGTTGAGTTCCGGATCGAGTACGAACGACGCGGCGAGCGAGACGACGATACAGAGTTGCTCGTTCCGGTTGAGTTCCCCGAGATTCGGCAACTCGCATATTACTATGGTGTTCGCGCCGGTGGGCGGTTGGAGGTCGACTACGCAGAGCTGACCCCGGGATGGCAACGTGTGGATTGGAACACGATTCCGTCGTCACTGCGGATGGCGGAGAACCATACCGTTCCCGCGCTGTCTTTGCGCGCGGTATCGCCGGACGCGCCGTTGGCGATTCGGGCGAGTCGTCATTCGCTCGCTGATGCGTTGAAATTGCGAGTCGCCGAGGGCACGTTCGCGACGATTCTATCGCCGACCGGTGATCAACTCACCGCCGTCGATATGACCGTCGAGGTGATCCAACGCAGCAGCCTGAGTGTGGGATTGCCTGCGGAAAGCGAGTTGTTCAATGTGTTCGTCAACGGCGAAAGCGTGCACACGATTCGCCAAGGCGGGCAAACCAACGCGTGGCAGTTTTATATCCTGGCGGGGATCGATGACCGTACCGCGAAGGTGCGTTTTGTTTACTCGGTGCCGGGCGATGGGATTCGCAGAATCCGACTGCGGAGTCCGGAAATGAACGTGCCGCTGGAGAACATTCGGTGGAACGTTTTGGCTCCCGAAGGGTTTGAGTTGACCGATTCGGATGGCAACCTGGAATTGATCGAACAGGAGAACCGTTCGGTTTACGATCGTGCGTCGTATCTGTCGAAGATGAAAGGCAAGCGGCAAAACCAAGCGGCCAAGGCGGCCGAGTTGCTCGAGCAAGCCAATCAGTTGCTTCGGTCGGGCGAGCAAAAGAAGGCGAGTTGGGCGTTTAACAACGTCGCCAACCAATTCGCCCTCGACGCGGCGTCCAACGAAGACGCGAGGGTCCAACTGGAAAACCTGCAAACGCAGCAAGCGATCGTGGGTCTCAATACGCGACGACAGCGGTTGTACATGGACAACTATGAGAACGAAGCGGTGCCCGCCCAGGACGAGCAACTTCGACAAGCCGCCGCCGACAATCCGATCTTGCAGCAAGCGGAAATGAATTTTCGTCCGCAACAACTCAGCGAACTGTTGCGAGGCAACACGATCGAAGACAACGCCGTGTTGCAGGCCATCGCGTATCGTTTGGTTCAGCATCAACGGGCCACCGAAACGGCGCCGCAGGCAATCCTGATCAACCTGCCCGAGGAAGGAACGATGTACGCGTTCACTCGTACGGTATCGGTGACCGAGAACGAACCGCTGGAGTTGGACTTGCAGTTCGAATCTCGCTACCGGGTACCGATGTGGCAATCAGGGTTGCTCGGATTGTTGCTCGCGGCGATCGCGAGTGTCATCGTGTATGCGCGAAAACGCTGATGCGTGATGAAGATCACATGGCGTACGTTTTCGCGGTAGGGATTGACGCAAATCGTTACGGTTGCGTCGCGTTTCGGGATCGATGATTGAGGGTAGAGGGTTAGCTTCCTTGTAACTGCGTCTCCCGATGGTAGTCGGTGGAAAGACTGATACTTCGGCGAGACCAACTGCGTAGGTTTGATTCGGATTTCTGGTGGAACTTGCTACGGCGGGTTTGAAATCGCTTATCATTGGCACGCAGTCACCCACACCACGTTGTGTTCACCGCAACGTCCCGCCTTCCTCTCGCCGCGAGTAGCCCATGTCCTTCGCACTGCGTCGTTTGTCCGTTTCTGTTTGCCTGGTCATTTGTCTTGCCACCCACGCGTTTGGCGACAGCGAGACGGTGGTTCCCGAGGTGAAAACTCCGAATGCGAACGCAAAGCCTGCGGGCAAACCCGCACGTCCGACCTGGGCAACCGAAGCGGACCCGAGTTTGCCGAACGTCCTGATTCTCGGTGACTCTATCTCGATCGGATACGGGTTGCCGTTGAAGCAGCGGTTGCGGGGCGTGGCGAACGTATATCGTCCTCTCGCTGCTAATCAGAAACGCCCTCAGAATTGCGGCGGCACAACTCAGAGTCTCGAGCGGATTGACGATTGGTTGGCGATGAATCAATGGGATGTGATTCATTTCAATTGGGGGCTGCACGATCTTAAGCACGTGACCGAAGCAGGCGGGTTGTCCAATTCGCAAAGCCCGGACGATCCCGCCCAAGCCGATCCGGAGCAATACGGAAAGAATCTCCAAACGTTGGTTCGGAAACTGAAAGCCACCGGTGCCAAACTCATCTTTGCGACCACGACGCCGATCGTTGCCGACAGCAGTGGACCGTACCGGGCAAAAGAATCGCCAGCGATCTACAACCGAGTCGCCGTTTCGATCATGAACCAACATGGAATTGAAGTAAACGATCTGTACGCGGCCTGTGACGGCAAACTCGATGAATTGCAGTTGCCCAAAAACGTTCACTTCAAAAAGGCCGGGTCGGAATATCTCGCCGACGTCGTTGCTGCCAAAATCAAAGAAGCGTTAGCGGAGTAGCCCGCGTGTTTGGACTCGCAGACGCGCCCGCCGAATCGGACGCTGTCTCCGTGCGAGTAGTATCCGCACTCCGCTGTTGTTGCGCTCCATCGCCAACCCCACCAACCATACCGCCCCACCTTTTCGAAAGATCACCCACCAGATGAGAGTACCTGCTATGACGACATTCGAAACGTTCAGGTTTCGTGCTTTGTGTGCCGGCGTTATCGCGCTGTTGCCTTCACTGTTCGCTGTCGTTGCCGCGGAAGACACACCGCCGAACATCGTATTGGTGATGACCGACGACCAAGGCTACGGTGATTTGGGATGTCACGGGCATCCTTATTTGCAAACGCCCAATCTGGATAAATTGTACGAACACAGTACTCGGTTTGTCGATTTTCACGTCAGCCCCACGTGTGCGCCGACGCGATCGGCGCTGATGTCGGGGAAGGCTCCGTTTAAGAACGGTGTCACCCACACGATCTTACAACGCGACCGGATGGCGCTGTCTTCGACGACGATCGCCGAGATTCTCCAATCGGCTGGTTACACGACGGGGATCTTTGGCAAATGGCACCTCGGTGATGAGGACCCTTATCAGCCACACAATCGTGGTTTTGATAAGACCTTCATTCACGGTGCTGGTGGGATCGGTCAACGGTTCTCCGGTGCCCAAGGTGATGCACCGGGGACGGATTACTTTGATCCGATCATCAAAGACAACAACCGATTCGTGAAAACGGACGGCTACTGCACCGATGTGTTTTTCCAGGAAACGCTCGGTTGGATCAAAGAGCAGAAGGACTCGGAGGCTCCGTTCTTTGCCTATCTGGCCACGAACGCGCCACACGGTCCGTTCAAAGTCGCCAAGGAGTACTCGGATCTCTACAAAGACAAGTGCCGCGAGAAGTCGGCTGCGTTCTTTGGGATGATCACCAACATCGACGAGAACATGGGACTGCTCATGCGGAAACTCGATGAATGGGAATTGTCCGACAACACGCTGTTGATCTTCATGACCGACAACGGCTCTTCGGCAGGTACCTACAATTACAACATGAAGGGGAAGAAGAACTCGGCGGACGAAGGTGGTGCACGCGTTCCGCTGTTCATGCGGTTGCCGGGGTTGACTACGGCAGGTAGGGACGTCGATCGGATCACGCGGCACTACGATTTGTTCCCGACTCTGGCGGAGATCGCGGGCGCCAAAATTCCTGATGACCTGGAGCTCGATGGGCGAAGCCTGATTCCGCTGATCAAGGATCCCAAGACCGACTGGGCCGACCGCAATTTGTTCTTCCACACCGGTCGTTGGCCGAAGAAGGGAGCGCCGCGGCAATGGGGCAAGGGAGATCCGGATCCGAACGCGGCCAAGTACCGGAACTTTGCGGTGCGGAATGAACGATGGCGTTTGGTCAACAACGAGTTGTATGATATCGAGAACGACCCGAGTCAGACGACCGACGTTGCGAAAAGCCATCCTGAGATCGCGTCAGAACTTCTCGCGGCGTTCGATGTTTGGTGGGAGGAGGTGCGACCGATGATGGTCAACGAGGATGCCCCGCTCGACGTCGGCAAACCGTTCGAGGAGCAGTTCCGTAAGCAGCAGGAGAGCGAAGGGATCCCCGCCTGGGAACGCCCAACGTTGTAGAAGTCGGACCGCTGAAGTCTGGCGACATCGGCTGTGCCACTTCTCGAAAACGCTTTAGAGAACGCGATGTAATCGCGTTCTAACGCCACTCTCCTCGTTGCCAATCAACACTGTCCCGATAGGATCGATCTTCATGCGACGCTTCGCTCAATTGTTTGTGTTTGTCACCATTTTCAGTGGTCTCGGTGGCGTGTCATTCGTCGACGCAAACGATGCAGCGGCGATTCGCGTCGGCAACGGTGACGACGTCCGACCGAATATCGTCTTTTTACTCGCTGATGATCAGTCGACGTATTCGGTCGGTTGTTATGGGAATCCCGATGTCAAAACGCCGAATATGGATCGGCTCGCACGGGACGGTGTGTTGTTTGACAATCATTACAACACGACAGCAATCTGCATGGCGAGCCGCGCGAACATCTTCACGGGGATGTATGAGTACAAAACCGGTTGCAACTTCATGCACGGCGACATGAAACCGGAGGTGTGGGAGTTGAGCTACCCGGTTGCGCTGCGGAAGGCTGGTTACCTGACCGCGTTCGCTGGCAAGTTCGGATTGGTCGTTGACGGGAAGGGGTTGTGCGAGGTCGATTTTGACTTCTGGGGTGGCGGTCCTGGGCAGACGAACTATGCCACGGCAAAGAACGCCTCGATGAAGAAGTACGCCAAGGACTACCCGCATTCGACTTTATCATACGCCGCGTTTGCCAAAGACGTGATTCGTGAGTCCGTCAACCGAGAAAAGCCGTTCTGCCTTTCGATCAGTTTCAAGGCGCCCCATAAACCGGCGGTACCGGACCCGCGCTTTGATGCGGTGTACAAAGATGCCACGTTCACGAAGCCTGCAAACTTCGGACGCGAACACGGCGAGCATCTTTCTCCGCAGAGCAAGATGGGACGTCAGTATCCTCGGTTCAGCGGTTGGAAATACGATACCGACTACGACGGTGAGATGAGAAAGTATCACCAACAAATTTACGGGATTGACGTCGCGTTGGGGATGATTCGCGATGAACTCGACGCCCAGGGGATTGCGGGCAATACCGTCGTGATTTACACGAGCGACAATGGATATATCTGCGGTTCGCACGGTTACGGATCGAAGGTGCTGCCGATGGAGGAATCGTCCCGCGTTCCATTGATGATCTACGACCCGCGCAGCCCGCTCAGTGGACAGCAGGTGCGGTGCCAAGCCCTCACCGGCAACATTGACTTCGCCGCAACGATCTTGGAACTCGCCGGCGAATCGATTCACTCGAATTCGGATGGAATCAGTTTGCTGCCGCTGTTGAATGATCCAAACGCCGGTGGCCACGAACAGATCGCGTTCATCAACACGTGGGGATCTCAACCGACAACGAGCATGACGTGCATTACACCCCGTTTCAAATACACCTACTGGTGGTACGGCGACGATGAAATGGAACCGGTGGAGGAGTTGTTCGATACGGAGAAGGACCCCTTGGAGTTGACCAATCTCGCGTCGAACCCGGAGTACAGCGCCGTGCTCGAGAAGATGCGTGCTCGGTACGATCAGGAACTGGACTCGTGGAAGACGGAAGCGGTTTCTTACAACGATTACGAGAAGTACGGAACGCTGTTCGATCGCACCGTTCCGCTCGCCGAGAAAGCCGCCACGTTGGGGACGAAGCGGAAAAAGAAGGCGGAAAGGTGACCTCGCCTCGCGATTCGTTGCGAGGAAACTGAATTCTCGCGAATTCAGCTTCGACGAGCACGCGAGGTTGGAAGGCCGAAAGTCTTGGCGACGTTTTCTACGGTGATTGTGTTGGCGAACGCTATTTGAGTTCTCCGACCACGCCGCGGACGATCGCACGAAGTTTCGGTTCGGCTTCGTTCGCCGTTGCGATGATCTCGTTCACATCGGCGGGCTTGATCGCGTCGGGCAGGCACATGTCAGTGATGACGCTGAGCCCGACGACTTTCAGACCGCAGTGGATTGCGACGATCGTTTCCGGAACGGTACTCATTCCGACGACATCGGCACCGATCTGACGTAGGAAGCGGTACTCGGCTCGGGTTTCCAAACACGGTCCGGCGACGGCGACGAAGACTCCTTTGTGCGGGAAGATGCCTTCGCGTCGTGCGACATCGAGCGTCGTCTGAATCCATTGCTGGTCGTACGGTTCGCACATGTCGGGGAAGCGAGGCCCGAGGCGGTCGTCGTTGATCCCGATCAGAGGGTTGCCGCCCATCAGGTTGATCTGGTCTTCGATCACCATGATGTCGCCGCTGTCGTAGTACGGGTTAAGACCGCCGCATGCGTTACTGACGATCAGCAACTCGCATCCGAGTGCTTTGAACACACGCACCGGCAACGTGATGTCTTGAAGCGGATAGCCTTCATAAAAGTGGAAACGGCCTTCCATCGCCATCACGGGGACACCACCGAGTTTGCCGATCACGAGGCGGCCGGCGTGGGAAGTCGCCGTTGAACTGAGGAAGTTGGGAATGTCCGAGTAGTTCAACGTGGCTTCGACATCAATGTCGCCGACCAGACCACCCAGTCCGGTGCCGAGGATGATGCCGGCACGGGGCGTTTCGCCGGTGTGTTGGCGAATAAAGGCACAGGTTTCTTCAATTTTATCGTGCAGAGCTAGCATTACAGAACGATGTCGATGGGAGAGGATTGAGCTGTTGAGGTCGGTATGGACCTACGCTGAACGTTTGAATTTTGTATGTTAGCACGCTCATCCACTTTTCGCATTCCTTCGACATTTGAAATTAAAATGGCCGTACCTTCTCCGGATGTCTTTGAAAAACTCGCGACGTTTTATCTCGGACGTGAATACGATTTGCCCGCCGGAAAGTTGCTCGACGATCTACTGCTTTACGACGCCAAAGACCTGTGCACGCACGCGATGTGCGTGGGGATGACGGGCAGCGGGAAAACGGGGTTGTGCCTGTCGTTGCTCGAAGAGGCGGCGATCGACGGCATTCCCGCGATCTGCATCGACCCGAAAGGCGACCTCGCGAACTTGATGCTGGCGTTTCCCGAGATGACGGCGGACGATTTTCGTCCCTGGTTGGAGCAGGGCGAAGCGAGCCGGAAGGGAATGAGCCTGGATGAATTTGCGACCTCGACCGCTGAAAAGTGGAAATCTGGCCTGGCATCTTGGGGACAGACACCAGAAAGGGTCGCCAACTTCAAAGCAGCCGCCGACGTCGCGATCTACACACCGGGCAGCAGCATCGGGTTGCCCCTGACGGTTTTGAAAAGTTTCGACGCGCCACCTCCCGAAGTCCTCGACGATGCCGACGCGATGCGAGAAAGGGTCACCGGGGCGGCGTCGGGCCTGTTGACGTTGCTCGGGATGGAAGCCGATCCGCTGCTTTCGAGAGAACACATCCTGATCAGTTCGATCCTGGATCATTGTTGGCGGGAGCAGCGTCATGTGTCGATCGGTGATTTGATCGGGCTGATCACTTCGCCGCCAATCAAGCGTGTCGGCGTGCTGGATTTGGATTCGTTCATGTCGGCGAGCGACCGCGGGAAACTGGCGATGACGCTGAACAACCTGCTCGCCTCGCCCGCGTTTTCGACGTGGCTCGAGGGCGAGGCGTTGTCGGTAAAGAAATTGTTGCACACGGCGGAGGGCAAACCGCGTCTGTCGATCATCTCGATCGCGCACCTGAGCGAACAGGAACGCATGTTCTTCGTCACGATTCTGCTCAACGAAGTCGTTGCGTGGATGCGGACGCAGAGCGGGACGAGTTCCCTGCGTGCGTTGCTGTATATGGACGAGGTTGCCGGGTACTTCCCGCCGGTTTCCAACCCGCCGTCGAAGCCACCGATGCTGACGCTGCTCAAACAGGCCCGTGCGTTCGGACTCGGCGTGACCCTGGCGACGCAGAACCCGGTGGATTTGGACTACAAAGGGTTGTCGAATATCGGCACGTGGTTTCTCGGCCGGTTGCAGACCGAACGTGACAAGGCACGCGTGCTCGAGGGGCTCGAAGGGGCGGCGGCCCAGTCCGGCAAGCCGTTCGACAAGAACGAGATGGAGCGACTGCTCGCTTCCTTAGGCAGCCGTGTGTTTTTGATGAATAATGTTCACGATGACGCACCGACGGTGTTTCAAACACGTTGGGCGATGTCGTTCTTAGCGGGACCGCTGGCGCGAAATCAGATCTCCGATTTGATGGCGGATCGTAAAGCGGAGTTGGAAAAGCAAGCCAAGAGCCAGAACGAGAAGGTCGCCAAGAAGGCCGCGACACCGGCACGCCCTGTTCTGCCTCAAGGGGTCAGTGAAACGTTCTTGGTTCCGAGTCGTTATGTTCGCGGCGAAGGCGAGCGGATCTATCGGGCAGCGTTACTCGGCGAAGGAGCCATGCATTTTGTTCGCAGTTCCGCGGGCGTTGACACGTGGGTGGACGTGAAACGACTGCTGCGTTGCGGGAAGGGCGTTCCCAAAGATGGGTGGGAATCGAGTGAAACCGTTGACCCCGACGCGGAGTTCGAAAAGAAACCGGACTCGGCGTTTTCGTTCACGCAGTTGCCTGACGATTTATGCAACGCTCGCACGGTCAAGTCGATTACGAAGGAGTTGAAAGAGTATCTGTACCGGCATCATCCGATGGAGTTGTTCAAGAGCCCGACGCTCGATGAATACGCACCGCCGGGGCTGAGCGAAACGGACGCGAGGTTGCATTTCGAACAAGCCGCACGGGAACATCGCGACTTGGAAACAGAAAAGCTGCGGATGAAGTATCTGAAGAAGATGAAAACGATCGAAGGAAAGATCCGCACTGCGGAAGATCGCGTGGCGAGAGAAACCGACCAGTACGACGCGGCGAAGATGTCTTCGTTGATGTCATTCGGTGCCTCGGTGCTCGGCGCGTTCATGGGACGCAAACTCGCGAGCAGCCGGAACGTGTCGAAAATGTCAACGGCGGCGCGTGGCGCCACCAACGCGGCGAAACAACGTGGTGACGTGAAGCGGGCAGAGGAGGCGTTGGAGCGATATCGAATCGACATGCAAGACATGAATGATCGCCTCGAAGCCGAACTCGCCGATTTGACTCGTGAACTCGATGTCGAGAACCTCGAACTCGAAACGTTGGTGATTCCACCACGAAAAGGTGATCTGAAAATCAACGACCCGGTCATCGTCTGGACGCCGTGGCAGATGACTGAAGATGGCGAAGCAACGCCGTTGTTTTGATGTAACGCGTTCCTGTCAATTTCATCTTCACTAACCTCTACCGAGAAGATGTCCGTGGCTAAGTTATTGGTGCCATCAGCGTGAAACCCTCGGGCGACGTCGGCTCGAGGGGTGGAATCTATCGCGTGAAAAAATTATTTTGGGCTGCTTTGATCTCACCTCTCGCCGTGGAACAGCGGCGCGGCGGCAGCCTCTTTTTCGCGGCCGATCGTGGCCGTTGCTTTCGATTTCTAAGATCAATTGATTCGCCGCGTGTACAAAAACACTGCGTTTTCCAGGGCGATTGCGGCCTGTGGTCACACGCGAAAGCGTGTTGGACGATTAGCCAGGGTGTGCGTCTGCGTCACTGTTGTGATTCGCGAAAACCGTCATGAAACCGTCCAATCGTGTACCTGCATGCTCAAGAAGTCGGTCGGCATGTGACGATGATTCCGGTTGTACGGGAATTTTCTGATTTTCGTATTGACTCGGTTCCAACGGAGGGGCCGAGCGGCATTCAATCGGCAGCAGGAATCGTATGGTGTTTCACGCAAGTACTCGCTCGACCAGAAAACACAGGTGGTTCGCGGCCGGAACGTTGGCATTCGTTCTGACGTGCCTCGGCGGTTCGATCGCGGTTGCGGATCGTCCCGATGCACCCGAGCTGCGTCAGGTACCGGTTCCCCGTGAACTCGTCGACCCGATTTCCACTCGATTGAATCTGCATTACCACGGGGAGGCAGGTGTCACGATCACCGCTGACGATCGGGGGCAGGGCGGCATCCTCGTCATGGCTCCGCCGTCGATGCAAAAGAAGATCGCCCAAGACGCCGCGGCGATGGTTAAACGGCTCGCTCCCAAGATGATGAACACGGGCGAGCCGGCTGAGATGAATGTGCACCTGATTCATGTCAGTTGGCGGGAAGCCGAAGACACGCTGAAGGCCATCGCGGGCGGCCATGTCCCGGTGACGACCAGTCGCAACGGTGAACGGGCTTCGTTCCAGATCAGCTTGGGCGGCAGCGGGGCGAGCACGCACGTCGAAGTTGATCGTCGTACCAATCAAGTCACCTTGACCGCGTTGCCGCATACGCATGCGATGTGGCAGAGCGTCCTGAGTGCGCTTGATGCGCCAGTACGCTATGCGAACCAACAAACCGAAGTGATGCGATTGGTTAACGCCGAGGTCGCTCCGGTGCAGCGTGCGATCCGGTTGCTTCGCGGTCTCGAACCGTCTTCGAGTTCGTCGCGTGATCGTCGAATCGGACGTCCAGCGAGCACCGGCAACAAACCCGGCAGAACCTCGCCTCAGTTCCGTACCGCTGCCTTCCCGCAGAACCAAAACGGAGCCGAAGAAGAGGGAACGGAATCAGCCGACGTCGCGGCATCGGATTCACTCGATGTGACCGACGGAGGCGTGATCGGTGACACAGAAATCCAAATCGTACCCGACTCGGGTTTGATCATCATTAAAGGGGCCAAACGCGATGTTGAGCGTATCAAAGAAGTGATCGCCGAGATCGAGGAGCAGGCAAAGATTACGCAACCCGAAGTCGAAGTGCGCCAACTGACGCACGCCGACTCGAACGCTGTCGCGACGTTGCTCGCACAGCTTTACGAAGACGTACTGTCGGCTCGGCAAGGCAACGTCAGCATCACATCGCTCGATGCACCCAACGCGTTGCTGTTGATCGGTCGTGCCGAAGCGATCAAAGCGGTGCTCGACCTGGTCGACAAAATCGATCAACCGATTCCGGATACCGATCGTCTGCGAGTTTTCCGGCTCAAGCACGCCTCAGCCAACGACGCTGAAGCGACCATTCGAGAATTCTTCACCTCGATCCCAGGCGAAGACTCCGATCCTCGTCCAGGGCTAGGCAATCGCGTTCGCATCACCGCGGACTATCGGACAAACTCGCTCGTCGTTGCCGCATCGCCTCGCGATATGAACGAAGTAACGCGACTGATCGAGCAGCTCGACGTGCGGCAAACCGAATCCGCGAGCCAAATCCGAATCTTCCCACTGCGTAACGCACGAGCCGAAGACCTCGCACCTGTCTTGCAGGACGCGATCAGTGCCGAGCCGGAAAACGTTCCCGATGACACCACACCGAAGTCGTCGTCGCTGTCGATCGTGTCGCTCGGTTACCCCGGCAACCCCGTTTTGGATTCGGGGATTCTCTCCGGTGCCGTCGTGACCGCGGACAACAACGCGAACGCGATCGTGGTGCGTGCGCCGAGTGAAGGGATGCCGTTGATCGCAGAGTTGATTCGTCAGCTCGACCAGGCACCCGGAATCGACTCGTTGGTGAAGGTCTTTACGATCGAAAACAGCGACGCGGCACAATTGACCACTGCGTTGCAGAACCTCTTCGGAGATGACGCGAGTTCGACCGGTACGAGTATCGGTGCGGGCAACCAAGCCGGACTGCCGTCGTTGTCGGCCGCCGACAGTGCTCTCGTGCCTTTGCGGTTCTCGACCGACGCCCGTACGAACAGCATCATCGCGAGCGGTTCCGCCGAAGACCTCGAGGTAGTCGAGAGTATCCTCTTGCGTCTGGACAGTGCCGGGTTCGCTGAGCGGATCACGGAGGTGATTTGGTTGAAGCATCAAGTCGCGATTAACATTGCGACCGCGATCCAAGAGTACGTTGCATCGCGTCAACAATCGCAGAACATCATTCCCCAGTTGCAACAAGGCCTCGGTCCGTACGACTTGCCCGATCGTGATTTGATTGTCGTTGCGGAGGGGCAAACGAACAGCTTGCTGTTGAGTGTTTCGCCTCGGATGTATGAGGAAGTTCGGCAGTTGATCGACCGACTCGATCGGCGTCCACCGATGGTGCTGATCAAGACATTGATCGCGGAAGTCGTCCTTTCCGACGGATTCGAACTCGGTGGTGAGTTTGGGCTGCAGGATTCGATTCTCTTCGATCGCGGCTTGCCTGGAACACCGTCCGACCCTGGATTTAACTTCAACGATGCGGGAACACCTAACGAAAACACGTTCTCGCAGGAAACACTCGCTTCACGGGGAGTGACCACGTTTGGTGTCGCCCAGAGCGTGCTGGACTCGACCAACAATGGTGGTTTTGTGTTCTCTGCGGCGAGCGAATCGATCAGCCTGTTTCTGCGAACGTTGCAAACCGCGGATCGTTTGCAGATCCTCAGTCGCCCGGAAGTCATGACGGCCGACAACACCGAAGGTTTTGTCCAGGTGGGGCAGAATTTCCCGCGTCCGACCGAGATTTCGCAATCCGCGCAAGGCCAAACCCTGATCGGGATTGAAGACGTCGACATCGGGATCATCCTTCGTGTCACTCCTCGAGTGGGTGCGGACGGTCTGATCTTGATGGACATTGATGCAACACGATCGGCGAT
>JBICHZ010000335.1:0-57723 GCA_043101355.1 Rhodopirellula sp. JB044
ATTTCGGCAAGTCGACATGCGTCGGTTCACCTGAATCGCTGCGTGAAGACGCACAAAGATTTGGCAAGCATCATCATCGAGGCCAGAAAGCCGCGTCCGCTTGCTTCGCATGAATCGCAGCAATTTAAACAGCGAACTGCCATCGCCATCCAACGCCACTCAAATCGATCCGGCGATACAACCGAAGCAGCTAAGCCATTTCAGATATGTCCGCTCCGGATGCCAGCAAGCTTCATCAACTTGCTTTCTCGCGAAGCCGACAGATGCGATTGAACAACTCCGGGGTGCTCTGCCCATCGCGAAACATTTATCGCCGATCGCTCAACGGGAACCTTCAACGAGACAGCATTGCGAGACCGTATAGCCCTCGCGACGTATTAAAAGATGCAGAGCGATGCTGCGATGCGGCGTCACCGCGATCCTGCGGCTTTGCTTATGCTGCCTTGCGTTGCGAATCGTTCGCGGACGCCCCCAACGCGGGCACGTTGGCACGTTTGCGACGCAGGTCTCGCATCGCGACTGCGTTCTCGTGCAGTTGTGATTCGATTTGGCGAATGCGTTCTTGCATCGACGCGTTCGCATCGAGGCTCGCGTCGAGTTCCGCAGAGACGCTTTGCAATTGTTTGCGAAGGTCGCTTTCGACCGCTTGCAACGACTCGGCTTTCTGACGCATCGCGACCGCTTGCGGTTGGAACTGCTTTGCATTTTCGAGTTGTGTGTTCGTTTTCTGCAGTTCACGACGCAACTTGGCAATCAACTCGGTTTGCTCAGCGATTTGTTGGCGAACATGTTCATGCTCGACGGAGTAAACGGTGATCCTCTCTTCACGTTTCTCCAGTTCACTCTGCAGTTGAGCTTCCTGAGCACGGCGGGCCTGCAGTTCGGACTCGGCTTTCGCCAACGCACTTGACTTTTGAGCAACCGTTTCTTTGAGTTTTTCGAACTCGGGACGGAACGAATTGAGACGCTGAATTTCGGCGCGATGACGATTGATCGCGTCTTCCTGTTCGTTGAGTTTCGCTTGCAACTCTTCGATACGCTTGTCTTTACCGACGAGACGTTCGCTGAGCTCCTGCGCCTTGACTCGCATGTCTTCCGTGGAGAGATGGATCTCTTTGAGTTTGGCTTCGTGTTCGGAGCGGAGTCGGCCTGCTCGGGCGAGTTCTTCTTCGAGAGATTCGATCTGAGCCTCCATTTGGCTCATTGCGGTTTCGGCAGTCACGCGGCCATCAATCGCCGCTTGGATGCGGGCGGTGCGTTCGTCGAGTTGTTCGAGCAAGTCGTCGTGTTCGCCTTGGAGGGTCTGAACCTGCAACGTTGTCGCCTGGAGTTCTTTCTCGAGGCGTTCGACGTTGGCCTGATGGGTGTCGGATTGCTGCAGCCGCTCTTGGCTGGTTTGAATCGCGACTTCGTACTGATCCCGCAGAGTGGCGTATTCTTTCTGCAAGTCGGCGTACTTCTCATCGGCCTCGGAGGCGAGTGCGGTGGTCTCGCTGTGTTGATCGGCCAGTTCGTTTCGCTCGGTCGCGAATTGGTCGCGTTGTTGGATCGCGTGATCGCGTTGCTGTGCGGCCTCATCGCGCTGCACCGTGAGGTCGTCGCAACGTTCGCGGAGTTCTTCGATTTCCGCGGTGAGCGTTTCGCAGCGAGAGGTGATTTGTCCGTACTCACGTGCGTTGTCGTCACGTTGTTGAATCAGCAAGTCACGTTCTTCGGTGAGTGCTTCGCGTTGTTGTTCGAGGGTGGTGCGCTGCGTGCCTGCCGCCTCGAGTTGCTCACGCAGCGAGGCGATCTCTTGCTCGAGCTCCTCGGTTCGGGTGGAGACTTGTCCGATCTCTTGCTCTTTGATTTCACTACGCTGAGCGAGTTCATCTCGTTCTTCCTCGAGTTGGGAGTAACGAGTTTGAGCCTGTTCGAGTTGCTCACGCAGAGAGATGATTTCTTCGTCGAGTTGCTCGCCACGCGTATTGGCTTTCGTTAGTTCCGCGGCGTTTTCATCGCGAGCTCGTACGACGTCGTCATGCTCCTCGGTCAGTTTAGTGAGTTGTTCGCGGGAGTTTTCGAGCTGGCCGCTAAGTGTGCGGATTTCTTGCTCGAGTTGTTCGTTCTGGTGGCTGAGCTGATCGCATCTGGTTTGCAGGTCGTTGATCTTGGTGCCGGCTGCGGTGGCGGTCGTGGCCAGTTCGTTCATCTGGGTCGCGGACGCTTCGAATTTCGACTCGGCATCGCGAAGGTGGGCACGGACCTTGTCGAGTTCGGCGGACGTTTCATCCGCTGTTTTGATTGCGGCGTCGCGTTGTTGCTGCGCGTCGCGGGAGGCGAGTTCGAAACGACTGTGCTCGGCCTGGAGTTTGCCCATTTCCGTTTCGAGCGACTCGGCGTGCTGCTTGTGGCTGGCCAAGGCTTGGCGGAGGGAATCGATCTCGTTGCGGTAGTCCTCGCACTGTTGTTCGTAGGACTGGCTGTTGCGAGAGAGTTCGATGTATTGGTGTTTTCGATCTCGCGCGGCGGCCTTCGCTTTGTTGTATTTGGATTCAGCGTCCTTGATCGCTTGCATGTCGCGACTGCGGTCACGGTACCACAACAGATGCCCGACCAAGATGCCGCCCATCACGAAAAGGAAGGCGGATAAAAACGGGATTCCAATCCAAGTTGTCATCAGAGACTCCGGTAGCAGGCCTCGTCCTGAGGCCCCTGGGTGCGACGGATCGGATACGAAACCGCGTCACCGTTTCTCGGGCAATCATGCGGGCGAACCGCAACGTTCCTGGGCTTTATCAATTTCACTTCACGGGTGTCCAGTCCAATGCCCCACGGGGAACCCAAAAAAATCCATGAGGTACCCAAAATTGGGACTCACAAAAAAATTCGGTCGTGTTGTCGCGGTGGACGTACTAGGTAGACTCTTGCTATGGGGGTAAACTAAGAACCTGTCCGAAAAACCTCCCGATGCGCGGCATGACTGACGGTATCGGGAATGACTGCCGAAGCGAATTAATCGCAGGCAGATCAGTCGCGAAGATGCCAATCGGTCGCGACGGTATTGCGGACGGGCTCCAACCTGCGGGCGAGTTTGTCGACTGCATCGGTTCAACACACGGCCCCAATTCGATTCCACTGGAACGCTCGCATGTCGTCTATTACCAATCAAATGCAAGGAGAAATCTTGGTTCTCGGGTTCACCGATACCAAGATTCTCGACAGCCAAAAAATCGAAGCCGTCGGGCGTGAGTTGCAGGACGCTGTAGACGAGGCCATCCACAAACGCCTGCTGCTGAATTTTCGCGGCGTGTCTTTCATGTCGTCCGCGATGATCACCAAACTGGTGATGTTGAACAAACGTTGCAAAGCGCAAGGGGTGGCGTTGAAATTCTGCGAAGTCTCGCCCAACGTGATGGAAGTCTTCAAGATCACCAAATTGAACAAACTGTTCGACATCCAAGACGGCGAAGAACGGGCGTTGGCGAGCTTCGATAAGAAGGGCTGGTTCAGCTGAGTCCGGAGGAGATTCAGGCGATCGTTGAAGCCGAACGAGCAGAGATCGCAGCCGAAATTCACGACGGGCTGCTGCCCTATCTTTACGCGACCGCGGCGAAAGTTTCGGCGTTACGGCGCTCGGCCGATGTCCGTGGATCGTCCTTGGAAAAATCACTCGGGGAGGTTGCCGAGTGGATCGATCAGTCTCGTGACGTGGCACGTCGACTGATGAACGGCGCCAGCTACCCACCTGAGGCGGTGGACAATCCATTAAGAGCGGCGAAACGGTTCCTCGACGATGTATTGTCTGACACGGACACTCCCCATCCGCCTAAGATTCTGTGGCCGCCTGAGGTCCTCGCCCCCGCGTTGCCGGAGAATGACGACAGTCCCTTTCGACTGCCGAAAGAAACTGCCGTTTCGGTGTACCGCCTGACGATCGAGTTCGTGAGAAACGCGGTACGGCACGCGGACGCGAAATTGGTTGAAGTTTCCGTGAAAGACCTTGATGATGACCTATTGATCAGCGTCGAGGATGACGGAACCGGGTACGATCCTGATGACCTATCGCCCGAAAAGGTGCATGGGCTTTCGTTAGCCCATCATCGCGCCGCGGCGGGCGGTATTGAATTGAAAACCGATTCATGCAGGCAACCGGGCAGCAATCGATCATCCGGAACCTGCGTGACCATGAGGGTGAAACACTGAATCGACTCGCCGATATTGACTCAGGCATGAAGCCCGTTTCGCCTAGCGGGCCGGGCACGGCGGGTTCGAACGCGGAGATGCCCCAGGACGTCGCCTCGGCATGGCAAAAGCTGCAACAGGTTTCTGAACAATTGCGTTCGGTCATTCGCGGCAAAGACGACGTCATCGAATACGTTTTGACGGCGTTGCTCGCGGAGGGTTCAGTCCTGCTCGAAGACGTTCCCGGCGTGGGGAAAACGACGCTCGCAAAGTCGGTCGCGTTGCTGATCGATCTGGAATACCAACGCATCCAGTGCACCCCCGATCTCTTGCCTGGCGATATCCTCGGCGGATCGATCTACCGACCGGCGGTGGGTGAGTTTGAGTTTCGCCCAGGTCCGGTTTTCTGCAACCTGCTCGTTGCGGATGAAATCAACCGTGCATCACCGCGCACGCAGAGCGCACTCCTCGAGGCGATGGCCGAAACCCAGGTAACCATTGAGGGCGAGCGACACGATTTGAAGCACCCATTCATGGTGATCGCGACGCAAAACCCCGCCGGTTTTGAGGGCACGTTTCCACTACCGGAATCGCAACTCGACCGGTTCTTGTTCCGACTGAAGATGGACTATCCCGATCCGACCAGCGAAGTCGACTTGCTGATCCAACAGACCGATCACGAACCGGTACGCAGCCTGAAAGCCGTCATGCACGTTGACGATTTAGAAAGGTTGCAGCGTTGGGTTCGAGGCATCCGCGTCGATCGGAAGGTTGCCTCCTACATTGTCGCCCTAGCGACCGCGACCCGCCACGATGGCCGGTTGCGAGTGGGATGCAGTCCTCGAGGATGCAAAATGCTGCTGAGAGCATCGCAGGCTCGT
The DNA here is from genome assembly GCA_043101355.1 of Rhodopirellula sp. JB044. Classification (GTDB taxonomy): domain Bacteria; phylum Planctomycetota; class Planctomycetia; order Pirellulales; family Pirellulaceae; genus Rhodopirellula. Next base: position 5,046 of record JBICHZ010000335.1, read on the forward strand.
GCAGGGCTGGCCGGACGTGATTTTGTGCTGCCTGACGACGTCCAACATCTTGCCACGGTGACTTTGGGGCACCGCGTGAGTTCCCGTCACTCCTCACACGCGATGGACGAGACGGGCCAGATCATCTCGTCGATCGTTGCCCAGACGGAGATCCCGTTGGGGGGCTGAACGTCACGAACGGTAAAAACGCACCTTCACCTGCAATCTCCGCAGCCGTCCACCCAACCGGCCGCGTGAACGGGTCTGCCGTTTGCACGGGCTGTTCCGCTTAGGGTCACTTATTCGTTTTTATTGGCGAGGACGGCGGGTTGATTCGTTGGCAATCGCGAAAAACCTGGCCTTACGCGAAATCCCCTACCTATCTACTTTCACCCAGCTAAACTGGGTGCTTTCCATGGCATTTGAAGATTCCTTACGGGAAATCGAGAGCTTGGCACATTTTTGGGGGCAGAATTGTAGCGTGCGTGGCTCCTCCCCCATTCTGCAGGTACGTTGTTTATGGCGACAGTGACATTGACGTCTGACGCATCCAAAAACGGATGCTCCGTGCAGGCCGAGACGCGGACTTCCCCTCTGTATTTCGAAGATTTGGAACCGGGGCAGAGTTGGACGAGCCCCTCCCGACCGATTTCTCTCGAGGACGTTCGCTCGTTTTCCGAACTGACCGGTGATTTCGATCCTCTCCATTCAGGCGACGATTCCGGGGAGTCGGAGACAATGGCGTTGAGTTCACCGTTCGGTCGCCCAGTCGCCCACGGTCTACTCGGACTCAGCGTTCTAGCGGGGTTGTCGACAGAGTATCCTCGTGCAGCAACATTGGCCCTGGTCGGAGTGACCGATTGGCAGTTCGAAAACCCGATCTTCTTTGGCGAGATTGTACACGTGGTGACCGAGGTCGAGACCGTGGCCCCACACGGACGACGCGCCGGCCGGATCACATGGTTGCGAAAACTGATTTCCAGCGACGGACGTTTGCTGCAACAAGGGCGTTTCATCACATTGGTCGCTTCGAAGCGTCGCAAGCCCGCGTCGCGTTCTAACGACGGCAAGCACGTGCCACCACGGCAACCACGCTAGCTCCCCACCCAGACCTGCCCGAGCCCTACCGAAGTGAGTGAACGTTTCGCCGACGCACCGATATCCCGATTGGTAGGGTTTCGCGTGCTTCCGGCGAGCGACGATGGGGAGCAACTCGGCGAAGCGACTGTCGAAATCGATTGCGGGCCACACCACCACAATCCGATGGGCCGCGTCCACGGCGGTCTGATATCGGCATTAGCCGACGCCGCGATGGGGATCGCATTCGGCCGAACGCTGCTCGAAAGTGAAGACTTCTCGACCATCGAAATGAAGGTCAGTTTCATCCGCCCGATCCGAGTCGGGACGCTCAAAGCGGACGCCGTGGTGATACAACGCGGACTGCGGATCGGGTTCGTCGAATGCAAAATCTTGGACCACCGCGGCAAACTCGTCGCGACGGCGTCGTCCACCTGCACAGTGCTGTCTAGCTGATCCACTCGGTTTCTCCGAAGCCCTGGACGGGTTTGACATTGGGGTGGCAAAACCCAGTACGAGCTTCAGCGTGGGCACGTCGATCGCGGAAAGTCTTGTCAACTTTTGGTAGGACCGCGAGCTTTCTTACTTAGTCGCGAAGCACTCCTGGCAGACTCGTCGAGGACGTATCTGTCGACGTCCCTCCTGTCATGATCGCTTTCGCGAGCGAACGCCCGCTCACAGCCCACACCGGACCACACGGGGGTTACAATTGTGCCCTCGACGCATCTCGCTTTCCCCACCTAGGCTCTACACGATGATGAACATGACACACGGCAGCCGGCTAATCGTGCTCGCATGGATGTCCCTTTTCTCGATATGGGGCACCGCAATACCGAGCACGGCGATCGCCGCTGAGTTGCCTCCGACGCCCAAGCGCGAAGGAGTGACGCCACGCAACGTCGTGTTCATCCTGACCGATGACCACCGTTACGATGCGATGGGGTGCGCCGGGCACCCATTTCTGGAAACGCCTCATTTGGATTCGATCGCGGAGAACGGCGCCTACGTCAAAAACGCGTTCGTCACGACCAGCCTTTGTTCGCCGAGTCGTGCATCGATATTGACCGGTTTGTACACGCACAAGCACGGCGTGATCGACAACAACCGAGCGGTCCCCCAGGGCACGCTGTTCTTCCCGCAGTACCTGCAGCGAGCGGGCTATGCGACGGCATTCATCGGCAAGTGGCACATGGGCGGACACCACGACGACCCTCGGCCGGGGTTCGATCACTGGATCAGTTTCCGCGGGCAAGGCAACTACCTTCCACCGGGGCCGAAGTATACGCTCAACGTCAACGGCGAACGGGTGAAGCAAAAAGGGTACATCACGGATGAGCTAACTGACTACGCGGTTGAATGGCTGGACGCACAGAAGCCAGACGACCAGCCGTTTTTCTTGTATTTATCGCACAAAGCAGTGCACTCGAATTTCACGCCAGCAGAGCGGCACGAGGGAAGGTACGCCGATGAGGACCTGGGCTTTCTCCCACGCGGCGATGACCTCACCGCGGAAAACAATACGCCACGTTGGGTGCGTGACCAACGCAACAGTTGGCATGGAATTGACTTCTCATATCACAGCGCCCGAGGGCTCGATTACCTGTACCGTCGCTACTGCGAATCCGTATTGGCGGTCGACGACAGCGTTGGTCGCGTTTTGAACAAACTGAAAGAAATGGGTGTCCACGATGAGACGTTGGTGATTTACATGGGCGACAACGGCTTCATGTGGGGCGAACATGGCCTGATCGACAAACGTGTTTCGTACGAAGAGTCGATCCGCGTGCCGATGTTGATGCAGTGCCCTGAGCTGTTCTCAGGCGGAAAGCAAATTGAAAACGTGATTGGCAACATCGACGTCGCGCCCACGATCTTGCACGCGGCTGGTTTGTCTAAACCGGCCTACATGGACGGCCGCAGTTTCTTGCAGATGCCGACGGACCCTGACATGTCGTGGCGAGACTACTTTCTCTACGTGTACTACTGGGAAAAGAACTTCCCCCAAACGCCAACGCAGTTTGCCCTTCGGGGGGACCGTTTCAAGTACATCACCTATTACGGCCTATGGGACACGGACGAACTGTATGACCTGACGGTTGATCCAACGGAAACCAACAATTTGATCCACGACCCGGACTACTCGAGCGTGGCCAAAGAAATGGAAGAGCGTCTGTACGCGATGTTGGCCGAAAAGGGCGGAATGGACATCCCGATGAACCAACCGGCCGGACGCAGCAACAACAAACGATGGGCGAAGCGGGACGGACAGCAGGCCGCCGAGTTCCCCGCCGCGATGGTTGTCGAGGAACCGCTAAACAAGCAGGCGAATTGATTTTGAGTTCGGCTTGCGGTCGGTTGCGGAGAAACGCTAACAAGACTTTAGACGCGTCCTCCTTTTTCCGAAAAAAAGCCGATGCCCATCCCAGCCCTACGCCAACCGGTAACTGATTCCGGTTCGCCCGCCTCACAAAACCCGTCCTCTCAGCCGGTTCCGTCGAACCCGCGGCTGAGGTTGTGGCGTCCTGAATCATCGCCCGAGACCGACTCGTCGCTGCTGCAGAATTCCGAACTAGACGATCGCCACGGTATCGGACTGCGCCGGCCATGGATGACTTGGTCGTACCTGATCGCCTCCTTGATCGCGGGGATCACGATCACCACCCTCGCCGGTTGTCACTGGGCCTCCGCCAGCCAAAACAGCCAGGGCGCGGCGATGTACAACCAAGGCCAGTACACCGGTGCGATGGAACAATTTCAGAAAGCGATTGCGTCCAACCCCAAAGATCCTGATGGCTACTACAACCTCGCCGCGACGACCCACCGACTCGGTAACCAACGGCAGGATCCGAACCTGATCCGGCAGAGCGAGGCGCTCTACAACCAGTGCCTCGACCATGATCCGAACCACGTCGACTGCCACCGCGGGTTGGCCGTGTTGCTGGTCGACTCGGGACGTCCCGACCGTGCATTCACCTTGCTGAAAAACTGGGCGGCGCAGAATCCGACACTCGCTGAACCGCGAATCGAGTTGGCTCGGTTGTACGAAGAACACGGCGAGCCGCAAACGGCGTTGAAGTATCTCGAAGACGCCGTCCAAACCGACGCCAACAACCCGCGTGCCTGGTTGGCGTTAGCCCGCCTGCGAGAGAACAGTGGGGATCCGGTTCAAGCGCTGCAGAACTACCAACGCGTGCTCGCACTCGGCGGTGGCGTCGGCGGCAGCTCCGCGTTGGCGACCGAACGGGTTGCCGCCCTGAGTCGTCAGATCAACTCCGCTAACGACGCACGATTAAATTCGGGCGGTACTCAGATCGCGTCGCCTGCGTTCGGCTCGACTCGATATTGAGCCAGGACGTTTAGGGACGCAGACCAGGACCGGCAGCCCTCAGTGGCTGAGCTACCCGACGACCGCGTTCGACCAGCCTTTGACGCTCGCTCCTGATGTGTCTATAATTTGTGCTTCACGGAAACGGTTTTTCATTAAAACTCGTCCCCGTGCTTCTTCGGTCCCGGAGATGTTTGCGAGTCGACAGGGTTCATAGCCACTCGTCGACCGCACTCGATCTACCCGCTTTCGCCGAGGTTGTTTGCTAAATAACGCATGCTGGTTCGCCAGTTTTCGTTCGCTGATGCAATTTCCCCACTCGTAAAATTCGAACGAGAGTGGCGCCAGTCGCGTTAGTACTGTTGGCAGACAGCAGCCAGAATCATCCGACCGCGGGCGTTCTGCGGCATCCCCCCAACCTACGTTCACTTCGACCCAACGACCTTTGCGGGACTAAAAAAATGTTTGTAACAGCATCCTCGATGACCTCAGTTATCGGCTTCATTGGAATGCCCGGAGCCCCCGAATTGCTGATCGTGCTCTTCCTCGCGTTGCTGCTCTTCGGTGGTGCCAAACTGCCGACGCTGATGCGAAACCTCGGCAAGAGTGCGAACGAATTCAAACGCGGCATGGCTGAAACGGCTGACGACACCGACGAGTCGGAAAAGATGAAGGAAAACGTCTGAAATGTTCGGACTGAGTTTCTTCGAAATGTCCGTGATCGGAATCATTGCGGTGGTCCTCTTCGGTGGCAATTTGCCTGAAGTGGCTCGCAAGTTCGGAAGTACCTACAGCCAACTGCGTCGCAGCCTGCAGGAGGTGCAACAGCAATTCCGTGACGCGCAACGCGAAGTGGACCGTGCCATGACGATTGACGATCCTGTAACGACGAAATCCAACACGTCCCTGTACGACGACGAACCTGAAGACGCCCCCGAACCGTCCGCACCGAAATTCAAACCGCCGAGCTGAGTTGTCATCCGCGGCAGGTTTTGGATCCGGTGGCGACATTCACTACGGCCTTCAACCCTCGATAGTGATCGTGACTCACCATTGGCTGTGCGACGGTCCACCGGTCGACGCGAGACTTTCGTTGTTTGCATCTTACCCGTCGGAAATTAACTCGCATGGCTGATCCCGTTCTGCCCTATCGAATCGGATTAGGATACGACTCTCATCGTCTCGGACCGGGTGGGCCGCTGCGGATTGGTGGTATCGATATCGAACAGTCGACCGACGGCGTTCACGCGATCGGCCACAGCGACGCGGACGTTTTATTGCACGCGCTGACGGACGCCTTGCTCGGAGCAATCGCCGCGGAAGATATCGGCCGCTTGTTTCCTGACAACGCGGAAGAGAACCGGGGAAGAGACAGCGAGGACTTCGTCGCCGCGGCGCTGCAAAAGGTGACAGACGCCGGTTACCAGATCGGCAACATCGACGCCGTGATTCTCGCACAGAAACCGAAAATGGCTCCGCACATCGACTCGATGCGCGATCGCATCGCAAGAATGCTGGCCTGCCCGCAAAGCTCCGTGGGTTTGAAAGCCAAAACAGGAGAAGGCGTCGATTCGATCGGCCGCAGCGAGTCGATCGCCGCCCGCGTGATCGTCATGCTCATCCGGAAATAGCATCACACGCGGGGAGTGAAAGCGGTCTCGCCTATGAACCGGCGTTAACCGACGCGATGGTCGCTAAGACGTTGCATCGTGCGTTCTGGGCACGTGGAATCCATCGGACGTGATGTCGATAATCGACTCAATGTCCAGAGTCCCATATCGCGAGTATCCCGTATGGACGATCAGGTTTGGCAGAATCTCTGCGTCACCGTCATGATGCGTATGACCGCAGAGGACCGTGTGCATCCGGCCAGGACTCTCTTCAGCGGCAACACGTAAAGCCGCAGCCACACCACCGCACACGAAAAAGGGCGCCCAGTTGTCGTCCGTCGTTCGGCCTTCGTACCAACAGGACTCACGAAAAGGAGGAACGTGCGTTGCAATCAGGACGTGTTCGATCGTGTGAGGCAATGCGGCCAACTTCGCCGCCAAACGCTCTCCACTGAGGCGTCCTTCCCGCTGCAGAATCGCCTGCCACGTTTCCTGTGGACTCGTTTGAAAGTCCTCAATCAATTGAAAGTCATTCAGCCGAACTGTCGTGTTTTCATAATCACCCTCGGTGGCATCTCCCCAACCGTCATCACCGACGAGCGCTGCGTTCTCCGTGAGTTGCACCGGCGAACAGTCGGTGAGGTAGTGCAGGTGATCGATCTCGCGACACAGTTCGATGATCTGCCGTCGAGTTTCGCCGATCGACTTGCCATAGAAGTCGTGGTTACCGAGCACGAAGTAGATCGGCCGATCAAAGGTGTCGGCGATGCACCGGAGTTGATAGGAGACATCGTCTCCTTCAGAAAGATCACCGGTGAGAACGAGCGCGTCAGGACGATGCCCGATCACTTCGTCTGCCCACAATCTCCACGTTTCCAACTTCGCGTGATCAAAATGGGGATCTGTAATCCACGCGATTTTCTGTGAGGCTCGGTCGTCAACATCAGTCGAGGAAGCGGGCGAGATACGACGTAACAACGCGGTGACCGTGCGAGTAAAAAAGGGAGACGTCTTCAGCGGGCGAATGACGAAAACGGCCGATCGATCCGGCGTCTGCTACGCGTTTTCAAATCAAATTGGAAACGGATTCGCCATCCAGAGCACCCAGCGAAGCAAAATCGCCGAGCAGTTCGAAGAAACGATTGCGATCGAAGGCGGCGACCTTCGGAAGGCAGCCTGGTGTTGCCCAGGGTTTTGTGTGGCCGAGGCAGTTGGGGACGAACGCCTCGGCGAACCCAAACGAGGACAACCGAAAGAATCAAAACGGAAAACCGCCATTGACCATCGAATGATGAATGACGGCGTCCGTTGAGTTTGATTCGAGAGCGGCTTAGGCCGTTGCGACCATACCAGCAGCTTCGGCGAGCTCTTCCGCTTTGTCGGTCTTCTCCCAAGTGAACGTATCGCCTTCGCGACCGAAGTGTCCACCCGCGGTCGTCGGCGTGAAGACCGGGCGACGCAGTTGCAAGTGGTCGATGATTTGGCCTGGGGTCAAACCGAAGTGCTTCCGAACGAGTTCGCAGAGTTTCGCGTCGTCGATCTTCCCGGTTCCTTCGGTGTCGACATGAACACTGACCGGTTCGGTAACACCGATTGCGTACGCGAGTTGCACTTCGCAACGTTCAGCCAGTCCTGCGGCAACGATGTTCTTGGCAACGTAGCGAGCCATGTAGGCTGCGCTGCGGTCCACCTTCGTCGAGTCTTTCCCGCTGAATGCACCACCGCCGTGACGTCCCCATCCGCCGTAGGTGTCGACGATGATTTTGCGACCGGTCAATCCGCAGTCGCCGTGTGGTCCGCCGATTTCAAACTTGCCGGTCGGGTTGATGTGATACTTGATATCGCCCTTGTCCAATTCCGCGGGAATCGATGGCTTGACCACGTTGTTGATGATGAACTCACGAATCTCTTCGTTGCTAACGCCAGGAGCGTGTTGAGCACTGACGACCACGGTGTCGATTCGCACCGGTTTGTTACCTTCGTACTCGACCGTCACTTGGCTCTTGTTGTCCGGACGCAACCAACTGACTTCTTTGTTGAATCGAGCTTCGGTGATGCGATTGATGATGCGGTGCGAAAGCGCGATCGGCAGCGGCATCAATTCGGGAGTATCGCCGCATGCGTATCCAAACATCAGCCCTTGGTCACCGGCGCCGATTTCCTTGTTCTGCGACTCGTCGGAGTTGACTCCTTGAGCGATGTCAGGACTTTGTGCGTCGAGACGAACTTGAACCTCGCAGTTCGCACCGTCGATACCGGTGTCCGCGTTGTCATAACCGACCGACAGAATGGTGTCGCGAACGATCTTTTCGTAGTCGACGTCGGCCTTCGAAGTGATCTCACCGGCGACAACGGCGAGGTTCGTGTTGACGAGGGTTTCGCAAGCGACGCGGCTCATTGGGTCTTGTGCGAGCAACGCGTCAAGAATGCTGTCCGAGATACGGTCGGCCAGCTTATCGGGGTGCCCCATGCTGACGGATTCGCTGGTGAAAAGATATCGACCTGACTGATTACTCACTACTGAAAACTCCGCTGGTTCGGCCTGGTGCGATTGCTTTTCACGCGAGAGGCCATATTTTGTCAAAAGAAAGGCGGACCCATTTCGCTCGTGATTTCCGGTGTTGCAGGAAAGCACGTCATAGCGGCGGGCGCCTTGGCAGCGTGTACAATAATCCCCGGAGGAGGTTCTGAAAACCGACGGCTTTTGCGGTTTTTTTGAAGATTTCTCGCACTGGAGCCTTCGAAATCGCGATGCCTACGTCGATGCCTGAGCAAATCCCCGAACCGAGCCGCCCGCATTGGCCGGCGATGGTGACTTCGGTGTGCGTCCACGGGGCGTTCGTGGCTCTGTTGATATGGGGCCTCGCCACGCGAAAACACCAGGGCACCGAGGCTGAACCTCACGCCCGCAGCGTCGGGATGGCCGTCGCCCATCGAATGCCAGACCGCACCCGCTATGTGATCGAGCCCGAACAGGAAAAGGCATCGACGGCCCAGGGTGCCGTCGCCGCGGTGCCCTCGCCGGCCGCCCCGATGTCAGAGTCCTCCAACGAGGAAGCCAGCGAGGCCGATGCATCTCAATCAGGATCCGCCGGCGGGAAAAGCAAAAGCAAGCCGAAATCCCAGTCCGGGCTGCAACCGCCAATCGACCTCGCGAGCATTTTGCAGGACATGCGTGGCACCGGCACCGGAAACAGCAACGAAGACGGGGATGGAGTCGACGGCGCAGGCGGGCCGCGATCCTTGGTTCAAGGACGGGTTCGTTTCGCGGACGGTCGCTCAATCGATCAGCTCGGGCAGAGCGATCTCGTTCCAGGCGCCGCGAAACTCGGCCAGGGGGCAGGGCGGATCACGACCGAACTGTTTGGCGTGTCCGGTACCGGCAGCACGTTTGTCTATGTCTTCGATCGCAGCGAATCCATGGCCGCGGCGGGGAAGGCTCCCCTGCGAGCATCGAAAACCGAGTTGATCCGCAGCCTCGAAACACTGACCGAGCGACAACAGTTTCAGATCATCTTCTACAACGACTCCGCAGAGGTGTTTCGCAGCCACGGCGATCGCGTTGGTCTCGTTTTGGCGGAGGAAGGTACGATCGCACGCGCGAAGGATTTCGTCCGCCGCACGGTGGCAATCGGCGGCACCGAGCATGGAGTGGCACTACGAATGGCCCTTCGTCTCGCCCCGGACGTGATCTTCTTTCTCACCGACGCCAAAATCCAAACCATGTCCGAACGCGAGATGGATGACATCACCCGTCGTGCCGAAAATGTGGGGACCACGATTCACGCGATTCAATTCGGCACCGGTCCGCCACCGACAGGCACGTTTTTGGAACGACTCGTACGAAGAAACGGTGGCGGCTATCGCTATGTCGATGTCACGACGCTCCCGTAGAGCGTCACGACCGGTTCCCGAATAAATCAGCACGATGCAAAAACGATCGCGTGATTCAACTGAAGATTGACAAGCGAATGCGATTGCTCGTTTGAGTCGGCCCGGCTATCGAGAATCCGCGGCGGCAACTTTTCGGCAACCCCCAACAACTCTCGCAACGCCTGCTCGCTGATCGCGTCGTCCTGTGGGCGAGACTGTTCCGACTGTTCGGCAAGTCGACATGCAACAATCAACAAATCTTCATCGCGTTGGAACTTCAATGTGTAAACGCCACGATCGGTGTCCGTGATCGCGACACAGTTTTCGACTGAGATCAATCCGGACTGCACATGTTGTTTGCGAAGCGAAATGATCTTTCGGTACCAATCCCTCATGGACGAACTACCGTCTGCCGCGGGTCCGATCTTGGCGGACCGAAACGCGTCCTCTTCGGTCGGCAGGACTCCGTCTGACCAATCGTGCTGCGGGTACTCACGACGCCTGCCTTGCACGACCGCTTGGCGAAGTGCTTCGTCACCAAAATCGACGAAGAACGCAAACGGGTTTTCGCAAGCGAGCTCCTCACCCATGAACAACATCGGAATCGCCGGCGACATGACTAAGAGGCTCGCTGCAGCCGCCTGCGTCTCCGGTGCAGTGATTTGGTGAAACCGTTTCCCCAACGGATGGTTTCCGATGAAGTCATGATTTTGAATGCAGTAGACAACGCTCGTGGTATCGACTCGCTCAGCGGTTGCGACGGAAACTTCTTCGCGACCTCGATCACCACGAACATCACCTTGGAAAACGAAGCCTCGATGGAGCGCACGGGCGAGATCGATGTGCGGTTGGTACCGGCGAACCGTCAATTGATCACGACCGCGGACGCAAGCCAGCAACGCGTGCGCGAAATCGTCTCCCCACTGCGCATCGAATCCACACCCTCCTTGTTCCAAGGGAGCCGTCATGGATGCGTCGTAGACGTTGGTTTCCGCGATTAGCCAAACTTTACGATCATTCGCCTGCGACCACTGACGAACCTCACGTCCGAATTGACGGGTAATGTGTTCGTCACTGTCGTCCTTCATGCAGTGGATCGCGTCGACCCGGAGACCGTCGAGGTGAAACTCTTCGAGCCAATAAATCGCATTGTCGATCACGAAACGGCGAACCGCCTCTGCTTCGGGGCCTTCGTCAAAGTTCGGCGAGGCTCCCCAAGGGGTCCCGTGTTTGCTCGAGAGATAATTGCCGAGCAGCGACAGGTAGTTTCCCTCCGGCCCCAAGTGGTTGTAGACCACGTCGAGAAAAACATGCAGCCCTCTCGCGTGAGCCGCGTCGACGAAGCGTCGCAGGTCGTCCGGCGTGCCCAAACTGCTCATCGGTGCAAACCAATACGTGGCGTCGTAGCCCCAATTCCAACGACCCGGGCACTGCGCGATCGGCATCAACTCGACCGCGGTGATCCCGAGATCGACCAACTCGTCGAGCCGGTCGATCGCACTCAAAAACGTCCCTTCGTCAGTGAACGCCCCCAGGTGGAGCTCGTAGATAACCAGCTCTTCCACGCGTACGGGTCGCGGCTGGTCATCGTGCTGCCACGCAAACTGATTTCCGACCACCATGGACGCCTCGTTGACACCATCAGGTTGAAAGCGCGATGCGGGATCGGGAATCGATGGTGGCTCAGGAGGCAGACTGGTCGGCGAGCGGTCAACGCGGATCCGATACCTTGTACCGATGGGACAATCACCGATGTCAGCGGTGAAGAAACCATCACTGTTCCGATTTAATTCGACGGTGCGAGCCGCGTTCGCAGATTCGTCCCCGGTAACAGACTCGCCTTCAAACAGATCAACAGCGAGTTTCTCGTGGGCGGGTGCGTAGACAGAAAACGCCGCACTGCGATAACCACTCGGAACCACGCCCCACCGCGGATGCGTTGACTCATGGCCTGACTCCAACACGCCGAACCAGCGGAGCCCGTCGAGAACGGCGGCGGTGCTGCGACGTGACGCAAGGTACAGCCGGTCGTCCCATTTTTGCGAACGATGGGCGTCCTGCACGCGAGCGGCCAAATTGCGACCGGCGTTGCCCACGACGACGGCGCGATAGCCGGCAACCAACGCCGCATAATCATTGCCGGAGTCTCCGCAAAAGACGATCTCTTCACGTTGGTAGTCTTGCGATTCGCACCACCAATCCAGCGCAAAGGCCTTCGACACCTCCTTGGGCAGAACGTCAATGAGCCCATCGCCGTTAAAAGGGTCCACACTACTGATGATGCCATAGGGCAGCGAGTTCTCGTCGAGATACGCCTGAGCGGCCCGATGGCACTCGTCGAGCGATTCCGAGGGCACGTAGTAGCTCAGCTTATGCCTGCCCTGTTTGAAACTTTCCTGCAATCGGAATTTGGGCAACAGGGCGAGTTCGGACCGCACGTTTTCAACGTCGGTGTCCCCGATGATTCGGTCGAGTCGCGCGTCATAATCACCGCTACGCTGAAATTGTTCGGCGAGCGTTTCCTGCGTGGGTGCGTTTTTCGAAGTACCCTTGGAAGTCGACTCCTTACCAACGTTTCGATAAACGCTAGTCCCAACGTCGCACAAGATCCAATCGGGAACCGGGAGTCCATCATCAATGATTGCTTCAAAGATAAACTCGAGGTGACGCCCCGATACGTAGGCAAACGGGATCGCCCCGCCTGCCAATTGGCCTCTGATTTGCTCCAGAGCCTCTACAGATGCTTCATCACCGCTGAGCGGTATGAAAGTGCCGTCGAGATCGGTCGCGAAAACTCGCGGGCGCGTCTGTGAATTCATCAATTTTTCTAGTCGTTTTGGGTTCGTTGGTGTGGGGCCTACTGGTTCGCTCGGCAGTTTGGCTCGTTATGATGAAGGTTCCTAGGGGATCGTCCGAGCGTTTTGACGAGGACGGTTTTCGACACGCTTAACGCATCAACTCGTTCGGTTACCGCATTGAAGGATACCCACTCGACTATGTCTGACTCGCCCGCCGCCATCATCGTAGGGGAAGTATTGTGGGATTGTTTTTCAGAGCAAGATGGTGGCAAGCGGATTCTCGGCGGTGCGCCGCTGAACGTTGCATGGAATCTCGCCGGACTCGGGATGGATCCACTGTTCATCAGCGCGGTCGGCGACGATGAACTCGGTCACGAGATTATTCAGCGAATGAAAAGTTTCGGGATGGAGACTGAAGGCGTCGCGGTGTTGCCTGGCGTGGATACCGGCACGGTTCAAGTCACGCTCCAAGATGGTGAACCCCACTATGACATCGTCAAAGGCGTGGCGTGGGATCAAATTCCCACCCCCACTCATGCCTTGTCGGAATTGATCAGTGATCGGATGGCTGCGGCCCACCGCGCAAATTTACCAGCGTTGATGTACCACGGGTCATTGGCATTTCGCGATGAGCGTTCCCGTGCAACGCTAACAAAACTCCGAGAGAAGATCCTTCACGACCCGATCCGAGCGAGTGCGTTCTTCGACGTCAACCTGCGGGCACCTCACTACACATCGTCCTTGCTTGATGAGCTCCGGCGATCGGCTTCGTTCATCAAACTGAACTTAGATGAACTCGGCGAACTCGGCAGTGAGGCCGATGGCGATCCTGTCGAACGGACCATGGCGGCGGGACGCGCGTTTGAGAAAGACACGAACGACGTCACTCTGTCGGGTTTGTTGGTCACACTCGGCTCCGATGGCGCGTTGTGTTACACGCCCGGGTGTAGTGAACCCCTGCGGGTTCGCTCGCCGGAACCGGAATCGATGGAAGATCCGGTGGGAGCGGGTGATGCGTTCGCGGCGGTCGTGATGCATGGCATCCTGACCGGGCGTCCTTTCACCAATTCCCTTCACGATGCGGTCGCCTTCGCGTCGAAGGTTTGCTCGCTACAAGGGGCGACGTGCGATGACCCGCATTTTTATCGCTTGCCGTCCGATTCTTAATTTTTCTGACTCGTAATACCAAAACTAGATATGCAATCGCCTGACAACGACGGGCTTCGAATCACACTACTCAGTTTGCACGGACTTATCCGCGGCCACGATCCAGAACTCGGACGGGACGCTGATACCGGTGGTCAGATCAAATACGTTCTCGAGCTCGCTCGCGAGCTCGCCACACGCGATGACGTTGCCTCTGTCGAACTGGTGACGCGTCAATTGATCGACGACAGGGTCGGTCCCGATTACGCACAGGTGGAAGAGCCCCTTTGCGACAAAGCCAAAATCATACGTGTCCCCTTTGGCCCGCGTCGCTACCTGCGGAAGGAAGCACTCTGGCCGTACCTGGAAACGTTCATCGACCAGATGCTCGGCCATTACCGACGCACCGGTTTGCCTGACCTGATCCACGGACATTACGCGGACGCAGGGTACGCGGGCGCGCAGTTGGCGAGGCTGCTGCACGTTCCGTACGCCTTCACGGGCCACTCGCTCGGCCGAGTGAAACGCGAACGTCTGTTGGCGTCAAAGTCAAAGTCCAAAACGAAGAAGAGCCCCGAGGACCTCGAAAAGAAATTCAAATTCAAACGGCGTGAGGAAGCGGAGGAGACCGCGTTGGAAACAGCGGCGCTGGTCATCACGAGCACCGGGCAAGAGGTCGAGCAACAGTACTCGATCTATCACCACTATCAACCGGATCGCATGGAAGTGATTCCACCGGGGGTGGACCTGTCACACTTCTATCCGGACGATCCGTCGGAGCCTTTGCCGCCGATTTATGACAAGTTGGTGCCCTTCCTTCGCGAGCCCGATAAACCTGCCGTTCTCGCGATGGCCAGACCAGACGAACGCAAAAACCTCGAGATGCTCGTCCGCGTCTACGGCGAAAACCCGAAGATGCAGGAGGCGGCGAACCTGGTGCTCGTGATGGGAGGCCGCGATGACCTTCGCACATTGCCACCCTCGCAACGTAAAGTCATTACTAACGTTCTGCAGCTAATCGATGTTTACGACCTGTACGGCAAGGTCGCCTATCCGAAGTCGCATCGCCCGGTTGATGTGCCGGACCTGTACCGCCTTGTTGCTCGGCAGAAAGGCGTTTTCGTCAACCCGGCTATGACCGAACCGTTCGGTTTGACGTTGTTGGAAGCCGCCGCATCGGGAGTCCCCATCGTCGCCACGAATGACGGCGGGCCTCGCGACATTATCGCCAACTGCCAAAACGGTTTGCTGATCGATCCGTTCGATCCAGACTCGATCGATCACGCGATCATGCGCTGCCTGACCGAGCCCGATCAGTGGGAAACCTGGTCGCAAGCCGGGATCTCTGGTTCACGCGAGCATTACAGTTGGAAGAATCATGTCGATCGCTATCTGCGTGATGTTTCGGAGATCATTGACACCTCGGCCCCGCCCGCGCTGTCTCAAAGCGACAGTCGAACGTCCAAACGGTTGCCTGAGTTCGATCGAATCATCATGACTGATTTGGACAACACCCTGACGGGCGACGATCAGGCCCTGAATGAGTTTGTCGACCTGATGAAGCACGCGGGGAAGGATGTCGGGTTTGGAATCGACACCGGCCGTTCGCTCGCCGAAGCGATGAGTCTGATCAACGAACTCGGATTGCCACGCCCGGACGTTCTCTCCGCTGCCGTGGGAACGGAATTGTACTACGGTGCCGACCTCACGCCGGACCGCTCATGGCACCAACAGATCGCTCATCACTGGAACCAGAAACTCGTTCACGAGGTTCTCGATGACATGCCAGGCCTGTTCCTACAAAAGGACAAGGACCAGACCGAATTCAAAATCAGCTATCGAATCGACCCCGAAGTGGTCCCCTCGGTTGACAAAATCAGGCGTCGTCTCCGCGAAGCCGGACTACGCGTCAACGCGATCTTATCTCTCGGTTCGTTCCTGGACATCATCCCAATTCGCGGCGGCAGTGAACTGTCGCTAAGACACCTCGCCTATCGCTGGGGGTTCGAACCCGAGCACATGTTGGTCGCCGGAGACTGCGGAAACGACGAGGGGATGCTCAAGGGTGCGACACTCGGCGTGGTCGTCGGAAACTACAGTCCTGAACTCGAGAAACTGCGTCGACTGCCACGCATATATTTCGCCGAAGGGCATCACGCCCGCGGTGTGCTCGAGGGGATTGAGTACTACGACTTTTTGAACCACATTCGCATCCCCAATGACAAAGTCGAAGCGGATTCGTCGAAAGAAGACACCAACCAGTCCGACTCGAATGAAGTCGAACGGAATCAGGACACTGCAGCCGGCTCGGTGAGCTAGCCCGGTTCCGAGATAAAAAATGTGACAAGTGGTCCGCAGCAACCTATATCCTTTTGGTTGACTGCATGAAGATTGCGAGGCCATCTCTCTCGACTTATCTACGCCCTCCCCAACGTAGTCGAGAATCGCCTCGCATTCCGGCGACGCCCCGCGACGAATGGATCGATCGGGTGACGTCGCCACGCGATGAGGGAATATCGTGCCGATGACCGCGGACCGGACGAGAGACTACATGCCTGCCAACATGCGATTTTAAACCGATTTGTACTGACATGATTGCCCTGAAACTAAAAGAAAAAAAGAACGCAGCGACCGGAGAGGTCATCGAGCGACACGGTGACTCGCGCGCGTACGTGGCGTTGGAACGGATGCTGCCCACCCTCGAGGCATTCTGGGAAACCGAGGGGGCGGACCAATCCGAAATCGACGAGATGATGGACCGTCTGCAGCGGCACTGGCCACGGTTGTTCGATTTACTGGTGGGTTTATACGGAGAGAAATGGGACTTCTTTTATCACCTCGAACAGATCCTCATGACGATGGTTCGTGGATGGCGTCTTCGTGACGAGTCGCTCCGCGAAACCGACCGCAACCGAATTAATAATCCGGGCTGGTATACGTCCGAAAAATTGGTTGGCGGTGCGTTGTACGTGGACCTGTTCAGTGAGAACCTCGGACGACTCCGCGACCAAATTCCGTACTTTCAAAAACTCGGACTGAGTTACCTGCACCTGATGCCATTGTTTGCGGTGCGTCCCGGCAACAACGACGGCGGGTACGCGATCAGTAACTACCGCAGTGTGGACCCGCGCGTGGGCACGATCGAGGACCTGAAGGAACTCGCCGCTGCGCTTCGCGAAGCCGGCATCCTCTTGGTGCTCGATTTTGTTTTCAATCACACCGCCGACGATCATTACTGGGCCCGGCAAGCTCAATCAGGCAGCGAGGAATTTGCCGACTACTACTTCATCTTTCCGGATCGCACGATGCCGGATCAGTACGAGCGGACGCTGCGAGAGATCTTTCCAACGGTTCGCCGCGGAAGCTTCACGTGGCATGACGGAATGCAGCGATGGGTTTGGACGACGTTCAATAGTTTCCAGTGGGACCTAAACTATCGGAACCCTGAAGTGTTCCGCGCGATGTTGGCGGAGATGCTGTTCATCGCCAACACTGGCGTCGACATCTTGCGACTCGATGCGGTCGCGTTCATTTGGAAACAAATGGGCACGATGTGCGAGAACCTACCTGAAGCCTACCAAATCATCCAAGCGTTTAACGCGTGCGCACGGATCGCGGCACCGGGTTTGGTGTTTAAGAGCGAAGCGATCGTCCACCCCGACGAGGTCGTTCGTTACGTGGGAGAGGGCGAATGCCAGACATCGTACAACCCCACATTGATGGCGTTGCTGTGGGAGTCATTGGCGACACGTGACACCAAACTGCTGCGCCGTTCGCTTGCTCGCCGACACAAATTGCCCGAACGAACGACATGGGTGAACTACCTGCGTTGCCACGACGACATCGGATGGACCTTCGACGACGAAGACGCCGCGGCAGTCGGGATCAACGCGTACCACCATCGGCATTTCCTCAACGCCTTCTACACCGGGCAATTTGAAGGATCCTTCGCCCGTGGGGTTCCTTTTCAGCACAACGTCGACACCGGTGACATGCGGATCAGCGGGACGCTCGCTTCTCTCGCCGGACTCGAACAAGCGATCGAACAAGACCGTGAGGACCTCAAAGAACTCGCCATCCGAAGGATCTTGTTGCTCAACGCTTCCATGCTGAGCATCGGCGGAATCCCATTGATTTACCTCGGTGAAGAATGGGGCGCACTGAACGATTACGACTTCGTCAAAGACCCGGCAAAGGCCGGCGACACCCGGTGGGTACACCGACCCAAGATGCAGTGGACGTTCCTCGACGAACTCGGAGACGACGGTTCGATCCGGGCGAGAATCTTCACATCGCTGCAAAAATTGATCGCGATTCGCAGACGAACACCAGCGTTTGCTGGCTTGGAGATGGAACTGATCGCAACCGAATCGAGCCAACTTCTGGCCTACGTTCGGGCTCATGCGGCAAACCGAGTGATCGTCGTTTCTAACTTCAGCGAACACCCACAGATGATCGACAGCAATCGTTTGAGGACAGCCGGAATGGGACGCTTTTTTGAAGACCTGTATACCGGGGAAACAATCACGACGGCTAAGGACTTGCAGTTGGAACCTTATCAGTTCCTATGGCTGCACCGCGTTTAGAATCGGCTGCACTCGTTTAAAAGAAACGTTTGCGAATCCAGTCGGCGGCATCGTCGAGCGTTTCGTGCATGGGACGAATGCGATAGTTCAGTTCCGCGACGGCGCGGCTGGAGTCGTACCAATGATATTGGCTGCTCATCGCGACCCCCGCACTATTGATGTCGGGTTCGTTACCGGTGATTTTGGTCAGCAAATCCCCACCCTTGGCACCAATGATCCGCTGGAGAGGGCCTGCAGGCATGATCGGTTTGGCACGTCCAAAGCGGCGTCCCATTTCCGACCACAGTCGATAGTAGGTCTCGTTGTGACCGGCGAGAACGTATGACCTGCCG
The DNA here is from genome assembly GCA_043101355.1 of Rhodopirellula sp. JB044. Taxonomy (GTDB): domain Bacteria; phylum Planctomycetota; class Planctomycetia; order Pirellulales; family Pirellulaceae; genus Rhodopirellula. The sequence goes on from JBICHZ010000335.1 coordinate 23,772, forward strand.
TTGGGGACGTCGGCGTCGATGGCGGCGATGATCGCGTCGGCGACGTCTCGTGAATCGCAAACGCTGCATCCGCCCCGCGGCGCGATCGGTTTCCATGCTCGCCCAACCTCGAGCATCATACGACCACTGCTCGGCTTCCAATCCCACGGTCCGAGCATGAACCCGGGGTGCAGCAAAACCGCTCGCAGACCTTCTTGGATCCCATTTACAACCTCGTCTACGCCAGCCCGTTTGCTGATCACGTAACTACACGGGACTTGGCCGCCGGCGTGATCGAGCGGCGTCGTTTCGTCCGCCGGCTGCTCACGCGATCCGACAGCGAGTGTGTTCACCGTCCCCACGTGCAAAAGTTTAGAATCGTTATTCAGACATGCCTGAACCACGTTGCGGGTGCCCTCGGCGTTGACCTTCATGGATTCCTCCATGCGTTGCCAACCGAGGTGAATCAATCCGGCGGAATGAATCACCACGTCGGCCGACTTGGTTGCCCGTTCGAGGCATGCTTGATCGTGAAGATCACCATGAATCGGTTCGGCATCGATGCCTTCGAAGATTTCACCACCCGTACCACTGCGGACCATGTAGGTCAATGTATGCTGCGCCCCGGAGAGGTGACGTAGAATCGTATTCCCTAAAAGGCCCGAACCTCCGGTGACAAATACTCGCATGGTGGGACATCTCGGTGTTAGTACGTGGCGCCGTGACGTGACAAAGAATGAATCAAATACGTGAGGAAATCAATTACCGCTGAGAAGAACGTGTAAGGGCTCACATCAACGGTTGCAACAATTGCCGGCGGGTAACCACGCCAGCCACGTTCCCGGTTGAGTCATACAACACGGCGACGTCACTGTTGGCATCGTAGAGACGCAGCAACACACCAAGGTGTCGGTCGGTCAACGAACCTCTGACGATCGGCATGGGGTCAGGCACCGTTTCTTTGCCAATCAGATCTGAAAACCGATAGAACCCGACGATCCTACCGCGGCGACGCACCAGAATAATTGGATGGTTGCAACGACGTGCCTGATGGCGAGCCGTCGCGAGGTCGACAGGAGAGTTGACGACGGCGAGACGATCCGGACGCACGCCAAACTGCACCGCGGCTTGGTTGCCGATTTCGAAGATGTTCTGAGCCAAGGTACGCTGGCTGTTGGTCAGAATCCCCGCCTCATGTCCGTCCTGCAGAACACGATTCAAATCACCTCGTGCCATCGAAAGGCTCAAACGAAACGGTGTTTGCCCGGTCATCGCCTGAAGAGCATTGCCGAGCAACGCCAGGAGGCTGGAAACGGGCGAGAACAGGATCGTCGCCGTTAACAAAACCCATCGCGTCGCCGTGAGCAACCGATATGGCGCCTGGAAGAAAAGGTGTTTCGGCAACAGTTCCCCAAACACAAAAACCAACGGAGTGATCACGACGGTCAGCCCGAGTTCCATGCTCGCTCCGCCCGCAAATGCGACACTCGCAAACATCACAATCGCGAAGCTAGTCATGTAGTTGGCGAGGTTGTTCCCAACGAGAGTCGTGGCCACAAAGATCGCAGGATGATTCAGCAGCCAGACGAGTCCACGCCCCGCCCACGAACCGCTCAATCCGTCGAGAACCAACCGCGTCCTCGAGACTCGGTACAAACCGGTTTCGGTGCCGCTAAAAAAAGCACTCAACGTCAAACCGATGGCGAATAGCAGGACAGCCATCATCATGTCGACTCGCCTCCTGATTCAGGATCTCGCCAAACTTCGATCCAGATATCACTGTCATCTTCATCGGTGACAACAATTTCATAGGGTGGCAGTGGTGCGACATCACCGACCCTCGGAACGCGTTCGTTATAGCGTTGGACGTATCCCGATACGGTCGCGGCACGTTCCTCAGGGACATCGATCGACAACGTTCGGGCGAGTGCGCGAAGGCTGGTCATGCCCGACATGCGATAGTGGTCTCCTCCAATGCGTTTGATCTGTTCTTCCGCGGCGTCGCGGTGTCCTCGACTCGCCAACACCCCACGGAGAATGTCATCGATCGACAACGCACCGATAACTTCACCGAACTCATTGACCACGACGGCGACGCTGATGTCTTGTCGCTCGAGGTCTTCATAGACACGCGACACGCGGGCCGTCCAGGGAACGAACAGCACCGGCTCGACAGCCGAGGAGAGATCGCTGAACTGTTGAGGGCGCAGCAAACGCACCGCCACCGAACCGACCCACGTTTCGCCGGTTTCATCGCGAGGATCGGCGACCATCATGTATCCGCCCGGAGGTGATCCGTCATGCAGCAACGATTGGTCGAGCGGCGGTGTCACCACGAGCAGTCTGCTGCGAGGACGCATCATTTCGTCGGCACGGGTTTCTGCCATCGCCACGAGCGCCTGCAGAGCAGCGCGTTCCCGACGGATCAGCAACGCATCGTCGGTACCTAAGTCAATCGCGCGTTCGATGTCCGCCAAGTCAATTGCCGGTTCGCTTTCGAAAGACGGCCACAACAGTCGAGCAGCCGCCTCGTTGGCCCACTGCACAACCGGCAAAACGGGGCTGGCGATGGCAACGGCGGCTTTGATCGGAACGCCGACAACTAACGAAATCTGCACCGGCGTCATCACCGCGACGCTCTTGGGCAGCATCTCGCTGAAGAAGATAATCGTGACCAACGCGGCGAACGTAAAAACGCCTGGTCGCGACATGTCGGTCGAAACCATCGCGACGAGCGCGAAGTAGATCATGTTGATCAACAGATTCCAAAACAGAATCGTCGCCAACAATTGATCCGGCATGTTGAGCAAATGATCGACGACACGCCCCGCCGCGCCACTACGTTGGAGCTTTTTCCGGTCGCGGTCCCGTATCGAAAACAAAGCGGCTTCGCTGCCACTAAACAGACCACTAGCGCCGATCAACACGAGCATTGCCAAGAGAAAAGGCCACTGCGCCGCCAATTCGCTCAAGCGGATAACTCCGCAGGTGAATCGGAAGGTTCTACTTCGAGAGGCACGTCAAACTCGCTCAACGCTGGAATCATCATGGCGGCCGTGGTGAAGCCATACCCAAAGATCAACGCGGCGGCCACGTAGAGGTGGTCGGTCTGCAGCAAGAACTGCGTGATCGCGTAAAACGTGATCAACGGAAGCGCGAAGGCGGCGGTAAAAATCGCCGACGACGGGTTTCGCCATCCCAACGCAGCGAATAACGCGGCACCACCACCGAGAATCATTACCAGGAAGGGTGCCAACTGCAATTGGAACGCGCCGCGGAAACTGACCATGATCGTCATGCAAATCGCGATACCCACGCAGAGAAAGAACACCGTGCCGAGACTCGCCAACGTTGCCGTTCGTCCGGAAACATAATTGAGCCCCGAATGGATGCCGAGCATCGTCACGAACACGTACAACCCGATCGCCGCAAGGATCGCGTACTGCATGTTTTCGATCGTCATCACACCGGACACGCCGAGATAGATGATCAATGCCAAAGGCAACAGGATCAATTCCTTGGCAGCGTACATCACACCGAAAAGTTTTCCAAAAATGAATTCACGAGGCCGCAGGTCCGTGACCAACAAAAGGTCCAACGCCAAGCCGTCGCGTTCCCCCGTGATCGACGTGACCGCGAGAGCGTTGACGAGCACCAAACTGATCACCCCGAGCGCCGCCATCGGGATCGTCACCGCGGGAAAAGCACGACCGATTCGCCCGGACGGCTCCATCGCCACGCCGCTTTGTACCTGATACCAAATCGCAGCCGCGATGATCGCGAAAATCAAAACAAACACCGACCGGATCATGATGATCTTTCGGCCATACGCCCACGTGCGAACCTCGCGCCACAGGATCGGATTGTCCCAAACATGACGCGGTTGTCGAACCTTCCATGACATCGGCCCTTCGGACGACTGCGGCGTGGTAGGCGAATCGGGACCGACGGCCGCATCGGCGTCGACGGCGATACCCCCAGATGCCGGATCGGCGGCCGAAAGGTCACGCATGTACTCTTCGCTGGTTTCCGGCTCGGGTGCTTTCAGACGCACCTCACGCGACGGGTTCCAAATACGAACTCGCGAGATACCGATCGCGAGCACCCCGATGGAGACAATACTGCCGAGGATCACAAACCATCCTTCGCCGGACCGCAACATCGTCATCACGTTGGACGTGGTGTTAGTCGCCGCAATCAATGCCCGCGGTGGGCTGATTGCGGTCGCCCAGGCGGCGTCGATGATCGGACTGCTCGCGAGTATTTCCCCGGCGGCCACCAGCAACAACAGGATCAGGAACGTCAACGCGATCGACTGAAACGTCTTCTCACGCCAGAGTGCCACTACCGTGCCCACCGACGCGGAGACAACGACACTAACCGCGATGACCAAAAACACGGCAAACACCTGACTCGGGGCAACGCCTCCGAGCAGCGGCAATGTCAAAAACAACGGCAACGAAACAACCAACAGGCTCAACGGTGTCAGCAGAGCCGATGCGGTCTTGCCGGCGACAATTTCAAACCCCGACAACCGCGTCATCAACAACAACAGCAACGTACGCCGGTCTTTTTCCTGGGCCACGTTGGCGGCCGCACCCACGGCAGCAAACGCGGAAAGGATCACCAACTCCAACGGTGCCAGCAGCCGAAACATCCAACCGCCGAATTTGGCCGCGTCGGAGTTCGCAAACAGCGACCGCGACCCATCGAGCACCAGGTAACCGGTGCACAACAGCAAGAAAAGCGTCAGCAAATAAATGCCGCGAGCCAGATAAGTCGACGAACGCTTGGGAGCGACGGACGCTTCACGATTAAATACGGGGCCTAACATGGCATTATGTTAATCGCCGAGCGATCCGTTTCGCAACGGGCGTGAAAATGGCCGAGCGATGCCAGCCCGGCGACGTCGAGCGAGCGGAACGGACGTTTGCTCCAACTTTCCATGCCCGAATTCAGGCGACGGTACGTTTTATCCAGTCGGACTGCCTTCGCTCACCCTTCTCACCCGACCGAATCGGCCCATAAATCGGGTGGGATGGTTCAGATAGCAATGGTTTTGCGGACACATTCTCGTTAGCCTGTGACGTTTGACAACATTGTCGGATGGCTGCGAAAAAACGCCCGATTCGCGTGTTTGAGTCTCATTCTCCTCGACGTTCCCCATCCCCACGCCCTTTCACCCATCGCATTGTCGCGTATGAGTTCGTCATCCACCTCGCGTTCTTTTCTCGAGCGGCCCGGCCCGTGGGGGACCAGCATGGCATTGCTGGTCCTGATGGGATTCTTCTTCATCTTGCCGTCGGCATTCCGCGGCGCCCGAATGGGGCTGAAGAACAAAGAGAACGACATCAAAGATTGGCTGCCCAGCGACTTCCCGGAAACCGCCGAATTGGACTGGTTTGCCGAACACTTCGCCGGCGAGAGTTTCGTCCTGGCGACGTGGCCGGGATGCACGGTCGGTGACCAACGCCTGCATCTGCTCGAAAACAAACTGCTACACGAGTCGGCCGACTTTCGCGAACAACTGCTCGCCGAGGAAGCCGATCAAGCGAGCGGTTTGTCGCTCGCCGAGCGTCGCACTCGCGTGCGAGCGAGAGAACTCGGCGAGGAACTCAAACTGCTCCCACCGGGACAAGACCTGGACAACTGGGGCGGCCAAGACGAGAAGTGGCTCGCCTCGGCAGACGGCACGTGGTACTACATCACGCCGGACGGGCGGTTTTATCGTTGGGAGGAGGCCAACAACGGGCCGGCCGGTTTGCTGCGTGCGATCAAGAAATCGATCGGGCGATATGAAATCCAAGGCAAACTGGTCACCGCGTTGGGCGAACCGTCAACGCCCGAGCGGATCAACGAATACTACAACGACCCGACTTTGTTGTGTGCCCCCTTATTCGAGACCGTTCAAACCGGGGCCACGATCGTTAACGATCTCGCCAGTGAAGGCGGTGCTTTGTGGCCTGTCGACACCACGGCACCGGAAAAGCGCCCGATCGTTGCCAAACGCCGTGCGATGGAACGTCTGACGGGCAGCCTGTTTGCTCCCGCCGTGCCGCCTGGTTTCGATTGGACGGCAGAGAATTTCGTGACGGTACTGCCGCCCGAACGTCGCGACGAGCTGCCTTCGGATTACGAGTTCCGTGTCACCTCGACGCTCCAGGATTTTGCCGACGAACGTTTGGATGGGGATTTGTCTTCGATCACGTCGGCCGTCACGTCGGTTCAGACGGACGCGTGGTACGCCGTTTTCGATTCACTCGAAGTCGAGGCACCGGCACGGCTGACGTGTTTGTTGGTCACGTTAACGGATTTGGCAAAAGACAATTTGGCATACGCGATCGGGCGTGGCACGCTGGGCAGTCCCAAGGGACGGTTGCTGGCGCTCGCCGAACAGAGCGGAGTGCACCCTCCCTCGCCACCGTCCACCGCGCCACCACCGTTTAACCGCGAACCGCCCGTCACCGTCGGAGGCATGCCGCCACTGAGAATGGGCGGACCACCGATCGACAATATCGCGATCGACGAAGAAGGGACCGTCACACTGGTCCGGTTGATCGGGTACTGCATCTTGGTCGGCGTCGGGCTGTCGTATTTTTGTTTTCGCAGTTTGAAAACAACGTTGATGCTGTTCGTCGTCGGTGGCTCGGCCGCGATGCTGTCGATGGCGATGGTCGGATGGACGGGCGGCCGCGTCGACGCGATCCTGCTCAGCATGCCGTCACTCGTCTACGTGCTCGGGCTCTCCGGTGCGATCCACGTGATCAATTACTACCGCGACGAAGTACGCATGAAGGGCGAACGCGGGGCAGCCGGTCGGGCACTTCGCCACGCATTGTTGCCATGCTCCCTCGCGGCGTTGACGACGGCGATCGGTCTTGGATCGTTGTACACCAGTAATCTCAAACCGATCAGCAACTTCGGGTTGTATTCGGCGATCGGCGTGATCGCGACGCTTGCGATTCTGTTTTCGTACCTGCCCGCGGCCTTGGAGGTGTTCTCGCCAAAGTTCATCAAGAAGAAAAAGCCCAAGAAGCAGAAGTCAACTTCATCGAGTTCCGACGAACAGCCCCATACCGACGCGGCCTTTCCAATCGCGATGGACATGGGTCTGGCCGCGTGGTGGGCGGCGTTTGGTCGATTCATCACCGCCCACTATCGTCTCGTCGCGGTCGGCTGTTTGGTCGGCCTCGCGATCGCGTCGACCGGTTTGTTCCGGATCAAGACTTCAGTCCAATTGCTCAAACTGTTTGACTCCGAAGCGAGAATCCTCAAAGACTACGCATGGCTCGAGGAGAACTTCGGCAAACTCGTTCCGATGGAAATCGTCGTCCGAATGCCTCGCGAGATGCAGCGGGACTTCGTCACTGAGGACGAGTCGACTTTGGCGTCAAACAACACGTCATCGGGTCCCGCACGTTTTGCAAACACAGGACCGTTTAGCGATGATTCCGCCGACGGCTCCTCCGAGGAAACCGATGACCCGATCGCGTTAACGCTGCTCGAACGAATCGAAGCCGTCTCGCGGATTCGCATCGCCGTCACCCGAACTCTCGGTGAAGAAGGAACGGGCGAGGTCGGCCAGGCCTCGAGCATGGACACCTTCCTGCCGCCGCTGCCGAGCGTGAGCAACGGTTACGACGTGGTGCGCAGCCAAATGAATCGTCGGATCGGTGCCTCGAAAGACGAACTGCTCGACAGCGATTTCGTGAAGATCGAACAAAACGGGCCTCTCTCGGGCAGTGAGATGTGGCGTTTGAGCCTGCGGGTCAGCGCCCTCTCGGACAACGACTACGGTCTGTTCATCAATGACCTACGTAACGTGGTTGCCCCCGTGCTCGAGGCCTATCGCACCCGCGCCGCGGTATTGCAGGCTCTCAACGCCAACAAGGGTGGCATGACCGGGAAACAACGAGTGTTGGTCGTAGGCAGCGAACGCGTGCCGGGCCTCGCGGACGCGGCTCTCGTGAAGGAAGACGGGTCGGCCGACGTGTCGGCGATCTTCCTCAGCACGCTGCACGAACTGCTGGGCAATGAACGAATCCGCCGCCCGATCTGGATCGATCCGGAAAGCCCCGATGCCAAAGCCAAACCCGGTGACCCGAAATGGGAACAACTCGTCGCGGCGGTCGATGCGGTGATTTGGGTTGACGGGATCGAGGAATCGCTGCTGAATCAACAGAAAGGTAACGAACACCTGCACCTCGGTGCCGCCTCTCACGCATCGGAGTGGCTGATGCCGGCCAAGGCGGTTATTCGAGCCGACAAGATTGCCGCTCAGCCGATCACAAAACAGATCGTTACCCTCGACGCCGCGAGCGTTCACCAGAACAACCCCGACGTGGTGCGAATCAGCAAAGGCGACCGCCGCGTGCCGGTCTTTGATGTCGAGAAAGCAATTTCGCCGCAGGTCGTTTTCACCGGAGTCGTTCCGGTCGTCTACAAGGCACAACGAACGTTGCTAGGCAGCCTGTTGGAGTCGATCATGATGGCGTTCGTTTTGATCGGCATCGTGATGGTCGTGCTACTCAACCCGGGCAGTTTTCCGACGCAGTGGTTGGCGCCACGTAACCTTGCCGACGGGTTCGCCGCCGGAGCGGTCTCGATGATTCCAAACCTGTTTCCGGTGCTGCTCGTGTTCGGTTTGATGGGCCTCGGCGGAGTCGCCGTGGATATCGGAACGATGATGACCGCGTCGGTCGCGATGGGTGTCGCGGTCGACGACACGATCCACTTCTTATCGTGGTTCCGACAATTCCTCGAGGAAGGCAAAACCCGCTACGAAGCCGTCATCGAGACCTATCGCAAAGTCGGTCCGGCCATGACGCAAACGACGATCGTCGGTGGGCTCGGGCTGTTCGTTTTCGCCCTTTCAACCTTCACCCCAACACAGCGTTTCGGAACGTTGATGTTGGTGATGCTCGCGGCCGCGTTAATCGGCGACTTGATCTTATTGCCCGCCCTTTTGGTCAGCCCACTCGGGAAATGCTTCAAACCGCGATTGGGTTTCCTCAACCATCCACCCGAAGGCGATCCAGCCATGCTCGATGGTGAGCAGACATGGCATGCGGCAGGTAACGAACCCGGTGCTGCAAGTATCGAAGACGGCTCCTCAGAATCGGGCATGGCCAAGACGGGGACAGGAACACTTGTTGCCTCCGAAGACATCCCTGTCCTCAAAGTCCATTCGCCACCGTCACGATCCAACTCGACTCAGCCCAAACGCAAATAACACGCATGGGCAGAGTCGAGACGGAGAATGGAAAGCAACTGGGCCAGGATCCGATGATCGCCGGGAGCATTGCCTTCGCAAGCGATCGGCCCCTCGAGCCTACCGTCCGCTGTTTAGAACTGGATCGTCAATCGCGAAGTCAATCCGCTGAAGGTGATCGTTTCCCCGACGTCGATCAGGTTGCCGCTGCGAACCGCGTCGACATAGCCGCGGGTCGTGACCGCTGAATACCAACCGGCCATCGTGTAACCACTCTGCAGTTGCACGCATCCGGTTCGGCTTTGCCATCCCAACCCGACTTCCCCTTCGAGGATCGGAGTTGCGTGAAAGTCCTCGTAGGAGTTTCTGGCTTCGCCGCCATCGAATTGGTTTGCCTGACGATAGTCGGCTTTCCAGTCACCGGCGAGCAAACTCGCCATCCCCTGACCGTAAATGTAGAGGCCGGTTTCGCAACTGTATCGTTTCAGATCCAACCCACCGGTCAGACCGAAACCGTCAAAGTCGATGTCGGTTGTGACGTCAGTCAAACCGTTGGCGACTTGATACGTTTGTTGACTTCGCATCGTTTGTTCGAGATTGCTGTACCGAAGCCCCGCGGTCCAGTTCACCGCCAACGCTCCGGCTTGCTTCCAAAGATGGCGATAGTTCAGGTCAACATGTTGGAACGAGATCTCATGGTCCGCGTTGGACTGCAAACTGGACACGCCGGTGTTGTCCAGTGACGGGTGCAGCAACTGCGAATTCAAAACGTAGCCGGCACCATCGTTCGCGTTGATCACGTCGAACGTGCTGCCCTGCCAGTAGCTGTAAGAAACGTTCAGGCTGCTGCAAGGACTCGCCGCCAACGCAAATCCGGTGCGGAAACCCGACGAACCGTCCATCGCGGCGATGCCGATCGGACCGGTTGGTGTGCCAACGTCCGGGTCGGGGTCGGTGCCTTCGACCGCGTAAATCAAGTCGCTACTGCCGGCGGTCAAGAACAGGTATTCACCGAACGCGCCGCTGCGATGCGCCCACCAAGGCTGAGGGCATTTCGCTCTACCGCCGCGGAGATTCGAGAGCAGCGGACTTTCGAGGATTCCTCCCGAACCTAGCGGTGACAAACAACCGCTTTCGCCCGCACACAATTGCAACGCTTCGTCCGACGGTGTCTCGTCGATCGAGTTGATCGTCTCAACCCCACTCGCCGAGTCGACTTCCTCGTACAGGCCCGCGACCAGTTCGAGAGACACGCCGTCGGTATCACCGGCACGCGTTTCCCCTGCCACCGCAACGACTCCGTAAACCACAAGACCACCGGCGATTAGCCGACGTAACAAATGCTGCATCCATCGTGTGGACATAATGACCGCCCTAGAATTGAATCGAAATCGATGTGTGATTTGCGACAACCTTTGACACTGCGTTGACTCGCAATACGAGACTCTCGTGCGAGTTGATTTCCGTGGTCGAACCATCCGCGGCGTCCGTGAAGGACGCATCCTTCACCCACGCTTTGCATTGTGAGCAACCACGCCCAAACACCAACGCGACAATCAAAAGTGACAAACGAGGCCCGATCGATCGATTCAATCCGAATAACCCGATCGACATCCCCTCTGTTGGTGTAGATCGGCAGTCGTGCTTTTGAAAAATTAAGAACAACAGTTACAGACGGCCAAACGACCCAACCGTCAAAGTCACAACCAAATGTGTGCCCGATACGCACATCGGCTGGTCTGACGCGCAGCAAATCACGGTGAGACATGTGACATCGCGCATCAAACACCCCGCCCAAAATTCGTTTTCCGCAAACGGGCACGAAACAACCGATGCTATCACCGCCGGAGCAGCCTTTGCGACCGTGGAGGAAGGCTCGCGAGGCGTGATCTAACCGAGCGGCTTCTCGGTTTCGACCTGCACGATGATCAACACATCGCCCGCCGCGAAACTGTTCATCGGCCCCGATGCGGAGCTCGGTTGGCTGGCCAGGTTTCCGGAGATCGAGAGAACCTTGACGCCTGTTTTGCGGATCCAGCGATTGATTTGTCGTTCGAGTTCGGGCAACTCGCTATCGACGCCTTTGAAAAGTTTGACTTGTTGCACGCTTGAGAACCAACCTGGATAAGGAAACCGTCGAGCAGAAAAGGGAGGCGAAGGCGAAACCAAGATAAGTTTGCTCTTTCGCGGAGCGAGATTAGCCTGGAGAAATTCAAGCTCGCTTCTCCCCCTAAGATAATCGAAACGATGGTCCAATCGCACTCCCTGGTCACCCGATTGCGATCGAACCGCACTGCCGCCGCGAGCCACTGCACTTCGCCGCACTTCCGACGGTGTCGCCGCATTTCTGTGATGCTGCTTCTGCTGACGTCCTTGGGGCCGACTTTATCGGCGGCCGAACCCAACGCAAACGCTCCCATCACGATCGACCAGGCTCAAGTGGTCTTGATCCGAAACACCACCGTGGCCGCGTCGATCCCCGGCCGGATTCAATCCGTCGAGATCCACGAGGGCGAGTCCATTTCAGCGGAATACACGATCGCCCGGCTGGACGATTCCCGCGCCCGCGCCGAGTTGTCCTCCGCCCGCGCGGCGTTGAGGGCGGCAACGATCCAAGCCGAAAACAACGTCAACACACGCTACGCAGAACGCACCCTCGATGTCCGCCAACGTGAGTTGCAACAAAGCACCGAAGCCAACCAACGCTACGCCGGATCCGTCACCGCAACGGAAATCGACCGCCTACGTTTGGTCATCGACCAAGCCGCGCTGTCGGTCGAACAGGCCGAACAGGAACGACGAGTTGCCGAAGCGACCGTCGCGGAAAAAGAGGCCGTCTGCGAACTGGCGCGACTGCGAATCCAAGAACACCGGGTCACCTCCGGGATCGCGGGGATCGTCGCCGAGATCTTTGTGCAACCCGGACAATGGGTCGATGCCGGTGAACCGGTCGCACGGCTGGTCTCGCTCGACCCGATCCGCGTCAGTGGTTTTGTGGACGGACGAGTCCACGACGCGAGTCTCGTCGGACGCCGCGTCAGGTTCGAAATCGAACCGCCAAAGCAATCGCCAGTCACGCAGTTCGAATTCGGTCAATCATCCGCGCCAGGTACACGCGATACAGACAACGCCACCGCGAATGCGGAGAACGGTTCGGTTCGCGATCAAGACGAGGATGCGTTCGAGAAAGGTATCGATGAAGCGACACCGCTCTACGGAGTCGTCACATTTGTTTCCCCAGAACTGCATCCCGTGACCTCACAAGTTCGATTGTGGGCGAACCTGGAAAACCCCGACGGCAGAGCTCGGCCGGGAATGCGTGGGAAACTGATCATCGAATAGGCGGCGATTCGCTTTACGCGTCCGCCATAGTGGATTATGTCAACGCTGTCGATTACCCACAAATCGGTTTTATACCGGAGGGATTTCAAGCCATTAGCCCCAGGTCGCGTTGGCGCAACTGGGGAGATCGATCGTACGAAGTTCTGACCGACCCCGAAGGTGGTCGCAGCACAAACGCCTTGGCGAATCTGCGACCACCTTCGGGGTCGAAACCGAGCTCTGCCCTCAATTCCGGCGGTTGTCGCTCCGCTCGACCGCCGGCTAATTGCTGAAACGCCTCCGGCGTGAAGCGAATTGTGGGTAATCGCCAGCTCGTCAAAGTTCCTCGTGCAGCAGGATCTATGACAAAATCCACTCCCCCCAAAAGCAGACATGCCCATCGCCTGTCGCTGGATTCGCCAAAATTCAGATCACTGAAATCAGGCGACTTCGACGATCAGTCGATGTTGTCGAAATCGTCGAAGTCATCGAGGTCGTCATCCTCTTCGTCGAGGTCATCCCCGGCGGTGTTCAGCCCAAACTCGGCACTGATTTCGTCATCGATTTCGATCTCGTAGTCATCGTCGAGTTCCTCTTCGAAATCATCATCGAAGTCGTCGTCGAAATCGTCTTCGTCGATGTCATCAAACTCGTCGATGTCATCGTCGGCGTCGTCGAGATCGTCTCCAAACCCGGGTGCCGCGTCTTCGTCATCCGAGGCGGGAGCTTCATCATCGTCGTCGTCGTCATCCATGTCGTCATCGTCGTCGTCCACCATCGTCGGAGACGGCATCGCGCGAGGCGAGGTCGGCTCATTCGGCTCCAAGGTCGCGACCGAAGAGTCGGAATCGGATTCAAAAGGTTTCGGTTCGAACGTGACAGTCATGTACGGATTATCAATACAAGGACAAGGGGAGGAGCAGGACGCGAACAACTCGGAGACCGGACACCGTAATTAACGCCTCGTCGTTTCTCTACGATTTCTGGTCAGTACGGTTTCTGGTTTCTCGACGGGTTCTTTTTCTCGGCAAGCGGTTCGGATTCTCGCCGAGTGTTCATCGCGGTGAAGTCTCAGCGGTGAATTCTCAGCGGTGAATGGATTCGCCGCGTTGATGTCGCCGCTGCGTTGAGATCGGTAATGGAGCAGATCGCGGGAAAATGGAACAGGCACCGCGGATGTCAAAATGGAGCGTTCAGTAAAACAAGGTTGTCTGCCGAGCCTTTTTTGCGTGACTCGGCTTTTCAGGGCCCATCTCGACGTTGTGCCGATCATTTTGCTAACTGATGCAATCATCACAAGCCGCCCGACGCCGGATTTCTGGCATTTTCGTTAATTGAGAGACCGTATTGCCATGGAAGGTGCCTATTCGACCGGCGAATCCCCCGCTGGGAACTCGAACCGATCGCAGCCATGCGTGCCCAACGCAGTAAATGGACGCGTCTGGGTCGCACTTCCGCTGGTGGCTCTCGGTTTGCTGACTGCCTGGGTGGGTGGATGCGCTCACCGGTACGGGCATATTGTCGCGAACGATGACAAAGACCTCGTCGGCAGCCACGAAGCCGGTGCGGCGACGTGGAATCCGCTGGTGGACGCCTCCGTTGCTCAGCTTCTGGGCCGATGCCCACCGCCACAACCTCTCCCATTCGGCAATCAATTTGCCGCGGAAATGGGGACGCCGGCGATGACGGTCAGCCATTCCATGTCGAGCGACATGCAACTGAACGATCCGACCGCACCGGCGGGTGCCGACGGCGCGTCGTTGACCGGTTCGATCGATCCGAATTGCCCGCCGCAGTTGGCCACCGGCCCGGCACGGGTTTGCTTCATCGGTATCGAAAACAAAAGTGCCGAGGAACTCGTCGACTTCAAAGACCAACTCTATGAGCGTATCGATTCGCAGATCAACGCGGGCGAAGCGTTCCGCAGCATCAGCCGCCGGATGGTCGACGCCGCGTTGATCGAAACCCGCCTTCGTCCCGATTCGCTGTTCCTACCCGCCAACCGCGGCGCGTTCGCCGCCGCACTCGGCCGCCAAGGAACGCCGGTCGATTATTTGCTCTACGCAACGATCACGTCTGGCACGACCGACCGGAACAAGTCAACGCAGCGCGACTACGTGCTCACCCTCGAGATGGTCAACCTGCACTCAGGCGACTACATCAAAGAGTCCGCCAAGATTCGCAAAGGCTATCACCACACGCGAGCCGGCAAGTGGTGGAACTTTGGCGTGTTTGACCAAGCCGACGGCTAGCCTGCAAACTTGCGTCGACTCCACAGCAGCACCGTTTTGGGGAACCTGATTTTGCATCTCAGCTCCTCACATCTCTGTTCTTTGCATCGCCGATCCCGAGCCGTTGTCTCGCTGTGGTGTGTGACGTCGGCGATCGTTGTGCTCTCTCTGACCGGGTGCGCCGCCAAGCTCGCTTCGATCGACACCGCACGCGGCGCTTTTGTCTCTGGTGACTTGGCGACGGCCGAATCGATGCTGTCGGAGGTTGCCGATTCGGGAGGCCGGTTCTCAGGGCCTGCTGAACTGGACCTGGCCATCGTCCAGCTCGCCGCCGGGAACGTCGACGCCGCTTCGTCACGGCTCCGCGTGCTGCGCGACCGTTTCGACAAAACCAGCCCCGCGTCCAAAATCGGCGCCGGCGGAGGCGGCGTGCTCAGCACCGCGAAGCAAGCCGGTGGCGGCGCACTATCCATGGTCACCGATGACACCGCGAGGGTTTTCAAACCGGCCGGGTACGAAGAGGTGATGATCCGCACCATGCTCGCGATCTGCTCTCTCGCCGGCGACGGCACCGACGCAGAAAGCTACATCAACCAAGCCGCGATGCATCAAGCCAAACTGCGAACCGTTGCGGACGAACGACGGCGATCCCTCTTGCCTGATTTTGTCGACACGACGCCTCATCAGGAGTTGGCCCTGGCCCCTTATTTAAGAGGTGTGTTGCGAGAGGCGACGCATCATGATTTTGACGACGCCCAGCGAAACTACCGCTTGGTCAGCTCCATCCGCCCCGACTTCAAACCCGCCTTCGACGACCTCGAACGAGCCACGGTGGGCAACCACAGCCGTCCCGGGCACGGCGCGTTGTACGTCTTCGCGATGGTCGGCCGCGGTCCGGTACTGGTCCCCACCGATGCACCGGTAACCTCCGCCGCCGTCTCCATCGCGTCGGCCCTGATGCTCAACGATGACGAAGAAGAAGACGACGTCACCCGTTTGCCGAAAATCACCAGCGTCGAAATCCCCACCGTCGTGATCCCACCGTCGCCCGTCGCCTCCGTCGCGATCGCGGCCAGTCCTCTTTCGGCCAGTCCTCTAACCGCCAGCCCTCGAACCGTCAGCCCGATCACGAACGGCGTATCCGGAAACGGGTTGCCTTCGCCGAAAGAGTTTCAACTACTCGGCGCCACCCAATCACTGACCGACATCGGACGACTGGTTCAAACGCAAGAAAACGCCGAGCGACCGTGGACGATCGCCCGCAGCTTTCTCAGGCAGGCCGGCAAAGAGATGGCAGTCGGCAAGGTACGCGAGGGACTCGGCCTGACTGGTGGCTTGGGGTCCGCGTTCCAGTTCGCCGCGTCGTCGGCGTGGACCGCATCCGAAACCGCCGACACACGATGCTGGGGATTGCTACCAAGAGAGATTCAAGTCCTACGAGCGGAACTGCCCGCCGGGGACCAAGCCATCCGATTGGCTCCCGTCGGCCCAGACGGCTTTTCGGTCGGCGGTGACGTGCAGAGCGACGTGCGGATCGACGATGGCCGTAACACGTATTTGGTGGTGTTCGCACCGGCACAGCATATTCACGTCGTGAACCCGGCTCGTTTCATCAGTCAATCTACCCAGAAAACCGAATGAATTGCGACGTCCCCCCGGCACAGGCGTTACGACAGCGCCCTTCATATGAAGTCAGCGTGACCGGTCGGTCGAGACGGTTAAGTCTGATCGGACGGCGTCGACGACTCATCGCCACTCGCGGATCTCGCCGATATCCAACGCTGTCGGGCATCCCGCCTCGGCCGGCCGACCGATCGGTTTCGATGGGTCGCTAAGCCCGGTCCGTTCCCGCCGGATCTCGACCCCGCACAGGCATGAGGCCAGTGGGGCAGCATCTTCAATACGGCGACCTCCTCCCGCCGTTGGTTCTTTCCCGAAAGTTGTCGATGATCGGATTTTCCCTCCAATCGCTTGATTTGCCCACGATGAGGCTGCAAGTCGAAACCAAACTCTGCGAACTCGGATCGCTCGAGCCTGCTCAGTTCCCGCTGACCCAGCGTGAAGTCGTCCGCCGCGGAAAAACCTGTGCCATCTACTTTTGCCTGCACGGCCCACGGAGCGTCAAACTGACCGCGATCGCCGACCTGAAATCCCGCAGCACCGTCTTCTACGGCAGCGACGGTGTCCGCCGCGAAACCATCCGCTGGGACCAACTCCGCTAGGCGAAACAACGATCGCAGCACCGACGCAGACGCCGATCGATGCTGACACCCACGTGTCGAACCGGGCCTCTGCCCAACACTTCGCCGGGTCCACATGTCCCCCGAAAACGGCCGATGCCCCCACAGCGCCGAGAATTCAAGACCAGAATCGAAATTTATCCGATTTTCGAACGATTCCTCGGTTGTCGACATTCCACCTCGAACGCTATCATCCCTCTTCCCACGAGGGGGTTCCGGCCCGAGGTGCGTTGACAACACGCCTGAAACGCCATCACCCCCCGATCATCAGTCCTCAAACGGAGGAGATTTTCAAATGCAACGAATTCAAAACGAAGGGTTTACGAAGCGGATATGGTAAAGTTATTGGTGCGAGATCGGGAAACGATTCAAGAGGCAGTACGACGATTCCGAAAACTAGTGGAACGAAGCGGTATCAAGAAAGAAATGCGTCGCCGCGAATTCTACGAGAAGCCGAGTGAAACCAACCGTCGCGCCCGCTTGCGAGCCGAACGCCGCAACAAACGCACCCAATTGCTGGCCCGTTAGACCAAACCAGCCTCAAGCGATCAGCTGCTAGCATTCAGCACTCACGATCGCAGGCACACCCAAAGCTAAGAGCTAACAGCGAATCGCTGAAAGCTCTTCCCCAGGGCGATTAGCTCAGTTGGCTAGAGCGCTTCGTTTACACCGAAGATGTCGGGGGTTCGAGTCCCTCATCGCCCATTCGAAGAAAGCCCGCAACAAGCGGGCTTTTTTCATGCGCCGTCGGTACTCTCACTAAACAATCGACGCAGTCTTCTCCCGTTTCCCTGTGCCAGGCACCACGATGGAAACACCGCCACGGAGACGCGAGTCACCGACCACCGCTCCAAAACTGACTCATACTGGCTCACGAGCCAGACAGTCGCCGACTTTTCCAAAGTCGGTCCCCCCCCTAGTCCCCCGCGTCAGAGCCGCGGTCGACGCTCCACACCGACCCGACCGCGGCAGGACCCTTTGTTGCCTTTTTAATCACTCTGCAGTCGCGACCAGCATCGACAAATCAACCGACGACAAATCGTGATCAACGTGGAATTCAACATGCCTCGAAAACTGAAGCGAATCGCAGCGCCTCGCCACTATTCAACGAAGTGGAATCCAGGCAGGGCGTTGGTCTTCTCGCATGGCAAACCAGCGAAGATCGCGGCTCCGGGACGACCGCCGCTCGAGTGCGCGTATTTGTCCGCGACGAAGTATTGGCGGGCAGTTGGCGGATGGTACCTTCCGGATACGCGTGGTCTTTCGCAAGTTGCTTAGCAACACACTCGGAGCAGAAGTAACGCGGCGGCTACAATCGGGGTCGTTGTCGCGTACTCTTCCATGCATCACGAGCATCGCGTCAGCTCTAGATAAGGACTTCTTGGAAGGGAAGACTGCCGTTTTTGACGACCAGTCGCCGTCCACACTCATCGCTCCGATCAGGGTGCAGATCGACGAAAGCATCTATTTCTGCGTCGACCGCATACCGCAGCATGCGTCAGGCTGTTGCACGGACGATTCCGTCGAAAAGACTCTTCCGATCGAACTGAGCCCGGAACGAATCCACTTCAGGGCCAAGCACTTCGCCTACAGACGCGTGTTATCTGTCTGTTTTAGTCTTGGTCATGCCGTATTCCTTTGCCCACTTCGCGCCGAGAGAGGAGTGAAGCCCCAACCGAATACGCCGCCCTTTTCCGTCCCTTAAGAACACAACTTTCGACGGCACCTCGATGCCTAGCCCCGGGACAAAGGACAGTCAGATTGCCTGCTTGAAGAAACAAGCGGGCCCGCGATGGCCCGATGCAATCTGCCAAAATGCTCTAGCATCGGATTCACGTCGTCCCCCTTTTGCGCCAACGCAGCACACACGAATCCCTCGTGAAACCAGCAAACTTCTAATGGGCGAGGCTGCAACCCCCTAACATTGACTCCCCAGACAAAATCGCTCAAAATGAGCACCCGCAGTTCAACATCAGTCTTCCTCCCTGACCGAGCAAAATCACCAACCAAATAGGCGACGCTATCCCGATGAGCGGTGCATCCATCCAATCAAGCACCTTGCTCAAAACAGGAACAAGAACATTACTTTGACGTCGACGAAAAGCAGAATCACAGAACCAAAGCTTGAAGAGGGGCAACATGAGTTCGCAGTGGTACATTCAGTACAAAGGCAAGATTGTCGGTCCAGCTAGCGCCCGGCAACTGCAGGAAATAGCACAACAGGGCAAAATTGCGACGGACACGCCAGTCCGACTAGGCGAAAGCGGGAAATGGACACCGGCAGGTAAAGTAAAAGGGCTCTTTAAATCAGCCTCAGGCCAAGAGATGGTTGTCAGCAATATCGTTGAAGTTCTGCCATCTGTTCCGCCACAAATCCCAGAACTACCAAAGCCCGCAACGAGCACCCCAGCGCACATCGCGAATGTGCAACCGGTTCTCGCCACTGACTCTGCTTTATCAAGATTCATATCAGACGGGCAACCGACGAAAGTTGTAGGAAAATTGCTTAGCCGGGTGACAGACATCTGCACTGACACCGAACAACCGGAATACATCGCTGTACAACATCTACCGTCATTGATGTCACCCGATGCAATCGTCCTAACGAACAAACGAGTCATCATTTTTCGCGCAAAGACGTTAGGGCGCATGAACATGGTCGATGTCCCATGGATTGAGATCCAAGATGTCCATATCAGCGAAGGAATTGTAGGATCCACGCTTTCGGTGTCTGCCTTAGACGGTCGGGTGGAAAAGCTTGAGCACCTCCCCAAGGCTCAAGCAAGATGCGTCTATCGCGTTGGACAACAGCGTGAAGAAGAAATGCGTGAATTTCGTCGTAACAGGAAGATGGAAGAAGAACGCAATGCCGCCAGTAGTGTCACAGTTAACACTGCAGTTGCACCACTTCAGCCAACAGGCTCGCCTGACGACCTCACATCGCGACTCGCTCAACTCAAGCAGATGCTCGATGCAGGCTTGATCGAACAACATGAATTCGAGACAAAAAAGGCTGAAATCCTGGCAAGCCTGTAGTGCGACATGAATGAGCAGAATGACTCGTATAAGACAAGGGGACAGGCATACTTCCCCATAGTTTAGCAATCCACACGACGCATCTCGCAGACAGCGCGAACAAAGGGACGCCCCACGCGAGCAGAAGAACTTGACGCGCACATTTTATTAATCTTTGACAAAGTTCAATTTCGTGTCCTTTCGCTTTAGCTCGGTACCGCAGTTTGACTACATATGTCGGCGCTCCGTTAACAGATACTGCCTATCATGATCGCCTAGTTGCCCGCCACTCTGGGAAGCAGTAGCATGCCCCGCGAGAGCGACAGGCAAGAACTCCCCGTAAGGGGCAACTTACTCCAACTTTCCTCAACCAGTCACTGGCTTGACTCCCCATTACCTCTGCCGCACACATGTCGCTGTCCGTCTATCCACGTTTGCTTGACAAGCTAGTTTGCCCGCATTGCTGGGCCGAGTTTGCTCCCGAAGATGCCCTTTGGATTGCTACACATGCGTCGCTCTATGGGGATGATAAACTCGGTGAAGGCGAGCTACGTCGTTTTCTTCCGTCACGCTTTACTCCTGACAATAAGGCCATTGACCCGGAAGGCGCCGAAGCAACCGAAACAGGATGCCCACGATGTCATTTGAAGATTCCCCGTCGTCTTTTCGAAATGCCTGTGGTCTTCTTCTCAATCCTCGGAGCACCGGGAAGCGGCAAAAGCTACCTCTTGGCGTCGATGATCTGGCAAGCAAGGCAATCAATGGCCGAGCGTTTCCAAATGCTGCTGACTGACGCAGACGCTGCGATGAATGCGAGATTGATTGAGTACGAGGAACGCCAATTCCTTTCCGCCCAACCTGATCAATTAACATGGCTCCCTAAGACTGAAGAACAAGGGACCCTCTATAACCGCGTGCAGATGCCAGATAGGGCCGTCAATCTACCACGGCCATTTCTATTCTCGCTCAGTCCCGGCGAAGGACATCCAAACGAAGACAAGAAGACAGCCCTTTCAAGGGTACTTTGTCTTTATGACAATGCCGGCGAATCGTTCTTGCCCGGAGCCGACGAGTCAACCGGTCCGGTGACCGGCCACCTGGCCCGAAGTGAAGCGTTATTATTCTGCTTCGATCCTACGCAGGACCCTCGATTTCGCGCTGAGTGTGAAGGCAAAACCGAGGATCCACAAATGACGGGAGCGGGACGCTCGGGCGGACAATCAATTCGGCAAGACAGCATTCTCCTAGAAGCGATTAACAGGGTCCGACAGAAAGCGGGAATGCGCGAAGACGAAAAGATCAGTGCAACGCTGGTTGTTTTGGTCACCAAATGGGATGCCTGGAGGAACCTATTGCCGGACGTTGCAACTGATCCACCGTTCGGAAAGGTCGAACGCGACCGTGAAGCAATCGACGAAGACCTCATTCTGCAAACGTCAGCAAAGCTGCGTGATCTGTTGCGTCGAACTTGCCCTGAACTAGCGGCCGCTGCTGCCACGGTAAGCAACGAAGTCATCTTCATGCCGGTTTCGGCGACCGGTCGGCGACCTGAACTGGATCCAAAGAGTGGGCAACTCGGCATCCGCCCGAAGGATATCCGTCCTCAGTGGGCAGAGGTCAGTTTGATCTATTTACTTGCAAGACGGTTCCGTGGACTTATCGATGTGGGACGCCGAAAACCAGGACAGACGGGGCGGGGTTAGGATGTCGAACAGCAGCGAATTGATTTATACGTCGGCACCGCAGGGCCTTCGGCCGGGTAGCCGCGGTTTTTGCACTGTGGCCATGTCTGATGTGATGCCCGCAGGTTTAGTTGGACCACTCGAAGGCTTATCCGCCTATAGCCACAGCACTGTGGAAGGTCCAGCCCCCGTTAACTACATGCATGTGCAGATCAAAGTGGTCGGGCGTCCGGTAAATGTGCTATCCCGAGTCGCCGAAGCCCCACCGGATTACACCGGGCGCACAAACAAGATCGCGCATCATGTCGTCGTCGCGCCGACCGACCGAGCCGCTGGCGGACCAGCTGCGGTGCTTCGACAACCCGGATTTGCCGCCGAGACATGGGACGGCGTCGTGCGCAAGATCCCTGAGCCCAAAACAGTCCCATCTGTCGACTCTTCGATGCGAGTTGCCCAGCTCTGGGCTGAACTTTGTGGAGACGCCGGATGGGCAGGTACGGTTGCGTCGTTTTTTGACGGCCACGCCAACGGCGCACCACTCTATCTGCTGCACCAGCCTGAGCAGAATCCAAACCTTCTCACCTTAATCGATGAAGCGATCTGTCTGCTTCCCGAATCGAAACGCTGGAACGCCACATTCTCCACCTATACCGGCGAGTTGCCACCAGGAACCAACTGCCGGTTGCGTTGCTTGATCGCCGACTCCCCAGAAGCCTTATCACTCACTCCCACAGCGTATTCGCTCGATTTAAACACAGGGAAACTGCGTGGCCCCACGGGCGAGGCCAACACTCCGCCGCCTAATCGACTGGTCGATGCCGCTCGCTCAGGACAACCCGCACCTACCCATACTGACGAGCATCCCGAAAGCGCTACGAACGCCGAAGTAGCTATACCACTCGGACTTTCGGACATAGTCGCAGACGAAACACTCCCGACCGAAATTGAAGCAGTTGGGATGAAACTCACATCCCCGCCACCTCCATCAACACCTTCGACCGGCAGACTACCTCCGCCTGTCAGCGAGGCTCCTTCACCAAGAAGCAACTACATCTGGCTCCTTACACTTGCCCCAGCGTTGGTGCTTCTTTGCCTTGGAACTGCAGCAATCCTGTACTTTTTCAACACCAATCCCGATGACCTGCTAGCGGACTTAAATGCTTCTGCCGGCATCCTCACCACGCCGAATGCCGAAGTGCTTTCGAACAATGAAGAAAAAGAGGCGGTCACTTCCTCCCCTCAACCCAAACCAGAAACTCGAGTCGAACCTGGTCTGGGCACCGATATGGAACCAACTGCGGATGAGCCTGCCGAAGAATCAGAACTTGAAACGGCAGCCGAGAAAGATCAGTCGGACAGCCTCGGCGAAGCAGAAGAAATAATCCTCCAAGGCCAAAAGTATTCAGACGACGCTAACCAACATTCCATTTCAACCTTTGTTGAGGAAGTCAAGTCAGAGTTGGAATTACTGGATGAACAAGCTGCGCAGCTCAGAGAGCTATCATCATGGCCACCCGAAGAAACGTTGGCCTCGTGGATGCGCGACAATGACTACGCCGATTTGATAGATCTTTTCATCAACGATCAGAAAATGGAGATAGGTGTACTGAAAACACACAAACCACTAAAGAAGTATCAAGATCGCCTGAAGCAACTACAGAAGGATATCGTCAAATGGGAAGCAACGGCGCACACTTTGAAGAAAGAAAAGCAGGAACTACTTCAGCACGCAACTACGGAAAGGTCACTCGAAGAATTGATCAAAAGTGTTCGCGCGAAAGCAACCGCCTATTTGGATAATCACCTTCCCGACCTTCTCACAAAATATCAAAAAAAATCAGACGAGGTCAATCAGATTGCCACCACGGTCAAAGTTGACCTAGACCAACTGCAGTCAAACCTGAAAACAGAAGTGAAACGCCGTCGAGACTCACATCGTTTGATGATCTACTTCGATGGCGATTCTGCACGTAGAGAGTCCCAACTTCAAATCAAGCCTCGTTGTTTTATAGAGCTAGACACCGCCAAACTAAATACAATTGATCGAATTCGGATGAAGGGCGAGAGAGCCAAACCCTTCTCGAAAACCGCTAACATTGACGACCTAATCGGCTTTAAAAACTGGCTTACTGTCGACCATGGAAGCACTCGCATCACTATTAGCATAAATCTAAAACTAATTCCGCAAGATATATTAACCCAACAAGCGATGCTTCAATCGCTCAAGAATCTCGTCGAAAAACAAGAAAACGCCATTCAATCGGAGACAAGCCTACGGAGGTTCTTAACCAAGAACAAAGGTGCAGTCGAACAGGAAATAGAGAAACACAAGAAAAAAGCCAAAGAACAAGAAACCAAGGACAAGCATGACCGCTGGAAAGGCAGCGTGCAAAAATGCATTAGTGCTCTTTCAGGGAGTTCACCTAGAACGCTTGATGCTCTTTACGACGCGGGAATTAGTGAGGTGATAGACAGCCTTCGACAGCTTCGCTACGACGTTCAAGCGGCCCACAAGCTCATAGCAAAAGGGCAAATCGTTGATGAAAAAATAAGAGAACACCTTGATAAACTAGAAACGCTTCGCGCCAGCTATTTGGAACTAAAACAGTCGCTGGCTACTTTGAAACTAAAAGGCCAGATCGAATTTGGGAAATCCCAAAAAACAGATTATGGACAGCCGGTATTTTCAGTCGTCGAGACATACGATTTGTTTTTCATCCCAGAATTGGCCTACGGCGCACCCAGCAACGAATAGACGACTTAATCAACCATGTCTGCCATCACACGACGCGTCAATCAACTCCTCGATAGCCATACGATCTCCGAAAATGATCTTCGTGAGGTCTTAGAGCAATACGAAGGCGAATTATCAATCGTCAATCAAAAACTAGGTGACGCGGTGGAATTAGTCCGTCGCGGACTGCGCAGCGAGGCGATGGCGATCATTGGTTCTTCTCCGTCATTAATCGACCGTGCAAACGAACTTTCAATTCCGAGACTCGATGAATTGAGAGACCTGGTCGATCTCTATGACCTCCCTCCTGTCTCTGAAGTTGATACGGAGGCGATCGAATTGCTCGGCGACGCAATGGTCGAACTGCAATCGATTGACGGATTGCTCCGGCGTCAACGTAAACTCGTCTTAGCTCGCGCGCCATTGGTGTGGCGACTCCGAACATTGAGAGCGATCGCTGCAGCAGACCCAACGAGCCCTCACTGGATCGACGACATCGACGCGCATGAGAAGGCGAGGCTGAAGGAACTTTCCGCTGACGTCCAGCTAGCTATTCAGTCGGAAGACATTGCGAAGCTGACCTTATTGCAAAGAGAACTCGCTGATACCTGGCAGACGGATCCACCGGCATTTTTGAAGACAGCCGTGAATCGCCATGTCCAAAAATTGCGTTTGGCAGAAAAGCAAGAGGAGTTACTCGCAGCTGCCAAATCGATTCAGGAATCCATGGATCAATTCGATGAAGAGGGAACCCGCCACGCAGTTGCCCACTATGTGAACCTACGGAACGAAGGCGTCGAAGAGTTTGGATCGTCTGTGGTCAACAGCGAAGCAGAAGCAATCGCGACCCCAGGCATCGAACATGTCTCCGAGCAGAACGCTGAACAGCAACGGGTCGCGTCTCGCAACTCAGCGATTGCAATGCTTGAAAGCACGATGGATCGTCTTGACGCGAACGTTCCGCAAATTGAATCGGCCTATCAAAAAGCGATCGCCTTTGACGAACCGTTGCCGCCTGAATTGTTCAATCGTTACCGTGCCACGATCGACGATTTGAAGACCCGCGGGAAGCGAAAATTCCAACTCGCAATTGGAGGGATCGCGGTTGTGACAATGCTACTTATCGGCATGCTTGTCACATGGCAAATCCGTCGCAATCACGTCGAGAAGGTCGCGACCGTTTCTGGACAACTTCGTCGCATTTTGGAGTCGGGCGCATTGGACGATGCGAAACAGTTCATCGATGCAGTCCGTCGATCCCAACCTGAACTAGCGTCAGACCCAAAGGTAGCTGAGTTGATCGTGCTGCACCAATCGATGACGCAAAAGGAAAAGGATCGAAAGGCCCGCTTTGATCAGCAGTTGGCTGAATTGGAAGCCGTCAACGATGAGTCACTCGATGACAAACTGCTCTCGCGACTGGAGGAGGAAGCGACCACGGATGATGAAAAGATACGAGTTCTTGAACAACGTGATCGATACGAAAGGTTCGTCAATAGCCGCCGAAAAGAGCAAACAGAGTCGTTAATGGGAGCACTTCGCGCAACCGGTAATCGTTTGGCGCAACAATCAAAACGCCCCCTCAGTGAATTCACGCTGCCCGACTTGCGTGGACAATCTACGAAACTTGACGGGCTAATCGACGAAATTAAACGGAGCATTGCCGACTTTCCTTACGCTAGCCTTTCAGCCAAGCAAGAAGGCGAAAACCAAGTCCGGCGTATCATCGCACTGAAAACCCGCTTGAAGGAACACGAGATAACGCTCGTTCGTTCCTCCGGTGCAGCCGAACACCTGCTGGCAGCCCGGTCATTGTCGAATTTAAAATCACGCATGAAGGATTATGTTGCAAAGTTGCCGCTAGATCAGAGATCGGCCGAATTTCGTCGGACGCTTGATTCAGCAGAGTTCTGGCAGACAGCCGAACTCTGGAATCGACACCTCGGGCACATGCAAGACCTTTTCACATCGCAATTTAAGTCACAAGCAATTTCCAGTGTCTCGCAGTCAGGCAAAGAACTATCTGAACTTTGCTCGAAGCCCCCCTTTGAGACTCCTAAGTCTATTACGTTTTGCATTGACCATGCAAATGAACGACACGCGATTCTGAAAAAATTTGAAGAGTTCTTGGACCGGTCACTGTTTTCGCAAATCATTTCGGTCACACAGAAAGGCGGCGAAGGAAGCCGAGTGTATCTCTACAAGAATTTTTACGATCGTGAGCGAGATAAGTTTGACGTCGACGATGTGCAGCCGCTCGTGTCAGGCGTTGAAGTGATACAAACGGGTGATGGAGCAATCAAAAGCCAAACACTCAACACGCCACTAGTCATCGAGCGGGAACCGTTTAGCAGTCTCGATGAGCTGAAAAAGAAGTGGGGCGACGCACGCGTGAAAGCCATGGCCGATTGGGACGGCGAAATGCTCAAGTGGCTAGCGATTCTATGCCGCCGCGAGAAACTCGATGCGACAATTAAGGAAATCCTACTTGCACAAGCGATTCAAAAAATTCAGGAAGGGTCTATTGCTAGGGAGCAATTCGTCAAAATCCACAACGCTCTCCTAGCCCGTCGAGCGGCTTGGGAAGATTGGTATCGACCTGCTTCAAGATCGGTTCGGTCTACTGACATAGTTATCCAGAAGATCATTCCAGCCCTGTCTTCTCTCTATCGTAAACATCAAGACCCACGCGACGACGCAAAACTGTTATCGCAGATGCGAATACGCCCTGTAGGCATATGGGATGTTGCAGGCAAGTCAGAACTAAATGGGCCGGCCTCCTCCCGAGTTATTCACTACTGGGAACGAAAAGAAACTCTGAAACCGGGGATACTGATGGTAGTGCGTCGCGACCCCACTGATCCACTGAAGTGCCGGTGGATCCGGTTCGCCGAATTCGAAAAGGATCAAATGAAAGTGACCGACTCGTCAATCAAAATGACCGCCGGAGAACCCATCTTCCTCTCGAGCGGTCCTCAGGCGCCTATAGCGTTGAATTTGCCTCAGACCCGTCATACCCTGGTGAGCGTATATCCATGAGCCCCACCACCGAAGCTGATAAGAAATTCCAAATCCGTCGTCAGGGACGCCGTCTCGGCCCCTTTAGCCGGATGCAAATTGATCGCATGATCGCCCGTCAACAACTAGGGGTGAAAGATGAAATTTCCCCAGCTGGTAACAACCAATGGCAGCGGATCGATAAGTGGCAGCAGGAGCAACAAAAGACAAGGCATACGGAACAAGCAAGCCATGATTCCGTCGCAGAAAACAGTTCTGCCGAGGCCGTCATCGATGCAAGTCCATCCCCTGCTTCCGCTCCCCCAGAAGACACCGAAACCGGCGAATGGTATGTCGCAGACGATGGTAAGCGGCAGGGTCCGATCAACGAACATGACTTGGGACGTTGGATCAGCGAACGTCGCATTGACGCCCAAACACTTGTTTGGCGCAGTGGCATGCAGGACTGGAAACCGGCCCACGAGGTTTTACCAGCGGCGTTGTTAATACCATCGACGACATCGCCTAATAACTCGGCACCAAACTTCTCCTCAACGTACGCAACAACCGATCCAGACGATGCTCGCTACGCACTGCGTGATTTGAGTTCACGACGCTTTTTTTGGCTACTGATAGTTTGCGTCATCACCTATATCTTTGCTGCAGAATCATTTGCCTTGGGATTATTTCAAGTCTACACGGCCGTTGCGACCCGGCGACTGGAGAGCAGCGGGCTCATCGCAATATGGGCAGTTAGCGCACTGCTATTTTCAGGATTGCTGCTAATGATGGCTATCGAGATGACAAAACTCCTATCGAAATCCCGACGCCGAGGCGAAGCGGAAGATTCCGTTGCTGTTGCCCGGCACGAACACCGCCTTTGGATGTTTGCCGGGCTCTCAGCGGCATTCATCATTGCAAACCAGTTCGTTTTCGCAATATTCCTTTTAATCACAATCGCACAAACGACGTAGGACACGCATGCAAACGTCCAAATCGCCAACGCCACCACATGAGCGTTTATCGGTCCGTCGTGGAGACCCTGAATCGATGTTCGGGCTGTCGCCGGCCCCAGGAACATCTGTTCGTACCGCCTTCTGTGGATTAATCGCATTGATTCTTACTGCGATCTTCTTCGGTGTACTGTCACTACTGAATACGAGCCCGTTTCGATCGATGATGATGGATCGCGGACCAACGCAGTATGCTGCCGTATTACTCGGGTTTTGGGCGGTCGTAATCTTGATATTCAAACGAATGAAGCTAGCAGTTCAACGCCGAGCATTGGACCGTCCAGTAGTGCCAGAAAACCAACGTTTCGTACTGACCCGCCAGACTGCCCCGGATGTACTAACTACGATTCACGCTATCGCAGACTTCCCCGATCAGTTTCTTGTTTTCCGTAGGATCCTGATCGCCCTTTCGAGTTTGAAGAATCTGGGTCGCATTGGCGACGTTGACGAAGTTTTACAGTCGATGGCCGATCGTGATGAATCGGCGTCCGCAACTTCGTTCGGGATGCTATCTGGTTTTCTTTGGGCGATCCCGGTTTTAGGGTTCATCGGAACCGTTTTAGGACTAGCCAGTGCGATTGGCAATTTCTCCTCATTGCTGACCGATGACAGTGACGTAGCAGGAATCATCGGTCCGCTACGCGAGGTGACCGGAGGATTGTCGACTGCGTTCGAGACGACGTTGGTCGCACTGGTAATCGCCCTATTTTTGCAACTGTGGATCACTGTGCAAAAGAAAGCCGAAGAGGAGTTCCTAGATCAGTGTCAGGACTACTGCCTCAATCAAATCGTTTCCCGCATGAGGGCTGACGACGCGATACCAAACCGCCAAGACGTCCCACCCGAACTGACTTCAGTCGTGCACTCTTCAGCGAAAGCAACCTCCCAGACGGGATAGCCGATGCGTCGAAAAATTAGCGGACCGGGAGTATCCTTCTTCGCCTTTCAGGACATCATCACCGCCGTGGTTGGGATTTTCATCTTGATCACATTGATCATGATATTGGAACTGATTGACAAGGTGGACGCAGCTTCGCGAACACCAGCAGGGGACGCTGCGGCGATTACCCGAGTCATCGAGCAAACTCGAGCCGACGGAGACGCGATCGAGGTCGAACTAAAACAAATCCAGGAACGGCAACAAAAAGAGAACCAAGGGATCGCAATGTCAGCGACGGTCACGGAGGACCAACTGATTAACCAAATTGAAGAGCAAAAACGCAGAAACAAACAGCTTACTGGGCAGGTGACGGCCGTCGAAAAGCAAATTGAAGACGCTGAATCAAGGTTTCAATCGGCACAACTCGAAGCCGATAAAGAGACTCGAAAAATTGAAGCTGAGAATCAGCGATTGCAAGGGACACTTGCCGAACTGAAGGAACGAACTCAAAAGTTTGCTGGTGACGACACCCCGCTCTACAACGACAGACTTCGTGACGGACGCGCTCTGGTTATTGTGCGTTTAGGCGAGCACCCTAATAGAGCGGCACGTCTATCAATGCGGGAAGGCGATCACGAAGTGAACCGTCCGTTTACTAATATTGAAGACCTGATTGATGCCATCAAGAAACGAGACGCCAGGAAGTCGCATTACATGGTACTAATCGCCCCCGGCGGTGCAGGCGATTTCAGGGTTTTGCGAGAGTACTTCGATTCCACTCAAGGTTTGTCTCTTTTTGGCGCTCGCACTCTCCCAACATCGATTCGATACGGATTCGATGTCATTGGTGGCGACGCTGACATTAAACTGCTATTTGAACTGGATAAAAAATGAAACGTCGCGTTTCCGACCAAAGCGATAGTTTCGATTTGTTCCTCGACACAATCTGCAATACTTTTGGTGGCATTGTCTTTTTGGCCATCTTGGTAGCATTACTGGCGAAGATCCGTCACGACCCGAGTGGTACTGAAGCAGCCGAACAACCGGTAACTGCACTGATGATGCGAACTTTAGAAAGTGAGCTCGCTGAACAACAAAGTCGCCTTCTTGATCTGCAGAATGTTCTCGACGCGCTACCTGAAGTTCCAATTGATTCGGATGCGGCCAATCTCGTCGAACGAAGTAGTGAACTGAAGGATCTCTCCTCTGTCGAAAAGAGACTGACTGAACAAAGGAAACAGCTAGGGGAAAAATTGGTGGATATTGCGACGAAGACCGCCGCGATCCCCGATCAGGTGAAACAATCTGAAGAAGAACTCGAGGAGGTTTCCGTTCAGTTGGCAACCGCGAAAGCCGAATGGAAAGTGGTTCGGCAAAAAAGGGCTCAAACGATGCAGGTACCACGTGAACGTTTTGGAGCCGGATCACGCGGGATTATTTTGCTCTCTCGAAACGAACTGTTTTTGGTTGCCTCCCCCGACGGCGAGAGAGGTGAGTTCTTTGACAAACATGTAGTATCAGAACAAGTCCCTGGCACCGACGGGTTTGAAATCACCCCGCGCTTCGGCGAGGGTATCGCGTTGGGCAGTGAAAAATCAATTGTTGCCATTCGCGAGACTGCACGTCGGCTATCAGGAAAGGACGATACTCTGATCATCGCAGTGTACCCAGATAGCTATCATCAGTTCGGGCCGGTCCGCGACGCATTCAAATCGTTTGGCATGAACTACGAGCTTTGGCCTCAGGCTGATGGGGAGCCACTTCAGGTTTTCTACGGAGGTGGACGAAACCGCGTGCAATAGGCTAATCAGCCGCCAGGGTCAATCATGGTCAATCAGAGACTTATGCGTCTCAATTCATTTGCCATCGAGTCGGCAACTGCTTTGATCGCGAGAATGTCTGCGCAGCCCAAAGGGACCAGCATGACGGCATTATTCGAATGCAAAAGCGTCGGCCTTGAGCAAAATATTTTCGATATGAATCCCAGAGTTTGCCAAACAATCCGTCATTCTCTAGACTTCGGAGACCACACCCACCCCCGAGAGCCCCAAAGAGCCACCCAGACACACCGCAAATGCAAAATCACCCTATTTTCATTGCCCATCATCAAACGTTGAGGCGTGCCGCGTTCTATTGTATCGCCATCTGGTTCGCTTTTTCGGCGGCAAAGAGTAGCCCGGCTTCGGCGCAAAACTTGTCTCAACTCCGAACCTGGACAGATGTAAGCGGTAAACATTCGGTGGAAGCACACATGGTCCAGTTCGACGAAACCTCAGTCAAACTTGACACGGGGAAACATGCCGTTGTGCTGCAGCGAAACAAGCTCTGTACGGCCGACCGTGAGTACCTCGCGGTTTGCGACATCCTTCGTCAATCGACGCAACAAGCTCAATCCATTGCATCGCAAATCGACACCGATAATTTGCGCGACGCGACTCTGATGGCGGGCCTCGAAGCAATTGGAAAATCGTCTCCCGAGGGTCTTGTTGCCGACTTCTACCTTGGCGGACTCAAACCCGTGCAAACGCGAAAGGAAGCGGAGATTAAGCAAGCGGTTCGGATTAACCTTCGAGTTATAGACGCAATCAAGCAGGTTCAACAATACTTTCCGGGCTCGCACGCGAAAACGCTCGCTTCGGTCTACAACAACCAAGCCGTTGTTGCTGCACGGAACGGAAGCCCCGAAGGATTTGCAAATTTTCTGAAACTATCTGCTGAAGCTACGCCTGGAGAGGTTCCGTTCGCGACGCACCATAACGCATCACTTCTGTTGTCGACCAAGATTGATCTCGGCGGTGCCCGTCGCACGCTCGCGACCGTAGTTGGACTAGGCGATCCCGAACCCGGTCCTCGAGTTCAAAATCGATTGCTTTACACCTTCGCCCATGATCCGTTTCGGTTTGAAATGGATGCGTTGAGCACCAAATCCTCGGACGAATCAAATAGCAATTCCTCGGAAACAACAAAAAACACTGTGTCGGTAAGCCTCGACAATCTGAGTTTAGTCAGTTCCGGCAGTGCCTTTCTATTGACTGCTCAGCACGCGATGACTAACCGACACGTTGTCGAAGACGTTGAGGCGATGCTGCTGACCAACGACCAAGGCTTGGAAGTCAGAGCAACCGTTTTGGCCGTCAGCAAAAACGCAGATATCGATCTAGCGATACTGAAGCTTGATCACCCACTTGATACTCCACCATTGCCAATTCGCAGAAGTAACCCGCGACAGGAAGAAGAAATCGTAGCTTTGGGATACCCGCTTCCGGGTCGTTACGAACCATCACTAATGTCCAATCGTGGCAGCATCAGCAAGTTCATGTCCGACGGTAAGAATATGCTGCACACCGCTACCGTTGAGCCGGGCAATAGCGGAGGCCCATGTGTCGACCTGTCAGGCCAAGTTGTCGGCGTCAACTACGCGACTGACCGTCAAAACGAAGTCCGCAACTACGCGGTGCTTTCCGAAGACGCAGTGAAATTTTCGGAAGAAGCTGGTGTCGAACTTGTCAACGCACACTCCGCGACGCACGCCACGTTTGCAGACACCATAGATACCTGCCGAGAAGCAGTTTTGATGGTGCATTGCTACGCCAAAACTCGAACTGCTCCTCCATCAGAACAGTCTCCAGGCGGCAACCAATCGGTAGCAAAGTACGCATTAATTGCTGATGATTGCTGTCTGTGGTGCGGAGGTAGAACATACGTCACCTGCCCGAACTGCATCAACGGAAAAATCAGCGTTCGCCAAGTTGTCGTCCTCGGTTACTCGGTCAATGGTAGCCCAATCACTGGCCCTAAAACATTTAAAAAGGACTGCACACGTTGTATACGCGGAAAGATTTCCTGTCCCGCTTGTCGTGGCACAGGAAACATTCGTTGAGGATCAATTTGCTGTGCTCATTCAGAATAATCCGCGAAATAACTCGACCAGATGGCGTCACCAATCAAGGTTTTGCCATTCAGGGTTACCCGCCTCGAGAAATAGGATGGCAGTGTGAGCAGAGTATCACGATATCGAACGTGTGATTGGAGGCGAATTAAATAACGTCGCTGGTCGATTGGGCGCCGGTCTCGATCAGGACTCGATGGATCCTGCATCGATGGATCGAATTCAACCGGGGTTGTGAAGTCGCGGATCGATATTGCGCCCCAGGATCGGGCTTGTTCACACCGTTTCGGCAACGTTTGAACCGGCGTAGATCGCGCGGCGTTCGTGGTCGGATAGATAGACGGCTTGATATCGTTTGGGATCACCGATGTCTTTGTAGAGCAAGTCGCCTTTCATTAACAAATTCTCCGCGCCGGGTTCGCCGAACAACATCCGGCTCTCGGTTGCCGAGGTCATCGTTAAACCGACCCGGCCCGGGAGGTTTGTTTGGATCGCGCCGGTGATCGTTTTTCGGCTCGGTTGCTGTGTCGCCAAGATCAGGTGAATGCCGCTGGCTCGCGCCTTGGCTCCCAATCGCGTGATCTGTGTTTCGATCGCCGAACGCTGGCTTGCCGACCCAAGCATCAAATCCGCGTACTCGTCGCATACACACACGATGCGTGGAATCGGTTCGCCGCGTCGGTCAATCAACTCCGACAACGACGAACACCCCTGAAGCATCACGTAGCGACGTTCCATCTCTTCGATCAACTCATCAAAC
>JBICHZ010000336.1:0-3539 GCA_043101355.1 Rhodopirellula sp. JB044
GCATGATAATAAAGTCACCCATCCAATAACGATCCTGGTGAAATTTGGTCAGCGACTTTGCAACTTCATTTGCCGCGACTGGATTGGCAAGGTCACACTTGCCAAGGCAGTTATCTAGCGTGGTTTCACGTTGACGCGAAAAATGCTTGTGAAACTTCTTTTGGTCGACGAGGGAAAGTTCCAGAATCGCAGCTTTCCAATCTCGCTCGACCTCAACGCCGTGAAGCCGCAGAAATTCGATTCGTTCTCGATGCCAGCGTTGAATAACCGATGCGGGAATGGAATCGTTCAGCCGCATCGTCAGAAAGCAGATCGCAGCCGGTTGGTGCCGATGGGGACGCGTGCGCTCCCACTGGTCGAAATCCGCTTTGGAGTCAAAAAGTTCTCCGTCGAAGTCTTCCATCATGAGCACTCGGCGAAAGCGAATGGGCGACGTTATTATAGTGTAGACGAATCGTGATTACGTTGTCAGCTCGGAGAGCTGAACGACATTAGTCGCTCGGTTCTCCGAACCGGTTGCGTACCGATGTCGGTTCGGAATACCAATTACCAAACCGAGCTCGGCTCGGAGAGCCTTACGACATTGCCTCGCACGTTTCAAGACTCCGGCTCTTCCGGCTTGGGAAGCTCAGCAGCAGATCGCGGTAGTCATTGTGCGCTCACAACGCGGTGATTCTTCTATCGGGTTCGGCACAATTTCCGCCGTCTTCGGGGGCCCTGTGGGTTGAGGACGGGAACCAAGGGGTTGAGGGCGGGAACCGCGGGGGGCTACTTCTGTTTGGGTTTCTTCCACAAAACGATATCGTCGATGTCGTTGGGGACTGGGGCTCCGGCGGTGCTGCGGCCGTTCTCGATGTCCGAGGTCAACTGATCGAGCAACCGTTTGGCGACTTCCGGATGGCTTTCGTAGAGGTTGTTGGTTTCCCCCGGGTCCGCGTCCATGTCGTAGAGTTGGGCGATGGGGCTGTCCTCGGCCACCTGGTGCTCTCGCGGCGCAGTCAATCCTCCGGAACCTCTCGCCAAGAGCAGTTTCCATTTTCCTTGACGGTACGAGAAGTAGCCGTCGATCGAATGATGAATCACGCCGCTGCGTGTCGAGTCGATCGGTTTGCCGTGAAGCGCAGGCAGGAAGCTGACGCTGTCTTCGCCGGCACGGTCGGGAAGGTCCTCGCCGATGATCTCCGCGAACGTCGCCAAGCAATCGCTTTGACAGATCAACGCGTCCGACTGCGTCGCGGCAGCGATTTGTGCCGGCCAACGTGCGATCATCGGGATCCGGTGTCCGCCATCCCATAGATCGCCCTTTGATCCGCGATACTGTGCGCTCGGGTAGTGCCCCTTTGCCTGCAGGTCGGGGATCCGGGCCGATTTGGAACAACCGTTGTCGGCCGTGAAAATGATGAGCGTGTTTTCCTTCAATCCGGCCTCATCGATCGCTCGGGTGATCTCGCCGACGACTGCGTCAGTCTGCATGACAAAGTCACCGTAATGCCCCAGGCCGCTCTTGCCCTTCCACTCTTTCGCAGGCACGATCGGCGTGTGGGGCGAGGTGAGTGAAACGAACGCAAAGAACGGTTGGTTGTCCCTTTCTTTGTTGATGAACTCGACGGTCTTGTTTTGAATCGTCGGCAGAACATCGACCGCCTCGAAATCAGGTTCGGCGGGACCTTTGCGAAATCCGAACGCTTTGACAACGCTGCCCTTACCGACGAAGCGATCGTTTTCGATGTAAACGTACGGCGTCATGTCCAGTGACGCGGAGATGCCATAGTAGTAATCAAAACCACGTTCGTTGGGGCCGTCGGTGATCCGAGCGTCCCAGTCGATGTTCGGTGGGTTGTGACCTCGGACTCGCCGTTCGTCGGTGTAGGGGATTGTCATCCCGAGGTGCCACTTGCCGATTGCGGCGGTTTGGTATCCGCTCGACTGCAGCAAACTGCCCAGCGTCATCCGGCCTTGCTCGATCATGGGCGGATCGTAGCCGTAGATCACGAATCTCTGCAGAGACGTTCGCCAGTTGTACCGTCCCGTCAGCAGGCTGTACCGGGTCGGTGTGCAAACCGACGAGGTCGAGTGGGCATCGGTGAATGTGATTCCCTGTTTAGCCAACGAGTCGATATGTGGCGTTGGGATCTTACCGCGTTCCGGATTGAGACACTGAATGTCTCCGTAGCCGAGATCGTCCGCCAGGATCAAAACGATGTTCGGATGATCGGCCGTGACCGTCTCCGCAAGCCCTGTCCGCGAGAAAGTGCCAGTGAGACAAAACGTGAGAAGAATCGCAACGAGACAGGAACGCGTACCCAAGGTGGTCATGGTAAAATCAACGAGAGAAGAGGATTTGTCGCCGACGAGTCCGAGGCAAGTAAACGCGGAGCGTCCACCTGCCACGAACATGTCAGCGGGGGAGTCGGAGCATTATTGCATATACTCTGGCTTCCATGGCTCGTTGCCCTTCTTCGGTTGCAAAAACTTCGCGTCGACGTCTTGGTACCACTCGTGAAGCTTCTTTCGCATCTGCTGCACCCGCTCGGGCATTTCGGCTGCGAGGTCTTTGCTCTCGCTGAGGTCGGCCTCCAAATCGTAAAGATGAACTCGGCCGTCTTCATAGCGTTCGAACAGTTTGTACTTCCCGATTCGGATCGCACCGCCGGGAATACCGCCTTGGTTGCTGTAGTGCGGGTAGTGCCAGTACAACGCGTCACGATCGAGTGACCCACCTTCGAGTGCGGGACGAATGTCGATGCCGTCGATCGGAGGTTCGATCTCGATGCCCGCGGCGGACGCGATGGTCGGCAGCAGGTCGATCGAGCAGATCGGAGTCGACGATACCGAACCCGCTTGGGTCACACCGGGGTAACGAACGATCCACGGTTCTCGCACACCGCCTTCATAAACCCATCCCTTCCCTCCGCGAAGCGGCAGGTTGCTCGTCGGGCTGCCTTCGGACGTGGAGAGACCACCGTTGTCGGATGTGAAGACGACGATGGTGTTGTCTTCCACGCCCGACTCTTCGAGTTGTTTGAGAACTTTGCCGACGGCTTGGTCCATCGCCTCAACCATTGCCGCGTAGACCGCGTGTTTTTGTAGGACGCGGACTTTGCGAGGTTTCTTTCCGAAGACCTGCTCTTCGTCGGCGAACTCTTCGCCTTCGATTGCCTCAGCCTTCTTCTCGTACTTTGCAACCAGATCCGGACGTCCCATCAATGGTGTGTGGACCGAGTAGAACGCGAGGTATGCCAAGAATGGCTCGTCTTTGTGTTCGTCGATGAACGAGGCGGTGTCCCGTGCCAAACGATCCGGCAGGTGATCACCCGCGGGGCTTTCCACTTCCATCTGCGGATTCTCGAACGGGCCAAAGTAGCGTTTGCCCGAGTACGGACCGCCGCGACTGTATCCACCGATGTTGACATCGAACCCTTGGTTTTGTGGATAGTATTCCTCCGATTCAACGAGGTGCGACTTGCCGGCGGAGAAGGTGGCATAGCCTTTCGTGTTGAGTGCTTGCGCGATGGTGATTTCTTCGATCGGCTGGTGGG
>JBICHZ010000337.1:0-5701 GCA_043101355.1 Rhodopirellula sp. JB044
CCTCGCCCGTACGCACGGGATGATTCGATGAACAACAGCACCTGCGGTCTTTTGGAAACTTGCTTCATCGACTGTCAGAAATACCTCGGCGACCGGACCTAAAAACTTCGCAGCAAAGTGATTCTAAACAATGCAACAGGCCGCTGATGTCCGGTTGTGGCACTTCGCGAACAAAATCTGTCCCGGCGATCGGTTTGCGGCAAAAACAGAATCCTCAGCGCGAAAATCGGATGGAGGCCTTCCAAACTGACCAACTTGCCTCCCCCCCTCCTGGCGACGAAACACGACGCGACTGCGTTCTCTCCAGCGAGATCGCCACAGCACTCGCCATCGGACTGCCCTTCCCCACGGGCGACTGCATAACCAACACAAACATCCCGACAAGAACGTTATTTTTTGCGGAAGAATTCCGAGCTAACTTTCTCGCCGGCCCACGAATGACGGCTCACGAATGCAGACGCCCGAACCTGACGCGGCGATTTGCCTAACGATTTCCCTTGTGGTCAACCCAACTTTTGCCAGACAGCCTGTCTCACAACACACGTCGCGACCACGCCACAAAAAAAGCACTTTCTTACCCGTCCTTTTTTGCCGCCCCCTTCCCTTCCGCCGCCGGTCAATGACATCGAGCGAATCAAACACGCCCCCCCATCCCGTCAGCAGCAACACCAAACAGCCGATGACCGAACGATTTGCCAACGCAGCAATTTGGGAATCGCTGTCACCTAGGCAACCTCTCGCCCGTATTTTTCAGACGTAACATCGCAATCCTTTGCGGCATTCCTGAAATCATAAATTCAATTCTGTTGGTAAAATACTTGCATGCAGTGACCAGGTGATGTGCCGTGCGTTGCGGCAAATCGAGTGCGAGCAATCGTTTCATCGCAACCACTCGATGCACCTGAGTCGGTTTGAATTTTTTACAGAGTTTACCTATGAAAACACAAACGAAGAAACGCCGCCTTGGCTTTACCTTGGTGGAATTGCTAGTCGTGATCGCGATCATCGGAGTGCTCGTCGGGCTGCTTCTTCCAGCCGTCCAAGCCGCACGCGAAGCCGCGCGTCGAATGAGTTGCAGCAATAACTTCAAGCAACTCGGACTGGGCTTGCACAACTACCACTCCGCGTACGGCAAACTGCCGATGCACGGAACGGGTACGTTGTGGGGACCGACAGAAGGTCCACTCATCAATTGGCAGAAATGGAGCAACTGGGGGACGACTACTGGGCTCAACCTCAGTGCCCACGTTGGCATCCTGCCGTTCATCGAACAACAGGGTCTGTGGGAGGTGATCAGCAACCCTGCGATCATCGACGGCGTCAATTATGAACCGATGGGTCCTTCACCGGTCGCACCAAACGGTGACGGATACACACCTTGGTTGACCACGATCGGAACGATGCGTTGCCCGAGCGATCCGGGTGAAGGGTTGCCGGGCCGAGGAAGAACGAACTACGCCGTCTGTGCAGGCGACTCGTTCAAATACAACTACTACGGTAACCGCGACACCAATCTGCGTGTGGGTGGTCAACACGCTTACTCAGGAACCTACGACGGAGATCTCTCGGTCGCCGCGCGTGCTTCGCAGCGTGGCGCATTCCGGGCACACCAGTTCACCGCGTTTCGCGATTTTCTAGACGGCACGTCCAACACGATCGCGATGGGCGAAATCGCAACCGACCTGGGTGACCGAGACGTGCGGACCGTTCCTTCGGCTCGCAGCGCCGTCACCAATTACACCTACGACATGACGATTTGCGATGGCGACGTGGACTCGCTCCGGCCTCAGTTCTGGGACACCGGCGTGACCGTTCTCAGCGGTGACCAAGCTCGCGGGATGCGTTGGGCGGCGTTCACGCCGCTGTTCACACAGTTTGTCACGATCCGCCCGCCCAACAGCCTGACGTGTGGGAACAACCTCAACAACTCTGGGATCTACGGTGCCAGCAGCCGGCACCAAGGTGGCGCGCACATTTTGAGGGCCGATGGTGCGGTGAAGTTCGTCACCGATTCGATCGAAGCCGGTAACTCCGCCTTGCCGCCGATCGACCACAACAATACGCCGGGTGCGAAGAGCCCCTATGGGTTGTGGGGTGCTCTCGGAACCGCTGCTTCGCGTGAAGTCATCGACAGCGAGTTCTGATCGCTCGTGATTCATGCCCGATCTGGCTCGCCGTGCCGCGTTCGCGCGCGGCGAGCCGTTTGCTTCCACTCTCTCATCAGAAAATTTCCTAGGGATACACCATGTTCCGACGCCCCCGAATCCATCTCGCCGGTCTGTTGCCTGTAGCGGTTCTCGCCTTTTCTCTGCAAGTCGGTTGCGGCGGACCACCTGAAAACACAGCGATGGAACCGCCGGAAGATTTCAAATTCACACCCATCGAAAAATCAAACGAATTCAACAGTTCGATGGACGATGCGATGAACCCTGGTAAATAACCAGACGCTTCTCACTTACGAATGATTCGCGTCCACGAGCCGTCATCGATTGCATCTTGAATTAGAAGCATCCGTCCAAACATCCGACCGATTCGCCGAAAACTCGCCTGGCCCCTTTTTGAATTACCGTTTATGTCAATTCGTTATCATCTTGCCGTCGCTCTCCTGATCGGCCTCGCCGCCACGATGGCACGCGGGACAGCGAACGCGACCAAGCCGAGCACTGAAAAGACGAAGTTGTCGCAACAACCCAACGTCCTTTTTATCTTGGCCGATGATCTCGGGCTGCATGACATCTCGGTGGAAGGCAGCACGTTTTACCAGACGCCGAATATTGATGAACTCGCTCTCGGTGGCGCACGGTTCACCAACGGTTACGCGAATTGCCAAGTTTGCAGTCCATCGCGGGCCAGCATCCAAACCGGAAAATACCCGCCCCGTCACGGTGTGACGGATTGGATCGGAGCCGGTGCAGGGAAGGGCCATTCTCTTGGCGAACGGTTGTATGCACCTGAGTACGCTCTTTCGCTGCCACTCCAAGACACGACCATCGCCGAAGCGATGCGAGACGCCGGCTACACAACGTTCTTTGCCGGCAAATGGCACTTGGGCGGTGAAGGTTCGTGGCCTACCGATCACGGTTACCAGATCAATCGCGGCGGTTTCGATCGCGGTGGGCCTCCGGGCGGTTACTTCTCGCCCTACCACAACCCACTACTCGAAGACGGCCCCGATGGCGAATCGCTCCCACTGCGTCTAGCCAGCGAAACGTCGCAGTTCATCCGCGAGCATCAGAACAAACCCTTCTTCGCGATGCTGTCCTTCTACTCGGTTCACGGGCCGATCCAAACGAGCAAACCGTTGTGGGAAAAGTATCGTGCGATTGCCGGCGAAGGAACACCACCGTCCTCGCGTTTCAAAGTCGATCGCACCATGCCGGTTCGCCAAGTTCAAGACCACCCGGTCTACGCCGGGATGATGGAATCCATGGATACCGCCGTCGGCAAAGTCCTCAAAACGCTCCGTGACTGTGGTTTGGATGAGTCGACGATTGTTGTCTTTACCGGCGACAACGGTGGAGTCTCCTCCGGCGACGGATTTTCGACGAGCAACCTGCCCCTGCGTGGCGGCAAAGGACGCCAGTGGGAAGGCGGCATCCGCGAACCGTTTTACATCCGTTATCCCGAAAAAATCAAACCAGGCACCATCTGCGATTACCCCGCCACCGGCGCGGACTTTTATCCGACCATCCTCGACCTCTGTGGCCTGCCTCTTCTACCAAAACAACATGTTGACGGAGTCGCACTCACTCCCGTGATGCAAGGCGAACAACTGCCCGAACGTCCGCTGTTTTGGCACTACCCACACTACGGCAATCAAGGTGGCGAGCCGAGTTCGATCATTCGCAAGGGTGATTGGAAACTCATCCACTATTACGAAGACGGCCACAACGAACTCTATAACCTCGCCGATGACCCCGGCGAAACCAATGATCTCTCGCTGCACATGCCGGTCACCGCGAAACGTCTCGCAAGCGAACTGAAGACTTGGCTCAAAGAAATCAACGCACGCTTTCCAACCGCCGATCCGTCATTCGATCCGGTCAAAGCCGAGGCGAAAGCGATTCGCTACCAAACCACGTTCAAACAACGTCTCGAGAAAGCTCATGCTGCGATGCTCGATCCGAATTGGAAGCCCAACGCCGATTGGTGGGGCAGCATGGTAACGAATGACTAAGCCGAACATTCAAACAGACAGAAACCCAATCCCCAGGTCCAAATAGCGCACAAATAGTGGGGCAAAAAGGACCTCGACCGGTAGTGAAGAGGGTATCACGCAACAACTGCGGCCCCACCGTTTCCACGCCGGTTTGGTTTTCCCACCAAGTCAACCGACGCACCCCGCATGTTCATTCCTGCGGACAATCGGTGGCTTCCCTTCTCTATCAAAGTAGAAAGCGATGAACACGAAGAGCACCGCTCGAGTTTGGCAACAACCCATCACGATCCCTACTTATGGAATCGGCTCTCCCGATCCGAACCCGATGTTCCTGGACAAACGGGTGTACCAAGGCAGCAGCGGTGCGGTCTATCCACTACCGGTGATCGACCAAATCGAAGATGAGAAACACGATAAGGAGTGGCAGGCCGTTTTCCTCGAAAACGATTACCTGAAGGTCATGGTCCTGCCTGAACTCGGCGGCCGCATTCAGATAGCGTTGGACAAGACCAATGACTATCACATGGTCTACTACAACCAAGTGATCAAACCTGCGTTGGTCGGACTCGCCGGTCCGTGGATCAGTGGTGGCATCGAGTTCAACTGGCCTCAACACCACCGCCCCAACACCTACGGTCCTGTCGACTTCCAGCTCGAACAAGGCGAGAACGGCGAAGCCACCGTTTGGTGCCACGAAATCGATCGCATGCATCGCACCGAGGTCCGCTACGGCATTCGGTTATATCCGGAACATGCCTACATCGAAATCGATGCTCATCTGACCAACCGGACCTCGCTGCCACAAACGTTCCTGTGGTGGGCCAACCCGGCCGTCGCGGTCGACGACAATCACCAATCGATTTTCCCACCCGATGTCAGTGCGGTGATGGACCACGGCAAACGGGACGTGTCGACATTCCCGATCGCGACAGGCACCTACTACAAAGTCGATTATTCCGAAGGCGACGACCGTTTGGGCGATCAAACCGGAACGGACATCTCACGCTATCGCAACATCCCTGTGCCGACGTCCTACATGGCGTACAAGAGCGACTATGACTTTGTCGGCACCTACGATCACGGACGGCAAGCCGGTTTGCTGCATGTTTGCGATCACCACGTCAGCCCCGGCAAGAAACAATGGACGTGGGGCAACGGCGACTTCGGCCAAGCCTGGGATCGCCACCTTACCGATGAAGACGGCCCCTACATCGAATTGATGTGCGGCGTTTACACCGACAACCAACCCGACTTCACATGGTTGATGCCGGGCGAAGAGAAATCGTTCCGGCAATACTTCATGCCGTACAAAGGCATCGGAGTGATAGGCAACGCAACGACCGATGCGGCGATCGGTATGGACGTCACCGAAAGCCGTGCCGACGTTCGTTTCTACACCACACGTCGCCACGACTGCGTCACCGTCAAACTGCAATCGCAAGGCAAGACGATTGCCGAGTCGAGCTGTCCGTCGGATCCAAACCGTCATATCGAACGCTCCTTCGACCTGCCCTCGGCGATCCCAGCGAGCGAACTGACCGT
>JBICHZ010000338.1:0-13397 GCA_043101355.1 Rhodopirellula sp. JB044
CGTTTTACGTCGACGCGCAGGGACAGTTCCAAAGAGACGATGTCGAGCAGGAAATCGCGACCTATCAAGAACTGCTCGATCGGGTTAGCGTCTGGGAAGCGAGCGGGAAAGTTGACTTCGACATGGCCACGCAAACCTGCCAATCTATTCTGGGGAAACAGCCGTGTTGAAGAACCTGCTGATCTTCAGCCATCCGGTCGTGCGTGATCCATCTTCCTCGGCCGGGAAATCCCGTTCCGACGAGCACCGATC
The DNA here is from genome assembly GCA_043101355.1 of Rhodopirellula sp. JB044. GTDB lineage: Bacteria > Planctomycetota > Planctomycetia > Pirellulales > Pirellulaceae > Rhodopirellula. The sequence goes on from JBICHZ010000338.1 coordinate 253, forward strand.
AGACCAGGTCGACCTGCCCGACCGATGGGACTTGCCCGACCGATGGAAACGAAACGCACAGCGGATCGGCGTGTGGATGCAGAAACATCGATTGATCCCTGACCAAGTTCGGTGTGCACCCACCTTGATGTCGCGTACCGCGACGGAGAAGGCGTGTAAAGCGGCCGGTCTCAACGAAGAGATCGTGCAGGACGACGTTCGGCTCAAACGTTACACCGGATCGTTGCTTTCCGAACTGTTGGTGGAAATCAATTCGGCTTCGACGTGCATGCTCATCGCGGTGGACGCGAAGGTCGCACTCGAAATCAGCAGGCAGGTCGCCGGCGTTCGTCACAACGACCCCGAAGTCGCTCCGTTGAATACCGAGGATCGACTGCTGCATCTCGAAATCACTGTTCGTGCGATTGAGGCCGCTGCGTCGCACGTCGCCGTATTCGGACACCTTCAGGAATCGCTCGATCCGTCGTCGTTGCCCAAGCTCTTCCCGTATCCGGATGTTTTTGGCAGCGAGCAACGTCCGCGGCCCGCATACTACTACCGACAATCCGCGGTGATCCCGTTTCGATATTTCGATGATGAACTCGAGGTCCTCGTCGTATCGACCAGCAAAGGAAAACGATGGGTTGTCCCCAAAGGCATTCACGATCCAGGAAAATCGGCACAGGAGTCAGCCGCGAACGAGGCCATGGAGGAGGCCGGTGTGCTCGGCAACGTGATCGATGTCGAAGTCGGGCGTTACACGCATGACAAATGGGGTGCGACCTGCACGGTGGCGGTTTATCCGATGGAGGTGACCGAGGTTCTTGATGACGATCGGTGGCCGGAAAGTCATCGGAAACGCGAGTGGTTGTCCGTCGATGCTGCCGCCGATCGCGTGCATCAGCACGAACTGCGGGACATGATTCGCTCGCTGCCCGAAATGCTTGGCGAACGTTTGTCGAACGAATCTAAACCTCACGGACGAGGTTAATGATGTCTGATCGATACTGCATCCTTCTTCGTCACGGCGACTACCATCAGTTGGCGGATACGCCGAGCGCCCATCAGCCATTTGGATTGACGTCTCTCGGGCTGCAGCAAGCGGCGGAGTCGGCAAACGCGATTCGCGAAATGGTCGATACCCAGGGATGGACATTGCACCACGAGGTGCATGCCTCGTCGCTGCTTCGTGCCTGGCAAACGGCGAGCGTGGCGATGGAGGGATTGAGCGAATGCGATCGTATTGTAACGAGTGATTTGCTCACCGAACGCTGTGTCGGCAGTGCCGCGAATCTGACGCGAGAGCAGATCGTCGCTGCCGTTGCGCAGGACCCGCGTCTGGAACCGTTGCCGGATGATTGGAAATCCAATAGCCATTTCCGGTTGCCTTTCGTGGGCGCCGAATCACTGTTGGATTCAGGGCGACGTGTGGCCGATTATCTCACGCGAACCATGGACCAGATCGATCGAGCAGGTCACGCTGTTCTGGTCTTCGCACATGGAGCGTCGCTTCGTCACGCGGCACACGTCCTCGGTGTATTGCCGTTTGATCGGATCGCGCAGCTCAGCATGTATCATGCGACACCGGTCGCTCTGTCGGTATCGAGCGACGGAGTGTGGCGTCACGCGGCAGGGCAGTGGAAGAACCGACACAAGCAACTCGAGCCATTGGACTGAGGCTCGACGCATGAGCAACAAGCAAGCTGAAAAGACGATCAAGCTCGGGAAGGTTAAACCGCGTTACCACGGGCGGGAGTGGATTTCCGTTGACCTTCCCGACGACGCGTGTGATTGGACGCACGGTGGAGAGAAATCGATCATCACCGAGAACGGTGAGTTCGGTGAATTGATCGACGTTCTTCGCGAGCTCAATGATCACAAACATTGGAAATGGCCGCGTCGGAAACACTACTTCATTTCCGATCTGCATGCTGATGTGGACGCGTTAGCTGCTTCGCTCGTAGCGTCCGGTGGGGTGAAGCAACTCGGTCAATCACCATTGGATTTCAAACTGACCAAAGAGGGACGCAAGGCCACGTTTGTCATCGGTGGTGACTGTTTCGATAAAGGACCAAACAACCTGGAGCTGCTTCGGGGCGTTCGACAGTTGAAGGATCTGTCGCCTCGCGTGCGGATTCTCGCCGGAAATCATGACATTCGATTGCTCTTTGGGATGCGGGTCGTTGGGGAGAAGAAGGACGTTCGCAACGAACACTTCTTCATCCGGGCGGGCCAGAAAATCATTCCACTCCTCAAAGAGGTCTGGGGGGCTCACGTTTCGAAGAAGTCGATGCGTTCGATCCCTGACACCGCCACATGCAGGCGAAGATTGTTCCCACGAGATAGCTGGTTCGATGAGTTCCCGAAAATTGATGGAGCTGACATCGTTCCGGCGCAGATGGACCGTGAACTCAACCGGATCGCGAAGAAGATTCAGAATTTCGAACGGTTGTGCGGCGAGCAAAACCTCGATCTGAGGCAGGTTTACGCGGCGACGCGGCAGTGGAGACGGATGTTTTTGAAGAAGGGAGGCGAGTTTCGTTGGTTTTACCGTGATCTTCGTCTCTGCTACCGCAGCGGGTCGTTCTTGTTTGTTCACGCCGGTGTCGACGACGTTGTTACGAAAATGCTCCTGCGGCGCGGGGTTCCCTACATCAACCGCCTGTTCCGAACGGCGATGCGAGAGGCGCCCTTCGATTTCTACTATGGATCGTTGTGCAATACGATCCGTACGAAGTACCGCGACGTTGACCGCCCTTTCACACGAAAGGGGGCACGCAATGTTTGTCGAGCCGGAATTTCGGCAATTCTGCACGGGCATCGCAATTTACACCACGGGCAGCGTCTTTCGTTTCGCAGGTCGCAAATCAATTTCGAGTGTGACACGAGTCTCGACCGGCATACGCGTCGTGTTGAAAACGTCAACGGTCGCGGGGCTTCGGTGACGATCATCGAACCGGCTGGACGCATCCTTGGTGTCAGTTCAGACTTTCCCACGATTAAGGTTTTCGAGCCGCGTCAAACCCTCAACGCACTGATCGATTCCAAACACCGCGAAGGAAAATAAGAGTGAAACAGAGCACTCGATTTCGGCACGAGTCTTTGCAAGATTCCGACTCCGTACAAACCCTGCTCCAAGCCCTCAACGATGGGATTGCCAAAGGGAAGATCGTCCTCGAGGACGAAGACGGGACGATGGTGATCAAACCCAAGGGGCTCGCCAATTTGAAGATTTCCGCATCCCAGGATGAGAAGAAGAACCGCCTCTACATCCGCCTGACCTGGTACGAAAGCACCGAACCGGTTCGTGAAAAGCAGCTCAAAATCTCGTCGAAGTAGCCGCTATGGTTTGATGATTACATTTTCGACGCACTGACTGGCGTTGATCTGACTCTCGTCGAGCGGCGAGTTATTGAGAAGCACGTTTTCAAACAAGATGTTTTCGATCCGATCTCGATCGGAAACCTGAGGCTCTTTGCCGAGGTCGCATGTCAGCTCAATGGCGAGCGGAGCGCCGGTTGCCTCGATGTCTCGGAAAAAGACGTTTTGGATTTGTCCGCGTGCGTCGTCGCGGCTCCACATCGATTGGCCGATCCATAACGAGATCAGTTTCTCGCTCTCTTCGATCCGGATGTTTTCGAACTGCACGTCGCTAACCTTTGCTGCGTCGGTGTGGAAGATTCGCAACGTCCACTCCCGCCCACGGTCGTGAATGACATCACAGTCGGCGAATAGAACGTTGGTGATGTCCTCGCGAATTTCCGCACCGATGCTGAGTGCATGGGCGACTTGGTTCCATAGCACACATCGTTTGACCAAGATTCGGTTGGCGACACCTTGCCCCTTGTCGGTTTTGATAACAACGAGATCGTCGAGTGTCCTGAGAAAACAATCCTCGACGGTAACGTCACGGCTATTACAGATGTCAATTCCATCGGAGTTCGCGCGGTAAGAAATCATCTTGACGTCGTGAACCCAAACCCGATCCGATCGCCGTATTGGCATGTTCCATGTGCTCGCGTCGAGGAAGGTCACTCCTGAGACGGTGATGTCAGATCCATTGACGAGCAACAGGTCGCGAGCATGAGTTGGGCAAGCACTCGCGTCGATCACCCCACGGCCGCGAAGGCGAATGTTCTTGCCACGTAGTTCAATCGACGGGGCGTAGCGGCGAAGACCTGTATCAGGATTGGTGGTGAACGCTTCGTCGGGATCGACGACCGTTCGCACGATCGCGCCACCGGCGATGTAGAGAGTTTGATTGTCTCGGACGACAAGGCGGCTGACCTCGTGCGTGCCGGGACCGAAATAGATCACGTCGGGATCATTCGGGTCGGGAACGTTGGTTTCGACTTCGTTCGCGAACAGGTGCAGCGAACGTGTCGTTTCACCGTTGATTTCAATGGTGAGTTTCGACGGGGATGAGAGCGAGAAGGAAGCCGTCTGTCCCTGAATGTTGGGCTCAATGCCCGCCGAAGTCGGAAGGATCTTTGCAGTCGTGACCGAATCGGGAATGGTCACCTCCACGGTGACTGCCCCGGAAAAGTCGAACGAAGCGAAAGCTGCGGTGTCGAAAAACTTCGCCGAGTTTCGTTTGTCGTCCATCGCCTTCCAACGCATCGATGGATCTTCTGACGCGACCTTTGCGGCGAATACGGGCACATCGCGTCCGTTGACCGTGACTCGGTAAGCGGTGTAGATGGTCGCCCCGTCCGCCGCCTGATGGACTGTGATTCTGCCTCGCGTTTGAACAGTGGCGGCAGGATCATCCGCGTGAACGTGGGAAACGTGCCATGCCATCATAAAGCCGAGCCAAACGATGGCTGCCTGGCATGATGCCAATGCGGTGTGTCGATTTTGCATGGGCCTCACCGCGGCGTGTGTATGGGTTAGGTGCGCCGTTATGGCAAGCGGCGGAACGTGAACACGTGGTTGTTCATGTTGAAATGAAGATAGGGCAGCCCGTGCAGTCGCGTCGCGAGCGAACGGTTGTGGTGAGCGACGGCGGACTCATATTCGAGTCCGTACTTTTCGCTCAGTTCGATCGGCGAAACGCGGAACTTTTTCGGCAGCAGCACGACCAACTTGCCGCCAGGTTCGAGATGATCGGCGGCGCCTTTGAAGAGATCTTGAACAAAATTGTTTGATGTGCACCACTGCTGGTCTTGGGATTCAAACGCTCCCTCATACAGAGGAGGATAGCTCACGATGTAATCAAAGCGTTTGCCGTCCACCTCCGCATACATATCGCTTTGTTTGATCGTCACATTTTCGATGTTGTGTGCCAGGCAATTTTGCTTGGTGTTCTCGATCGCTTGTGGGCTGATGTCGATCGCGGTCACATGTTTGCTTTTGAGCGCGGCGAACACCGTAATCACACCCGAGCCACAGCCGACGTCCAGTACGCGGCGGTCTGATTCGATGAAATCGACGAGATGATGTTCGCTGTCGAGTGGTTTGTAGACCCCGGGCAGAACACGTAGCTTGCGACCATCGAGCGTAATGTTGGGAAGGATTCGGGCGACCAGTCCACAGTACGGGTAATACAACGCGAAGAGTGATCGTTGAACAATCGACAACATGGCGATTAACCTGCCTTGCGACTCGCATCGGGGGTGATGATTCCTTCGCTCGCCGCCCAATCAAGTGCGGTTTTGATCCCGTCGCGAAAATCCGTCTTGGGGTCATAGCCGAGTTTCTTTTGTGCCTTTGCGATCGAGAAATCGAGGTTCAGGCACAAGAACTTGATGCGAGCGTTTGTCAGCAGCGGTGCTTCGGTTGCTCCTCGCAATTTGGCGAACCCTTCGATGAAGCCGACGGCACTGCGAGCCAACCACTCGGGCACCTTCTTCGGCATCGGCAGCCCCATGTAGTCGGCGATCGCACCGACGAATTCTTCACGAGAAACCAGACGCGCGTCGCGAATGTTGAACGTTTCGCCGATCGCTTCCTCTTTCTCAAGAGCCAACATGATCCCGTCGACGAGATTGCCGGCGTAGGTGTTGTTGAGCATCTTTTGGCCGTCGCCGATCAACTTCATTTGCCCGGCCGCGAGCCGTTCGATGATCCGCGGAACAACGTGGCGATCTCCCGGACCGTAGATGAAGCCGGGCCGAATGATGGTGGCGGGGAATTGATCTGCTTTGATCGTTTTGTTGAGGAGCACTTCGGCTTCCGCTTTCGTCGCGGTGTATCCATCCAACCCGGTCAAATCCGGCGGTGTGGTTTCGTCGGTGCCGTAGTGATGGGTTGCCGCGTAGACGCCGAGCGAACTGATTTGGACCCATCGTTTGAGCCGGCCATGCTTGCGGGCGGCGATCAGCAACGCTTCCAAAGCGACCACGTTGATCGCTCGAAACTTTTCCGCCGGGCCCCAGTCGCCGACGTGGGCGGCCGTGTTGACCACGTAATCAACCCCATCGAGTGCGGCCGGTAGAGACTCGGGATCAGCGAGATCGGCCTCAAAAAGTTCCACATCGAGGCCTTCGAACGCGGCCCGGTTGCTGGTCGGGCGGACCATGGCACGGACCGTGTATCCCTCTTTGAGAGCGCGAGCCATCAGCAAACTGCCGACCATTCCCGTCGCTCCTGTGATCAGTAGTCTCCCCTGTGGCATTCTTCTCTCGATCTATTCAGTAGGCGTTCGAAATTCGTGAAAACGACGCCTACTTTAATAGCAGAGCAACAAAGGAAAAATAGACCCGCCGATATTCCTGTCGGTTTTGCCCGAAACACCGAGGAATCCGGCCGGGCCGGAGCACGGCGGGGGAACCATTTTCCCATGCGAAATGCTTTCCCTGGCGAATTGCTGGGATTTCACGAGGACTCGCGGCCTCTACGGCAACCGAGGGTTAATAGACGTGACGGATTCCGAAGTGAATCCCCTGCATGAAGAACGTGTCGTCGACGAGTGTGGTGCGGGGTGTGTCGCTGGTATTGACCGGGTCCATCACTCCCGAGAGCCGAACGGCATCCGTCATCGCGATGATGTTGTATCCGAAGGTGACGTCGAAGCGTGGGTATTTGTGCCATCCGATCGACATGTCAAATTCGGGGACCCAACCGAACGTGCTGTTCTCGAACGAGCCACTGTTGGTGTCGTTGATCAGCAGCCCAGTGTCGAGCACGCTTGACGGAGGAGTGTCGGTTGTGATGACCGAACTGCCGCGGCGGAGGGCGGAACGACGGACTTGGCCGAAGCCGACTTTGCCGAGCCAATCGAAGCTCCAGCAGCCTTCGCGGTACCGACCGGCCATGCCGATTTGGCCACCATGGAATTCGTTGTGTGCCTCGAACATGTCCGTTGTCGACAAGTTGGAACCGATCGCGTCTGGGAACGGGTCCTGCGTTTTGGTGCTCGAGGTCGACAACGTCAGATCTTCCTCGAGCCGCATGTATTGATAGCCGTAAAAGATGTCAAACGTGGTGCCGAGACCACCTGTCCAGAACTGACGAACCGAAATGTCACCGCCGAACACGTTGCTGCTCGCCGATGCACTCACCGACCCGAAGCGGCCGAAGTCTTCATCCGAATCGGGGAACGCGATCAGTGCCGCGTTGGCCGCACCTGCCGTTGTCAGCGGGACGGCTAAGATGCCACCGCTGTTGATTTCCTCTCGAGCACTAAACGCGTCGTCAGACTCGGTCGACGTCCATCCGCGAAACACGAGGCTGCGGCTTTGGCAGTTGTCCAACCAAGTTCCCAACGTCACGCGTCCACCGGCAGTCATGTCCTTGAAGAACTTCTCGCCACCAAAAAGCGTGGTTGCGTCGGGCAGTTCGCCGGCGACGTCACCGGTCGTTCCCGCGGGGCTGGTGGTGATTAACGACGGGATCAAGTCACCGTCACGGAACAACAGCAACAATTCAACCGAGCCGAACCATCTGCACGGATCAAAGCACAACGATGCGTTGCTGTGACCGCCGTAGTGCCCGCAACTGTCGCAGCCGTCGTCGCAATAACCGTCGCAGCCGCCGTGCAACCCGTCGCAGCTATCGCAACCGACGCCTCCACATCCGTCGCATGCGACGACGTAGCTGTCGTCCCACTGTTCTCCGGTCCAACTGCTGGTACCCGATCCGACTACTTGGGCATGGACGGCATCAGTCAACGGTTGGTGGATAAGGGTCTCTCGTTGTCGCGTGGTGACACGAGGGCGGGTTGCGTTTGGATTGAGTTGTCGGCCGATCACCCGACGGGATTGTGGTGAATGCAGCGTTTGAGTCGACACGTTGTTGCCCGATGCCCTTTCGAACGACGCCGCTTGGACGAGTGGTCCGCCGACGCGTCCGGTGGACTGCGAGACCGAGTCTTCCGAGCCGACCTGGCTCAATCGAATCGCTCGAGGGTCGCGGACCTCTCGCAGCTTGGGGCTGGTCGCGATTCTTGTTTCAGCCGCGTCGGATTGGTTGCCGCCGAATGCCGGATGTACCCGTGCGCCGGCGCGACGAGCGAGCGAGGGCAGTGGTTGCAGGACGACCGGTTCGACCAGTTGGTTTTCGCCCGCGAGATCGTTGGTTGTTTCGTAGGTTTCCTCCGTCACCGCAGGCACGGCCGAAGCGCGGTGCCGCGACGTCGTCGGTGCTGGAGGAGGAGTCGACGGGCCGCCGCTCGGATTATAGGTGCCCCGATCGGGCGCCTTGGTGCGGACCTGGGCCGAGGCAACGTCGGGGACCGAAATGGCAACGCACAACGTGATTCCGAGAATCACGGCGCATCGCAACTCGGGTTGAGATTGAAACGCCGGTCGCGAGAGGGCTCGCCAGACGCCGGGGCCCCGTACACGCCAAACGGGTTTTTGATCGGATTGATGGTTCATCGCAGAGTTCATTCAACCTGGTCCATTCCATTGCAGTGCGGCCTGCCTCGATCGGGCAAGCCAAGAGCGTCCGCGCAAAATTAACGCCCAATACGAGTATCGGGCGTGAGGATCAGAACGGTTGAGCAAATCTGGTAAACTTTGCCGGTTAAGCCGTCTCTTCCGGGTAGGCCAGCTTTTCGTGGTCTAAAATTGGCATCCACCGCCGCAACAGCGTGGCTGGTCGCATGCTTCCGCGGCTCTGCCACCGCTAACAGGCAGCGAATTTGCCATCGCGGGAGCGGAGGGAACGCTCATTTGGCGTTCGATTTGGTCGTTGCCGCAATCGGGGCAGGATACCAGTTCGTCCGGGTTCCGAACCAGAATTTCCTTGGTTTCACGACAATGATCACATTGATATTCGTACAGTGGCATGGGTGACATCCTGCGAGTCGAGTGTCAATAGAATCGGATTGGACATTCTATTACGAACGTCTACAATGACCAGAGTTGGCTCGCCCTGGTGTGCCATATTCCCGCCTGCCCCCCTTTCCCACCTCACCGGGCCGATTTTGGAGCGAGTCCACGACGCTCTGCCGAGCAAGTCGTGCTGCCCGAAAAGCCCTGTTTTCCCGGAATCCCGTTCCCTCGGTAACATGTCTCCCCGCTAGCCTTTTACCCAGGTTGCATTTGCCCCTGGTAAACTGCGTACGATAAGGGTGGCTGTTCCAGCCATTCTTCGTTGCCGATTGTTCGGCTGGCAACTTTTTGCCAATCCGTCGACGACGAAAGAAACTCAGACCGACCTATCTCGAAACCGTTTGCACCTCGTTAGCAATCCTGTTTTCTGAAAAGCGACAGGCTGGGCAACGGGGCAAATGCCTCACAACAACTGGAGAATTTCCCTTGGCGTTTCAAAATCCTCTCGTTCGATCGAGTCGCGTTCTCGCAACCGTGTGTTGCGTGTCAGCGTTGCTCGGCGGAGCTGCCGTGGCTACCGCTCAAGATGCGACTCTCAAAATGCGTTTTGTCTATGACGGAACACCTCCTTCGGTCGACAACATCGATCCGAACAAAGATCGCGAGTTCTGCGGCAAGCACGTGATTCCGAATGAAAAGCTGATCATCAATCCGACAAACAAAGGCATCCAAAACGTGATCGTTCACGTTTACACTCGATCGAGTGGTGATGACCTTCCAAAAACCGGGCCCGGCACCAAGACTCACGTGCTCGCCAACGACGAGTGCCGATTTGAGCCACACGTTGTCGTCGCACAAACCGGCGATAAGTTGAAGATCACCAACCCCGATCCGGTCGGCCACAACGCTAACCTGAACTTCATCCGGAACACCGCGCAGAACCTGATGATCCCATCGGGACAAGAGAAAGAGATCGCTCTCGAAGAAGAAGAGCCAGCGCCGATTCCAGTCGATTGCAACATCCACCCGTGGATGCGAGCCTACGTCGTTGTTCTCGAACATCCGTTCGCGGACGTTAGCGACGCAGACGGCAACATTGTGATCGAAGGACTGCCCGCGGGTAAAGAAATCACTTTCGCGGTTCGTTTCGAAGGTGGTAAACTCGATGAAGTCAAAGTCGGCGGTAAAGAAACCGATTGGCGTCGCCAACGGTTCGAAGTCGACTTGAAAGCCGGCGATAATGACTTGGGTGAAATCCTCGTCCCCGCCGATGCGGTTTCCGCAGACTGATTCGTTTCGGCGGACTGATGACGTGCGTCGATGTCGTCGTGACATCGACGTAGAGACTTTCGATAAGCTTTGAAAAGAGATGCTACTCGGTTTCGTGGCATCTCGATCCGATCACACCATCCGGTTCTGCCAATTGGCGATTCTGCAATTAGCACTCTGCAATTAGCAACGCCTTCTGAACCGGATGGCATGTAGGATCGCAAACGTTCGGCAAACGTGAACGATTTTGTTTGTCGCAGCGGAAGCCTCCCTCCGATGCTCCCCCGCTGACTTCCTCGTCGGCCCCTCCCACCTCCCTACCAACACGCCTTCTCGGGTGAACTGCTTATGCCGGCCACCGAGTATCCGCCCCGACACGCGCACGCCGAAAAATTGCCTCGGCGACGGTGGGGCTGCACCCTCGTTGCGGTCTGCGTTTTGTTCTCGGTCGGCCCGTGTGTGAAAGCCGACGCGGCGGATGTGTCGGAACAATCGCCGACTCAGATCGCTTCGCAAGAGTGGCTCGAGCACGGTTGGCCGCTTTTGGAAACCTATTGCCTGGATTGTCACAGTTCCGATTATGCCGAGGCGGAAGTTGACCTGAGTTCATTCAGCACTCTGGCCGGTATCCAAAGCCACAGCGAGTTGGCTGTGGATGTGATCAGCATGATCCGGTTTGCCGCGATGCCGCCCGAGGATGCGGAACTGCCTGAATCCGAGGAGCGTCGCAGGCTCGCGGACCTGCTCGACGCGGTCGTATACCACGCGACCTGCGATCTGCGTCCTCGGCCTGGGCGAACAACGGCACGCCGGCTCAACCGGGCCGAGTACAACAACGCGATCCGTGATCTCTTTGGCGCTGACCTTCGTCCCGCCGACACCTTTCCCTCCGATGAAGTGGGAGGTGGTTTTGACAACAACGCCGACGTGTTGTCTTTGTCGCCGATGTTGATGGATAAATACTTGTCGGCGGCGGACGAGATCACCTCGCAGGTCGTCGTTGATCCGGACACTCTCGTTCAGATCGACAAAACACACGCCAGCGAAAACCTCTATGTCATCGGCGACACCCGAACGGGAGCGTTTGGCCAACGATATGTGGCGCCCGATGGGATCGTATGGTTCGACGTCGACGTTCCCGTCCGTGGCGAGTACACCATCGAAGTCCGCGGGTCGTCGCGAGTCGAGTCTCGTGGCAAGACGGTCACCACGATGCACTCCGAAGAAGGCATCCTGCGTGCAATCATTGAGTTGGAGTATCGCGAGGGACGCGGCAGTGATGACTACGACGCGACTCGAATCACGCTCGATCCTGGGAAACATCGTTTGTTCTTTCAGGCCACCGACGTCGCCTCCTCCGAGTTGGAGAATCTGACGAATCGTGACGAATGGAAAATAGACGTCGCGGTCAATCACACGGTTGCGAATCTGACCGAGGAAGCAATCACGCAAAGTCGCTCGCCCGATCCAGAGTCGTTGCAGACCGATCGCAACATCAACGAACAGGAGCTTTCAACCCGTTACCGCAGCATCGTGGTCAAAGGTCCGAGTGCACACACACGCAGTGATCTGCCGCCGGGGCAGAAAGCGTTACTCGGCCGAATTCCATCGCGGCGTGGTGGTCGGTATGTCGAAGTCGAGAAGGCGGCGCGGAATTGTCTGCGTCCGTTGATGCGACGCGCGTTTCGGGGTGAGGTCAACGATGAGGACATCACGCCGTATGTCGACGTCGTCAAAAAATTGACCGACCGTGGCGACTCCTACTATGACGCGATCCGTGTGGCGATTTCGGCTGTGTTGGTATCGCCGCGTTTTTTGTTCCGGGTGGAAGTCCCCGAAACAGATGCGCTTCGTCAGAAGGCCAACTCCGGCGAAGACATCCCGCTCTCGTCAACGCAGCTCGCCAGTCGGTTGTCGTTCTTCTTGTGGAGCAGTTTGCCGGATGAACCATTACTCGTCGCAGCTAAACGGAACGAACTCGTTGATCCGAAAAAGCGAATGAGGCATGTGCGGCGAATGCTCGCCGATCCCAAGTCGGCATCTCTCGGAACCCAGTTTGCACGCCAGTGGTTCGCGCTCGGTAATCTGAGCGAACGCGATCTCAACGAGTTCGCAAAGGTGCGTTCATCCGGCGATAAGCAATCGGGCGAGACGCTCCCGATCACGCCGGCGATGTTGTCGGCAGAAACCGAACAGTTGTTTTTGTACCTTTTGCGAGAGAACCGCCCGATCGCCGAATTGTTGACCAGCGACACGACGTTTGTCTCTCGCCCGTTGGCCAAATGGTACGGTCTCGATGTTCCTTCCGGAGCGCCGGAACAGGAGCCGATGCGAGTCAGCCTGCAGGGGCAACCGCGACGTGGGATTCTCGGACACGCTGGTGTGTTGCTGTTGACGAGTTACCCGACACGGAATTCGCCCGTGCAACGCGGGAAATGGATCCTCGAAAACATTCTCGGAACGCCCCCGCCGGAAGCACCGCCGGGCGTGCCCAGTTTGGAAGAAACAAAAAACGCGTCCGCCGACGCCACGCTTCGTGAACAACTCGAACTGCACCGTGCGGATCCGGGGTGTGCATCCTGTCATCGTGTGATGGACGCACTCGGGTTTGGGCTGGAGGATTATGACCATCTCGGGCGTCTCCGTGATGAAAGTGATCCTGCACGTGGTGATGCGTCG
>JBICHZ010000339.1:0-17015 GCA_043101355.1 Rhodopirellula sp. JB044
GCTAGACGCGCGTTGAGCGTTTCGGAACGACGAAGCAGATGCTTTTCGACGACCAACCCCGTGGTTGCGTTAAACCCATGCAGTTTGGCTTTGGCGTTCATGCCCACCAAGTCGATCGGATCCCCGTCGATGTCGTCACGGATGATTTCGACAGAGCACTCGCCATTGCCCAAAAAAGTCAGCGAGGTTTCAAAGTCTCGTGCTTTCTGCTCGCCATTCACAACACCGACAAACCACTGTTCGCCTTTGCGCCTCGCCATGCCGGCGAGCGATCCGATCTTGCTGCCTTCGAGAACAATCGTTTCATCCCACACCGATGGAATGTTCTGAAGAATGTGTGATGCCTCCTGGAGGTTCCTCGCATTCATCATGGTGCCGGGATGTTCGGCGTATGTCTGCAAACCACTCGTGAATAAGACAAGCGTCGCAACTTGATGCGCCCACGTCGTTGGGCCCGGATTGGAAAACAACGCCGGTGTGTAGTCAGCATGCCCAACGATGAACCGCGTGAACGGCAATGCCGCGTTATGGAACGCGGGAATCGGTCCTTCACGCATCTTGTTCACTTCGATCCCGCGAATCCCTTCACGCGTCATTTCGTTGGGATAGGTTCGCTCTTCCCCTGTCGACGCGTGGCACCCGTGGAAATTAATCATCAGCTTTGCTTTCGCCGCATTTCGCAGGACAGCGATTTCGAAATCAACCAACTCCTTGGACTCACCGTTCATGAAGTCGATTTTCAAACCGACCGCACCTGTTTGTGAGACACGGCGAAAGTAATCTCGCATCTGTTGGTAGCCATTCTCCGGCGAACGGATGTCCTGGGAATGCACCCACAACCACACCCCGACGTCCTTCGACGCCGCGTGCTCGACGAGCTCAACAACGGTTTCCCAGGGACGGTTCCAGTCCTTCCATCCATCGTCGATGGTCGTGTATTCAAACCCCATCTCGGCAGCTAGATCAATAAACTCTCGCTGAGTCTCGGGCGTTCCGAGCCCTAACGTTTCCCAACTCCAAACGGTTCTTCCCGGGCGTATGTAGCTGGTGTCCGCGAAGAGTTCTTCGTCAGGACGGGGATTCAAATTTTTAATCAGGTCGCTGCCGACGAGTTCATCCAAATCATCGGCGAGCATGGTGACTCGCCACGGCGTAACAATCGTTCCCTCAACGTCGAAACCGGAATTTCCCTCAGTAAAATCCGCGACCAAGGTGCGCTGACCAATGGCCTTCAACCGCATTCCGCTGTAGCTGTAAGTTGCCGCTTTGGTGATAGCCGCAAACCCAAGGTTGAACGGAAGTTCGAGGACGACGGGCGTTCCCTGGACGGGACCGACCGGCGATGCGTTGGCGAGGTTGTCGATATCGGTTGCGAGCCACTCTCCCGCGTACGACTTCAATTTCCAACCTTTGGTCAGCCTTTCAAAATACCAGGCCTTGCTGTCGGGGATTACCTTCCAACTCGAACTTTCTCCATCGACGTGCTGCCGCCCCTTGCCGGGGACGACATACCGAATCGCGACCCCATCGTCGTAAACCCGCGCTTCGAGTGTGTATTCTCTGCCACTGGGTTGATGAGTGATTGGGAACACCCAACGTTTGTAATGATTTCGAGCGATCGAATGAACGCCACGCGTCGCGTAGGTTTCATCCGTTGCCGAAACAGCAGGCTCGCCGATTTCGACGTTGCTGCCGAGCAACTGGCCATCTACTGAAATCCCCAAAGCCGACGGCTCGATGACCACGCGTCCTTTCCATTCGACCTGATAGCGTAGGTCTCCCTCTTCGTTGGCAAAAAGGGTGGCGACAACCTGACCATCGGGGCTGCTCATCGACTCCGCCGTGCTCGTTGAAGCGTCGGCGGTTTGGATGACGAAACTGATCAGCGTCGCGAACAAGATGTCTCGGATCATGATGATTCGCTCACGGAGGGGCGAAGCGACGAGGATGGTCATTTGCTAGTGAATCTCGTCACCAAAACTCATTGTGACTTCGCGCTGCGGAACTGATCGTACTCCGGGTTCACGTCGGCATCTCGGAAGATAGCCCTGTCCTTCCAAAGATCGTACGTCGCCCGCAGTTGATCCACGGATTCAGGGTACTGCCCCTGGTCATCGGTTTCCCGAATCCAGTCCTCGAGGATCGTACGATGTTTCAGCAACTCATCATGGAACTTCGGATCATCCGCGAGATTGTGGATTTGATGTGGGTCGTTCGCGATGTCGTACAATTCTTCTTCCGTTCGCACACCAAACCAATGCTCGCGTTGGTAGTCGGTCAGTTTGCCCGCGTCACGCAACCGTTTGAGATCCTTCACCTCGACTTTGTTGTCGCGGTACTGCGGTTGCAACATGGGCCGCTCGGGATAGTAGTTTCGGATGTATCGAAATCGGTCGGTGCGAACCGTACGAATGCGATCGATCGTGTAGTCGCAACGGTCTCGCGCCGAGATCACATGTTGCCGGGGTTGATAGTCAGACGCAAACAGGTCTCTGCCGTCGAGATAGTCAGGAAGATCAACGCCCGCCATGGCTAGCGTGGTAGCCGATATATCGAGCCCGGAAACGAGTTCTTCACGCACGGCCCCTGCTGCGAGACCGGGGTGACTGCCTTTGATAATCAGTGGCACATGAACGCCACCCTCGTAACAAAACTGTTTGTGGCGGAGCGAATGGTTACTGCCGTGATCTGAGAAAAAGAAAACGATCGTGTTTTCGAGTTCCCCGTCAGACTTCAGTTGCGTAAGGATCTCTTCAACCCTCGCGTCGGCACCACGGGCGGCGTTGTAGTGCATCGTCCAGGACGCCTGAAGGCCGGGCGTGTCAGGAAAATACGGCGGCAGAGGCACATCATCCTTACCAAGTTTTTCGCCAGGCCGAACGTGTTTCGCATTCGCTTTGCCACCCTTGATTTCGATCTGCCCGAACCACGGTTGCTTCTTGTCAGGTCGAGCGTTCCAGGTGTCTTCGGTGATCGACATGTTGTGATGGGCATGATTGCCCTGCCAACCATTCATGCCCGCGCGGTAATCGGGAGCGTTTCCAACCGAGTACAGCTTTCGTCGGTCATAGTGAAAGTTGTAATCATCCTTCCCGCTATTGAACGTAAAGTAACCCGACTCCCGCATCAGTTCAGGAATCGTTTTCATCTCGGCGGGCAGATGAATTTGAAGTCGCTCCGGAACAACTTCGCCGTTGGTGAACCGGCCGGATCGGTGTTGGTGGGTTCCAGTGGTCGTCTGCATCACGCCGGTGATGATTGCGGATCGACAGGCCGAGCAAACAGGAGCGGGAACAAATACACGTTTGAACAGAACCCCTTCACCGGCCAACGAATCGATCGACGGCGTGTGCCCCCGGTTGATCGGGTCGTCGTAGCATCCCATGAACGGCGACAGATCTTCAGAGAATATCCAAAGGATGTTGGGTCGCCGGGCAGCATGAGCACAGGTCGAGAGAACGAGCCCGAGGGCGAGAAAAGCAAATCGGTTCATGAGAGAGGTGGGGAGGGAAGCAGGAATCGACGGATGCGGTGGCCCGCATGTCAAAAACGTTTTTGGAGTCAGTCGATTGGCATCACCACGAGAGACGACCATACCGGTCGCCCATCGGCAAAACCAACGGGAAGAATCACCGGAGAGAGAGATGATATTTCGTCAGCAAAGCTTCGGTCGCTGAGTCGAATTCCTCGTCATCGAGCATCCGATCATAGACTACGATTTCGGCGATGTTGCCCGCCAAGAAAGATTTTGTTTGAGAACCATTGGCACCGATCACGTGAGAACGCTTCTGAGGTGCACCCTGCAGTGGAATACCGCTGCCTTGAATCCTGCCGTCAACATAGAGTTCATAGGTGTTCTGTGCGAAACTGTATTTCAAACCGGCCAGCACAAGAACTCGGTCCAATTGAGACTCGCCCTTCACAGTATGCCGCTGGAATGTCGACTGCTCGCTGCTCCTGGTTGTCATCGCAGACACGTTCACTTTGGGCTCGATTCCCGATTGCGACAATCGAATTTTCGTTTGGCCTTGCAACGAGAGCATCGCGCCGATTTTATCCCGCTCCAAACTACAAACCACGAAGGCAGTTAGGTCATCACTGAACTCGATCGGCGATGTCACCAAACATTCCTTGCGTTTCCTTCCGTCAAACTGCAGAGTTGGCCAACCTGTCGGTTTCGAAAGCAACGGAAAACTGTTCTCCCGCCATAGTGGACGGCTCTCAGGAGCGACCTGCCACGCGGCGGTCCGCGACGCTCGGGCAGACACACGATCTGCGCTGATGCCGTCCGCCAAATTGTCCCACGAAACGACCCGCGAACGTTCGTCTCGTTGCACGCCCTGACTGGCTTCAAACCACAGGGAAAGATCCTCCGTCGAAGGCAGGTTGGTGATCGATTGCGGGGAGAGAGTCCTCACGCTACCCCTTGGAATTCCCACAAAACGGCGTGGTGCCACGGGGATACTTTCCTTCATCTTGGCGTGACGCGCCGAACCTCGGCAGAGAAGCCGCACAGCCGAGTTTTCTTCGAGCGTAAGGCGTTCTGATTTGCTCGGCGTCGAGGCTGAGTTTTGCTTGAGATAAGCGATCAACCGCGTCGGAATCAATTCAGTTTGCCCTTCAAAACAGTGCACTTCGGTGTTGCCGCTGGAGTCCACATCGACGCCGAAATGCTTCCCCGGCGCGACGACCTGAGCCGAGGGAGTCACAATTTCGAAACGCGTGCGATCGAGATCCGAATCAGACACGGGAGTCATCGCAAGCAGCCTGCCAAAGTGCAGGTAACAACTCTCACCGGTTTGGATTTCGAGATCCGCAGGCCCCTCCAATGTCACGACGACACCGTTGTTGAACTCAACGGAGAGCAGACCTTTTGAAATCGCGATCGATTCACCTGCATGGAATTCCTCCGGCGTGCGCAGTCCCCACTTCTCGGTATCGATGACACAGTCAATGCGTTGAATAATTCTAGCGAGCCCGCGGCGAAACGGCGTCTGTTGCTGGCTCGCGACCGACTGTGCCGGCAAGATCACGGCCGTTTGCTCGGGACCACGGGTGTAAGACTGCAATGTCAACGTGACCAACAGCGTGGCGGCGACCACCAAGGCAGCTTTGGTGAACGTGCGCCGGATCGCATGCAACCGTGACGCCCGTTCGTTTCGATGCGCCCGCACGCTGGTCGGTTCTTTGCCATGCGGTGACTGCCTGGAATCAACTCCACTTCGTGATGGCTCGAGGTCGTCCAGACCGGCAACCGCGTGAACGTCACCTGCCTGCTCATCAGGGACATGCGTTTCGGCGAGCGACCCAAGAACACTGACCGTGCGAAGATATTCTTTTTGGATGCCGACGTCTTCGAGCATCGCATCTTGCAGTCGATCGAAATCTTCCGCCGAGATCGTCTTGTCGATCGTCTGATAGATCAGGTCGCGTATATCTTGATTCATTCTTGTCCCTTATCCATCGACCAGGTCTTGCGACAACTGGGTTTTGACGCAATCGAGTAGAGCGGTACGGAGGCTGTTCATCTGGTAATAAAGTCTGCGTGGTTTCCGCTGGGTCTCGGCGGCGATCTTTGCCACCGAATCTTCGCATCGATGAACGCTCAACAGCAAACGCCGCGAGTGCTCTCCCATCTTTTCGAGGCAGTTCTCGACGGCACATAATTCCGCTTCGCGATTGTGAATATCGTCCATTGCGAGATCCGCGAGTTCCGCCAATAGCTCGCCGCGGAATACCATTCGGTCGCGAGACCGGTCCCGTTGATAGCTCATCACCTTGTAACGAGCGATCACGCAAACCCAGCACGCGAAATCATCGTGCGAACCGCGGGCTTTGTTTTCCTCGAACTTTTCGAATTGGTTCCACGCCTCCAACGCGGTCTCTTGCATCACGTCGTCCAACCCCTCACCCCCCGGCAGGAGGCCTCGCGCAAAGCGTCTCACGATATGCTCGGTACGCGCGAGCATCCCAATGAAACGTTGGTTTCGAACGAGTTCGGACTCTGTGTTCACCGCAAAAATCCCCTTTCTATGCATAGATTCCGTCTATCCCGCGTTTTACCAACTTTTTTATTTTCGGCGGGCGTCGTCTCCATCGCGTCGCGCTGCGAGAGTGAACAGGCGGACTGCCACGGCGAGAGTGCCCAAGCAAGAAGACGCGAACGGGCGGGTGAAGGCGGACAATTGGCGAGACCATCTTGAAGCTCGACGTGCCATATTGCCGAAACTGAAGTCGCCAGAATTAGGCCACCGAAGTCGAGCGAAATCGCCTACCTCTGTTTAAAAAATGCCTCGCGATGAATCGTCGGTCGCAACAATCAACCGGGATTCGATTCGGTCAGCGAGCTGCCGTTTCGAGAACCGGATCGATTAACACGACGTGATCGAACCCATCAAACGAGTCGGCGTCGGTCGACACGAAAGTCAAAAAACGATCTTCCGGGTCGAGATCAACAATCATCTCGAGTTCCCCGTCGGCTCGTGTGAAATCGAGCCGACTGTCGCGAAGTTCGCCGTCGACGAAGATTCGAAAATCCGCGCTGAAACGATTCGCTTCGAGCCACTCGGGGGCGTCGGCTTCCTTGATCGCTGAGTTGTCCAGGTTAGCGACAACGCCGACGAAACGTGTCGGCCGTCGGTCGAGCTGGCGGATCGCGTCAAGATCGATCGTCAAGCCCACGTTCGCATGCAAGCCGATCATGCCACTGTCGCACTGACTTAGCCGTTCCATGACCACGCCGAGCGTCAGCGTTCCCCAGAAATCTTTCACGCGGTAGTTCAGTTGCACGTCATTGATTTTCCGGCGTGCCCAAATCGGCCCCCAGGTTCTGCCTGTGCATTGAGGAAGGTTGACGAGTGTACCGGACGAATCGATTTCGGTTTCGATTCCGTTGAGCCATGGGATAAACACGCTGTCGATAAAGGGATGCCATCGGGTTTCCTGCAGGCCGCTGGCGAATCGGTGCCCCGGCCCCGTCGGTGTCTGCCACGGGCGTCGGTCGGGGGCGCCCGTGTCGGGCCCGATTGCGGTGGACAAATTGTTGTCAAACAAGGACGTCGCACAGACGACATCGACAAGGCTCAGCTCCGCAGGGTCACTACGCAGCGAGTTCGGAAACTCACGGACAAACAATTCGGTGGAACTCATCACTGTCGGCTCGATCGTGCCGTGATCGCTGACCCGGGCGGACATCCCTTCGGTCAGAGACACCGTCGGCTGCGATGATTCACCACTCGCGTCGGGACTGACTTCGACCGTGCCATTAAAAACATGGACGTCCGTCTCAGCGATATGATTGAGCGAAACGGCGAGCTCGGTATCGAGGTCGACAACCGTTGCGGTGGGAGTGGTCAGGTGAAAATGCTCTCCCGCCACACGCCCGGTGATACGCCCCTCCTCGAGTCGCCCTGAGTTTGCCCCGCTGGTGACGAACTTGCACGGGCCGTGAAGGATGATCTTGGCCGCCGAATAATACTCGAGCTCGACGAGTCCCTTGCGAACATCAATGCTGTCCCCTTCGACTTTGCGCAGCAAGAACTCGCTATCGCTGGAGTCGGGCCCCCAGACTACCTCGGGCGAAATGTTCGTGATTCGCGCGACATAATTGACCGATGCTTCGCGAACCTGCGATTGCATGTCATCCCGAAGAGTCACACGTTGATCGAGCAGCGTGCCTGCGTTGTGCTGTTGAATCGAGTACCGGATCGCAACGGCCAAGATCATACTCGCAGCCGTCGCCATCAAGGCCGCCAGCCGCCATTTTGTCATCGCGGGAGACTTCTGCTGCGAAACGGTCTGTGTTTGAGGAGTTGGCCGTGCCTGCCTTGCTCGCTGCTTCTCGGACGCTGTTTGCGTGTTGATACCGGGCGAACGGACTTCGTCGGAATCCGCGAGCGATCGTGTCGCACTCTCGACCGCCGAGACATGGCGAAGCGTTTGAGTCACGGCAACCACATCGAGGTATTCATCGCGCACTTCGTCGTCTTTTAGGATCGCGTCCTGAAGGCGGTCAAACTCTTCTGCGGTGACGGTTCCGTCGACGGTGCGATAGATCAAACGTCGGAGATCGTCTTTCATGACGTGCAGTCCTCTAGCATTCGACGTTGAACACACTGCAACAAAATGGTTCGCAGCCCGTCGATTTTGTAATAAAGCTGTCTGGCTTTTTTGCCTGTTCTTCTCGCAATCTCGGCCACCGATTCGCCCGGGCGATGAACGCTCAAAAGCAAATTCCGCGACGCGTCTTCCATTTCCGAAAGGCACTTCTCGACCGCGGCAGATTTTTCACGCCACTGCTCGGCTTGGTCACTGGCGCCCGCGGCGAGGCGTTCAATCACCTCGACATGAAACACCAACTTATCTCGAGAGTAATCGCGTTTGCGTCGCAGTACCTTGTAGCGAGCGATCGCGCACGCCCATCGAAGGAATTGGTTGACGTCTTTCTTTTCGGGATCCTCGCGGAACGTTGAGAACTTCCGCCAACACTCCAACATCGTTTCCTGATACACGTCATCAACGCCGTCGTTGGTCACCATCAGTGACCGGACGTACAGACGAATCGCCGTATCGTTCTGTGATACCAGACGGACGAAATTCTGATTCCGCTCCTCTTCCTGAATGCTGTTGCCTGATGACATTCACTCCTCCAGATGAACCTTTCCCGCTGCACGCTGATTTCCGCGAGAAATCTAAAAAAACTTGACATGGTGCGATGCCTCGCGCCGGTACCCCCAAAGTCAACCGATTGGAATTTGCCCGCAGGCGATCAGCCCGCCATCCACTCTCGCTGTTGGTTCACTACCTCCGGTCCTTTGATAGGCAAAAGAAGTTGATTTTTTTGAAAGAAATTTTTGTAGATCAGTCTACACAGTGAATTGATAAGTAGACGCCCCCGAGACCGTTTTAAAGGGGGACAGGTGCTCTTAAACATTCCAAGGAGATTTCTATGAGTCCTTTCGTTACCAGACGAAAGTCGGGCTTCACGCTGGTGGAGTTGCTAGTCGTCATCGCCATTATCGGGGTTCTCGTCGGGCTGTTGCTGCCTGCCGTCCAAGCGGCACGTGAGGCGGCTCGCCGGATGAGCTGCAGTAACAATTTCAAACAACTGGGGCTGGGAATCCACAACTACCACAGTGCCTTTGGCCAGCTCCCGACACACGGCACAGGGACTTTTGATCCGGGAGTCGCGAAGTGGTGGGATGCTCGCGACCAATCGAACAACCGCAACCTCAGCATGCTCGTCGGTTTGATGCCGTATATCGAACAGCAAGCGATCTGGGAGCAAATCTCCAATCCGCTCAACGAAGACGCGTTGGGGAATTCGCCTCCGGACCCGTCTTCGTTGCCGGGACTCAACGGCGGTCCTTTCCTGCCAATGGGGCCGGATCCAGGTGAAATCCTTTACTCACCGTGGGTTACCCAAATCCCAACCCTTCGCTGCCCGAGCGACCCGGGAACCGGTTTGCCTTCGCTCGGACGGACGAACTATGCCGCGTGCACCGGCGACTCCGACGGCGGCTCAGCCCAAGGATCTCGCGAACAAAACGGACTGCCGGAAACCGGTTCCGGAAGCCCCAGCATGGCCGAAGTCAACCGTGCCCAGTTCCGAGGTGTCTTCGTGGCGCAAAAGAACATGCGGTTTCGCGACATCCTCGACGGACTCGCCAACACGATCGCGATGGGCGAGATCGCGACGGACCTCGGCGACAACGACAAACGCACCGTCGCTCCCGATAAGTCTTGGCACAACCTCACCGATTCGCCACAAAACCACTGCGAGCAATTCGTGTCCGCTGAACGCCCTCAGTTTTGGGATAGCCCCGGATACAACGACCCCAGTGCAGGACGTGGTTACCGGTGGGCGTCGCAACGCCCCATGTTCTCACAGTGCATGACAATCCTGCCGCCCAACCGAGAGATCTGCACATCGAACAATCCCTACGATCAAATGAACGCGACGATGTCCAGCCGTCACCAAGGCGGATGCCACGTGCTGATGTCAGACGGTGCGGTGAAATTCGTTACCGACTCGATCGAAGCCGGGAACTCAAGCAACCGATGCGTGAACTGGTGGGGTAAAGCGTGGAAGAACAACATCCCAGGCGATCGCAGCCCGTTCGGGTTGTGGGGAGCCTTGGGAACCCGCGCCGCGAAGGAAGTGATCGAAGAGGAAATCTAACGGCGACCTTTCGTCGTTTCTGACAATAACGAGAAGCCGCCGCGAGTTGTGTCCACCGCAACCTCGGCGCGTCTTCTCGCCAAAGATACAAGTACACCAAGTTCAAACTGACACAACCGGGTTTGCGCGACGAGTGCCCGCCGCACCGCGAGCAAGGCATGTCCGACTCGCAAATTCGGTTGATCAGGCAAAGGAAATTGAAAATGCGCAAAGCAATTTTAGGGACGTTCATCGCTGTTGGAATCTCATTCGCAGGATGCGGTGACGCGGAACCGGCGAACCTGGTCAAAGACGCCGACCCACAGGACATCCAGGCCTACATGGAAATGCAGGAGAAAGCAAAACAAGCGATGGAAGAGGGTGCCCAAATGGAAGCCCAGGCAATGAAAGACATGTCTGTCGAAGCCAGAAAGGGGCCACCCAAAGAGAAAGAAGAGTGATGCGTTCACACTCATTGTAATCTGCCAGCAAGTTCTCGGACCGCGTCTCGAAGGAAATCGAACTCCTCACGACAGCACGCACACTGTTCAAGGTGCCGCTGCACATCGGAGACATCGGCGTTCGTGAAATCTCCCTCCCGTTCAACGAAACGGGCGAGATCTTCCGAGCAACTTTGGCAGCCCAAACGGTCCGGCTTTGTTGACCGGATCAGTGACACGAAGCTCGCCAGTTGTGATCGAGTGAGAGACATTGACTTATCAGGTTTCTGAAGATCCGGCTCGGATTTCCCCGAGTCGGATCGGAACGACGGGTAACGGGCGATGCAATCACGAGCGGAGAACTCAAACCTCCGCTCGCCAGTTGATTTGCGGATCAGACGCTCGCCAGTTCAGGGGCAGCCGGGAAATCGATCTCCGTCCCCGCGACATGATTGAAGTAGTTCGTGAACAAATTCAAAGCAACGCCGGCGACAATCTCTGCGATTTCTCCATCGGTGTAGCCCGCCTCTCGAACCGCCGTGACGTCGGCGTCGGAAACGTTGCCTTGGGTCTCCACCACCTTGCGAGCGAAAACCACAGCAGCCGCTTCTTTTTCCGTCTTCGCGGTCCCATTGCGGGCGTCGGCGACGTCTTCATCGGACAGTCCGGCACCTTTGCCGAGCACCGTATGGGCAGCCACGCAATAGTCACATTGATTGGCTTGACCGGTCGTCAGTGCAATCCGCTCGCGCACGTTAGCCGGCAAACTACCGCCCGCCAACGCGCCGCTGAACGACAGGTAAGCGTTCGCTACCGCGGGTGAATTCGCCATGGTCGCGATGATGTTGGGAACTTTGCCGAGTTTCTTGGCAACGCCATTGAGAACGGCAGCGGTTTCACCTTGGGCGGTCGCAGGATTGATGGGTTGTAAACGAGGCATGATGGGCTCCTAAACGATTGAGACAGGGACTGATTTGAATCGTGGCGACGTTTGCCACACCTCTGTGATGCGCTCAGTTTCGAAGCTCTTACCTCGCAAATTTCATTTTCAGATTATTCGATCGTTTTCGTTTCTCGTCCCCGGCGTCTTCGCATAGGCGGTGTCATGTGCCATAGTGTTTTGAACGCACTTTGGAGGCAACGACGTGACGACCGAAAATGCATATACCGACGATTGGGTCCGGCGACTCTCGGGTTCCGGTCCCGAACGTGACGACGCCATCGCGGAGTTGACGCAGTTGCTCGTCCGCGGCCTGAGTCGGTCGATGGCGAATCGATACGACAACTTGGTGCAGCCCGAAGACGTCGTCCAAGACGCGTTGTTGAAAATCCTCGATTCGCTCGACACCTTCGCCGGACGGAGCCGCTTCACCACCTGGGCGATGACCATTGCCACGCGAGTGGCGATCAGCGAGATGCGTCGCAAACGCTACCAAGACGTCTCGCTCGATTCGATCACGTCCGACGACAATCTCTCACTCGACATCACAATCGATCCTTCGACACCAGGCGAAACGCAAATCGATCGCGTGAAGGTGTTATCGACGTTGCAGGAGTTGATCCAAACGGAATTGTCCGCGAAACAACGCGAGGCGATCCAAGCCTTGCTCGGGGGTTTGCCCGTAGAAGAGATAGCCCGCCGAACGGGCAGCAACCGGAACGCGGTATATAAACTCATTCACGACGCCCGCGTGCGATTGAAAACGGGACTCGAACGAGCCGGTGTGATTGCCGAAGACTTCAATGCGATCTTTGCCTAAAGGGACAGACATGTCGATCTCGAAAAAACAGATTTCGAATTTGCTCGGGTTGATCGCATCGACCGAGAACGATGCAACGGACTGCGAAGGGTGTTTCTCGCACCTCGCTGAGTTCGCGGAATTGGAACTCGCAGGCCGAGAGATCCCCGAAGCATTCCAGGCCATCCAGCGTCACCTCGAACAGTGCCCGTGCTGCAAAGACGAGTTCGATGTTCTGATAGAAGGATTGAAAGCACTGCCGCACGAGAACGAGTGATCGGGCATCGTTGTCATCATCGCCGCAGCTTGGTGGCTCCGATGATGGCCAACGTTTTTGGGTTTTGAACGTAGGCGATGACGTCGACATCTGCCACGTCAACACGATCAGGCAAGTTCAATTCCAGCTCACCGGTCGAGTTTCGCAAACGGATCGACTCGAACGCCCGCACGACGCCAACGTGCGACAAGTCCGCTCCCGCGTTTTCGCCTCGCGAGACGGAGTTTGCCTGCGGCGAGTCGACCGCGGCGACTTGAAGAAGACAACCGTCCAATTTTCCGATCACATTGAACTGAATTGACACCGTGCGTTCTGCCTCTCGAGGCAACTCTTTGATATCGACCGACACCGACGCGGCGTTCGCAAGAGCACGCTGAACCTAATCGTTCGCTCTCGCGGAATCAGATCCCACAAACGAAACGGTTCCGTTGACGATCATTTGGGGTGTGAAGATGCGTTTGCTCCCCATCGAGACCGCGTAGCGTTTCTGCCGCAGCGTGCAGATGGGACTACTGTAGGGATCTTCCCATCCGAGGTGGTTCCAATAGTCGACGTGAAACGACAGCACGTGAACCGGCAACTCATTCGTCGACGCGTTTTCGTGAATCGCTTGCAGAACACGGTCCGCCGGTGGGCAACTGCTGCACCCTTGCGACGTGAACAACTCGACAACCGCAACCGCGGATGGTTGTTGGCGACTGCTTTGTGATGTGTCCGATACTGAGCCGGTTTGAACTTGGCCGCTTTCCTGGGCAAAAACACCTGCCGGTATCGCCGCCGTGCAGAAGATCGCCGTGACGCTCAGCAATAGCGAGCACGTTATTTGCATCACGGAGGGACGTGGTGGACACATTTTGTCGGCTCGCATATTTGGGTGGTATTTCGCGGGTTGCGGATAACAGGAAAGTCAGATCCATCTGCAATCTGAGAATGTTCCGCCGAGCCCGTATTCCGCCGAAAGCACGCCCGGCTTCGGGGGACCGGTGGTGCCCGAAAACGGCACCCACGAATCCCCTAATGCCGAGTTCAACGCCTGATAATGGGTTACGCAACCAGTGCGTTTCGCAGCGTCTCTTTCGGAAGCACGCCGCTGAATTGTTGCACGAGTTCGCCGTCCTTAATAACGGCGAAGGTCGGAATGGACTGCACACCGTATCGCGTGGCGGTCTCCGTCGCTTCATCGACATTGACTTTGACGACGACCGCGCCGGATTGCAATTCGTCGGCCAATTCATCGACGACCGGTCCCATCATGCGACATGGGCCGCACCATGGTGCCCAAAAATCGACAAGAACAGGCTTAGATGACTCGAGCACCTCGGTTTGGAACGTTTGGTCGTTCACGTTGACAGCAGACATTTTGAGCTCCGTTAAGGATTAGGTTGAGAGTTTCGATTCTTGACTGATTATGTGACGCGGCGTCTCGACAGATCCTTACCTGAAATTTCTAAATCAGACACTTTTCCTTTTCCAACACGCACACGAAAGCAACATGCGCAAGGCAATTTCACTCTCACTCTTGGCACTTTTCATGGCAACCACATCCACAGTAAACGCTCAGCAAACCGACGATTCCCTAGCACCGAAGCTGGAGAAAATGGCCGCCGATGCCGCTCAACGCTATCCGGCGGAAACACTCAAAACGTTTCAAGACGCGGTCGAGACCGTCCGGGCGACAGGCATCGAGAAGAACGCCAAGCAGGTAGGAGATCAGGCGATCGACGCTGAACTGAAGGCTTGGGACGGCACCAGCGTTCGCCTGAGCGAACTATGGAGCGAAGGCCCCGTCGTATTGATGTGGTACCGCGGCGGTTGGTGCCCCTACTGCAACCTGCAACTCCGCGCGATGCAGAAAAAAGTGGATGAGATCGAAGGCGCCGGAGCCCGTTTGGTTGTCCTCACACCGGAGTTGCCCGAGAAAGCCAAAGAAACGGCGGAATCAAACGACCTCACGATGGTCGCGTTGCACGATCACGAGAGTGGCCTGGCGAAAAAGTATGGGCTCTTGTTCGAACTGCCCGAAACGATCGTCCCGGTCTATCGTGATCGCTTGAAACTGAACGTTTACAACGGAAGTGAAAAAATGGAACTTCCCCTCTCGGCGACTTATGTGATCAACACCTCGGGCACGATCACTTATGCGTTTCTAGACGCAGACTACAAGAAACGCGCAGAGCCCGCCGAAGTCGTCGAGGCGGTTCGTCAGGCGGCAAAATAGCCCACCGCTGCCGATCAAATCGGTGACGTGCGGCAAAACGGCTCCCCGGCCTCGGATTTCATCGCGTGCAGTCCCCGCGAAATGAATCCAAGACGATTGTCGGGGTGAGCATCGACGTTTAACCTGTTCGCAACCTCGCCTGCGGGAGCAACCGGCGGCGAGGCGGAAGGACGTTTCCGTCGATCAACTGATGAGTTTGCCAGCATGGATTTCCCTGACCAATACGACCGTTTGAAAATTCAGACGGTCTGCCTGATGGTGATCGCCGTCGTCTTGGTGACATTCTCCATCTTTTGGTTACGACCGGTGCTCGTTCCGCTGGTCGTAGCCCTGTTCGTCGTCAGCGGCGTGACGCCTCTGCTAAACGGACTCGAACACCGGCTCGGCGTAAACCGATTGGTCGCCGCGGGGATCACGATCATCACCGGGCTCGTCGCGATGATCGTTTTTGGGTTTGCCATCTGGATTTCGATGGTGGATCTCTCTCGCAACGCGACCGCGTACCGAACGCGGGTGCAGGAAATCGTCAACCACCTCGAGGATACCGCGTCCTCGATTTTGCCGACATCGCTCGTGCCGCAACCACAACGGGCCGCGGCGAACACGACCGCTGAGGACGCGAGCGAGTTTATCGACATCTTTGTTCGCGACGGCATCACGATGCTGTCCCAAGCGTTGATCGGATTGATCTCGACCAGCGCCGTCGTGCTGATCTACGTGTTCTTTTTGTTGATCGGCACGTCGACCATTGGAGACACCGGTTCGGTCGCTCGAGAGATCGACAAACAGGTGCGAACCTATCTTTCACTCAAAACAGTGATCTCCGTCTTCACAGGAGCCGCGTTTGGAGCGACGCTGTATCTGTTCGGTGTCCCGATGGCGTTCACGTTTGGCGTGTTGGCATTCCTGCTGAATTTTGTTCCCAACATCGGGCCGATCGTCGCGAGCGTTTTGCCGGTACCGTTGATCCTTCTCGATCCCGACGCTGGGGTCGGATGGATGATTTCGGTGATCGCGGTAACCGGGCTAATTCAATTGATCAGCGGCAATTTGATCGAGCCCAAATTGATGGGCAATTCGTCCGACCTGCATCCCGTCACCGTTTTGGTCGCATTGATGTTTTGGGGAATGATGTGGGGAGTCGTTGGGATGTTCCTGGCAACACCGATCACCGCCGCGATGCGAATCCTGCTCGATCGCATCGAGGTCACCAAACCGATTGCGGAATTGATGGCGGGGCGATGGCAGAGCGGTTCCGAGGAAGCGATCGCTGGCTAGCCGCGGCACTGGCTGGCGACACCACCGGCTCCGTCCAACACCGCCTATCAGAACGTTTATTTTTGGATTTGGCGTTAGAAATCGCGCACAAAGTGACCGCAACGCGACCGGTTCATGGCGGTGTTACGCTCAAGGTGACACACATCACAGATTCTGAAAAAGTGCTCAACAGACGCCCGCCTCAACTTGCACGCTCCCCAACGTGGTGGTATCTTCCGGGAAAATCCAGGGGGGGGAGTACTGGCGACGCCCCAGCGATCTCTTCGGAAACCTTGCAAGGAAGCGGGGAAAGCAGTCAGGCGGACATTTCATTAAGAATTCGTTAATCGCAGGATCGTTTGCAACGACAACCTGCCAAACTATCGAGACAAACGAAGCGTTGTGATGGATCGATTCCACCTAAAGAGGGCGGAAAACTCACAAACGAAAATCCTCAAACACCGCCTTAACGCCGCGTTGATTCGAACGCCGTGTTGATTCGAACATTGGGTCTTGCCGGTCACGGTTGCTGTAGTTCTATCTTGCCCCTTAGAACTTGTGGCTGTGGCCGGCTCTTTTCTTGCGCCGGCAGCAGCCATCTCAGCGCAGGTCTCGCCTGCCCCAAACACCACGCGTGAAATGGCCCCAGCGGGGAAAAATCACGGCGCGTTAAAGTCACGGCGGGGAAAAGTCTTACGGGGAAAAGTTGCCCGCCAAAAATAACCGTGGCGGCACTCGGTCGGATCAATCCGACGCGGACGGACGTGGCCCGTCATCGCATGAGAAGCCCGTCACCACGCGAGGAACCTGTCATCGCACGAGAATCTCGTCAATACACAGTCCGCTGGCTCCTAGTGGGACCAACCGGATCGTATTGGCTCCCCTGCCGATCGGGATTTCAACAGTGACGGTTTTCCAATCACGT
>JBICHZ010000340.1:0-20669 GCA_043101355.1 Rhodopirellula sp. JB044
TGTACTAAAGTATCTTTTCCATGAAGTGCTTGTCCAATTCCGCCTCAAAATCCGGATGGGTTTGGGTGCGCGGCTTGGTCGCCGTGGGTGTGCTGCGAGTTGCGGCGTCAAAAACAATCGACTCCAAGTGCTTAATAAAGCTTGAGACGCCGACGCTCGGCAGGCTAAATCGCTCGCATCGTTCTTTCAGAATTGCATCGACAGCTTGGTACGTTTGCAACAAGTTGCCGGATTCAAGGTCGAACCAGACTTTTCCAAGAAAGTCCGCCCAGACTTGTTGCGGAGAATTTGCCCGGAGGTAGGTCTTAACTTTGGGAGCAACGGCTGAGTCGTCTACCAGAAAGCGAATGATTGCATCTTGTTTTGAACGGTCGCCGGATCTCGCGGCGGTCCACCCCAGCAAGCCGCTCATTCCAAGCCCTGCTAAAGACGGACTTTCGTTGCCAGCAGGCAAGTTTGTGGTAATTGCGTAGCGAACTTCCGAACTTGGCTCCTTCTCGACGAGATGCACAAACGCGTTGCTAAGGCAATCCAGGACCGTCGGCGATCGCAAGGTCAGCGATTTTGCGCTATTGATATATTTGGTGTCAAAAATTACTGCGGTGCCGCGATCCGCTGCGAAAACGTCGTCTATCCATTCTGAAACAACGTAACCATCACGATCTTCTAGGCTAATCCAGGCAAGGATCGTCTTGAGATATTGATAGCGAATACCGGCATGAAGGCCACCCTGCCGCTTGTCGCTTGGTTTCGGAAAGTGTGGGACATGTCTGTTCATTCAAGAACTCCCAAGAAAGAGTGGACCAAAAGAATGTATGGGGTTGGAAATGCGTCACATCTTTGATTCTCCCTACGCATTGGCTGCATGACTTTCTGACTCATACGTCGAATCGATCATTTGTCGGTCTTCCTCAGTCATCGCCAACGTGGCGTGGTATTGGTCGGCTTCGGGGTCGATGGTGTAGGGGCTTGCGGTGAAGGGGATGGTGTGTTGCTCGTCGTCTTGCAGGCTTTCGACGACGTCGATGATCTCTTGAATGGAGACCCGAAAGAATTCTTTCCGGAGGTTCACTCCGTTCACGCGGCGATCATGGAATGCGCGATGGAGAGCATTTTCTAAGGCCGGGGCGTTGGAGCTTTCCAGCATCATGTGAACGTCGAATGGGAACGGAACTGAGGCGTCGCCGAGTTCTTTGATGCGGTCCATCGGTTCGAGGCGTCTCGACATCCCGATTTTGAAGACTTGATCGCCGAAGCTGCCAATGTTGCTGATCACGTACACATGGCCTGACTTGGTTTGCTGCGCCATGGACATGGCTCGTTGTCCTTTCGACTCAGCTTCCTGAAGTCGACGTCGCAGTTCTTCCACCTCGGCCGAATGCTCGTCTTGGGTTTGAGCGAGGGCCTCCGCCAACGCTTTTTCGATCGCTTTGCGTTCCGCAGCGATCCGTTTCATTTCGCGTTCGAGTTCGCGTTCCGCCTTTTGTTCTTCTTTGATCTGTTCCCGAATCCGAGCTTGCTCGGCCCGTTGGACTTCTTTGCGAACCGCTTCTGCGTAATCCTCTTTCAACTCGGCTTTGACGGATTCATAAACCTCAGGATTGACTGGGTATCCTTTCTTCCCACAGAACTCAACTGCTTTCTCGTACGTCTCGAGCTGCTTGTGGTAGTTGTTGGAATTGAGTTTGGACTTGATGCTTTTGCGAACTTCGGTGAGGTACTTAGTTGCGATTGCAGCAGCGGCAGCTTCGTACGAGGCGATCTCGGCCTTGGCTTCGTCCATTGCTTCTGCCACTCGATCTTGGACTGCCGACCATTCGTCCGCAGCCATTTCTCGATCTGCTGCCGCGTCGGCTAAGAGTTTGGCGTGTTGTTTTTGGATCGCAGCCTTTTCCGCATCGACCAGTTGGCCAAAATTTGTCTGAAATCCATGGCACTGTTGTACGAGCGTGGTCTGCTGACGATGCAATTGCTCAGCCGTTACCAACAGCGACCGATAGGATTGATGTAGTTGGTTTGCTTTGGTGCCGTGGTCCAACCAATACGCGACACCCACAATCCCAAGGGCGAACGTTATCGCTGCGGCGATAAAAAGAGCGATGGTGATTCCAGAGAACGCCGCGCCAATGAACCCAACTGCGAGTGCCGCAGCAGCAATCAATGCAATCAGTTGCACCTTGGGTTGCATCAGCGGATTGCCGGAATCGACAAACTCAACCAATTCGGGTGTGAGCTCTGGCCTGACATTGAGATAGTCGACGAACAGCACACGTGTTTTACACTTCGGACAAATCTGTGGCTTGGCAAATTTGTGTTCTTCGGCTGTGACCTTTGCTTTGCACTCGGGGCAATAGCGGGTGACTTTTCGGGGGGCGTTCATGGTTTTGCACTCACCTCGTTATCGCTTGGGGACGCTTGGTCGCTGGCGTAGCGGGTGAGGGCTTGCTGCAGCTCTTGGGCGACTTCGGTGCGGAGTGATTCGGGGGCGATGACTTCGGCGGAGGAGCCGAAGCTGAGGATGTAGCTTTTGATTTCGATCGTGTTGGTGAGTGTGACGCTGACGTCGAGACTGCCTCCGGGACCGGGCGTCTCCGTTTGTGTGTCATTGATCTTGCGCTCGGCTGCGTATCGAGCCGCGCTGCCTCGAAAGCGGATGCGGACGGTTACGGGATCGTTGCCGGCGATCACGGCGAATGCGCCTTCGAAGTGTTTTGAAAGGCTGAAGTTGGTGGGGCGGTCGAAGGGGAGTTTGGTGACCTCAGCGGATTCCATGCGGTCGATTTTCCAGGTTCGGATCTCGTTGTGATGGCACGAGTGACCGACCACGTACAGCGCGCCGTTGTGTTCGGCGAGTCCGTAGGGATGGATGTCGTAGGTGACGGGCTCGGTCGAGCGGGCGGATCGGTAGGCGATCGATGTCGCGTTGCTTTCTTCGATCCCGAGCGTGATCGCGTCAATCACGTCGGCTTGGTCGCGGTAGTCGCCGTGCCCGGACGAACGATGCAGCCGGGGACGGATCCGTTGGAACGAGCCTTCGTGGGTTTCGCCAAGGGCGCGGCGGATCTTTTCGAACGCGGACTGCGAGGCGTCGCCGATCAGGGTGCCGGCGAAGTCGTTGGTGCCGGGACCGTTGAACCCGGGTCGGCAGAGCAGCAACGAGTAGGCTTCGTCGTACGTGAACCGGACCTGCCCGATCGCGTCGTCCGACATGCCGTATGTCTTGCGGCCGTTTTGACAGACGTGTTCCTGGATCGGGATGCCGAGTTTGCGCAAACCCGTGATGTCTCGACGGACTGTCTTCTCGCTGACGCCGAGCGATGCAGCGAGCGTTTCGATGGTTTCGCCGCCCCCGCCGACCCGGATCAGTTGTAGCAATCGTGGATGACGCTTCCGCTGCGTTCCGATGCTCATCTTTGAAAACCCCTCTCTTCCGAGCTGTCGCGCCGCCGCTACGGCTCGTGCATGTGCCCCCAACTTCTCGTGCGCTTCAAAATTCGCACGAAAGCGAGTTTAGCAGCTAAATCGCCGGCGGGGGGGAGGGTTGGACGGTATGTGTCCAGGCGTGCGGAAGTTTTTGAGCAGACGATAGTTTTAAACCGGTTCGGGGTGCGTGGTTTGCGGAGCGATTTGGGATGGGTGGATGATGTGAAAGCAGTTCATTGCCCGCAGGTTTCTCTATGCTGACGGCGTGTTTGCAACTAGCAGCGGTCGAGCGACGTGATCAGCGTGAATATGCAGATGGGATAGACTGCAACGGCTTTTCACTTGTGGGGGCGACATTGGTGTGTCGGACGCTATCGTGTCGAAAATGTGGTCGTGCGGCGGCTGGGACGTGTTTGCTATGCAAGCCAGTGAGAATGTCGCGGTTTCTTACTAGCAGGGATGAAAACGACTCGTGGAATTGAATTGGCGGCTGGCTCCATGGTGCTTTCGTATGGCCTCGGTTTGGCCGCGACGCGATCGGTCGATTGAGAAACGCGGTCGGTGCGATCTGTTGTGGGGAATCGCCTTCGTCGCGGTTTGGATCAACGGTTGTGGGACGTCGGAACGGCCTTCCGAACCGGTGGCCGTGTCCAGGCAGGCGGCGCATGACGTCGACGCGCAGACCCGGTTGCGAGAGGTGTTTGGGGCATACCAGGCCAGCACCTTTTATGAGGATGATGGCGAGGTGGTGATTCGCTCGCCACGGACGCCGGCATCCGGCTCGTTTGCGAATGAACAGGAAACCGCACCGCTGCGTGTGCGATTGGATCCGCGGCAACTCGCCGTCGATGCTTACACGGCACGGATACGGGTATCGGCGAGCGAAAACGCTGGTCGTTCGCGTGAGCGTCTGGAGTTGATCGCTTGGTTTAACGAACCGGAGACATCGCACTTCGACGCTCAGGTTTTAATGCAGCGGTGGGAATCGTCACCGGAGGATCGGCTTCGTTTAGAAAACGTGCTCCGCGATGAAGTGTTGCGTTCACGTGTTTCGGCTGGGCTCGCGGGGCCGCCACCGCAGTTGGAATGGTTGCTCGCCGATCGGCCGATGAAAAAGCTGTTTACCGACGACTCGCGATTTGAGTGGCTCGATACCGGAGAGATTGACGGTGTGGAGCTGCAGCGAATCGCGGTGACGTCGGATCGCGAACGGTTTGTTTTTTGGATCCATCCAGTTACCAACTTAATCCGGCGGGTGGAGTTGCCCGTGCCACCGTCGATTAGCGAACAGCGAGATGGATGGGAATTGTTTCTCGAACTCAGGGCGGCGACGTTTCTCGCTCCGGTGCAGGGGTTTGGTAATGAAGAAGCAAGCGTTCAATTCGAGAATCGGCCTGGCTTTCGTGAGAAATGGGTCGGCCGTTTTGTTCCGGTTCCGCCACCGCCTCCTTCACCTTTGCTCGGCAAGGAATTTCGCGTCGACGAGTTGTTGAATGCGAAGGGTGTCGGCGAGCCGGGTGTGTTGTTGGAGTCGCGGTTCCTGATCGTTTCGCTCTCACCGGAGGATCCGTCCGATCGTCCCGCGTGGATGGCACAGTGGGGGCGGATGCTGCCCGCGTTGAATACGGCGTCCTCCGGACGAATGCGTTTGATTGCTTTGTCGTCCGAGCGTGATGTTGCCCAAACGCTGCGTCAGTACCCGAGTTCGTTGGTGTCGGTGGTTGATCCCGCGGAGGTTTCCGGTGTGCTCAGGAAACTCCGGTTGAGCGGTGGTGCGTTTGCGGTTTTGTCGACGCCGCGAAACGCGGGCACGCCGGCAAGGTTGCTGCTCGTTGAGAACGAATCGGATCCGAGTTCGATTCAAAATGCGATTGCCGTCATTCGCGACTCGCAGTCGGGGATCGATTTGCCCGCGAAGATTCGCAAGGACTATGAAACGTTGGTGCGAGAGTATGAGTCCACCCTGAATGCGGAACGAGTTCTGGCGAAATAGCGGGTAGCTGAACCGCACGCAAAAAAACGGTACACCGGTAGGGGACGAGCGCTAGAATGAGGGAGGTGTCACGCCGGTGCTGTTTTGCCGTGTGAACTCTCTTCTCTCTTGCAAAGTTCGGTCATGAAAATCCTGCAGACCTACCGAGTCCCTTTCGGTCGCGTGGCGTGGTTGTTCGTTTGTCTCTTTGTATGGGGCTGTCTCTGTCTGTCCGTTGTGGGGATTTGGGGAACGGAGAGGGCGTTGTTCGCCGACGAGGTCAAAATCACGATCGAGACGAAAACGGACCGCGACGCGGTGGAGCCGTCCAAGGATGCAAAGCCGCCTTTCACCGGCCAGCGTCCTGCGGTTGATGTGTCGATTCTGCTCGATACGTCCAATTCGATGGACGGGCTGATTAACCAAGCACGAAGTCAGCTTTGGAACATCGTGCAAGAGTTTGCGGAGGCGAAGAAGAGCGGGAAGACGCCTTTGTTGCGGGTGTCGATCTTTGAGTACGGCAATTCGAGGTTGCCCGCGTCGGAAGACTATCTGCGTCAGGTCGTGCCGCTGACGGATGACCTCGACAAGGTTTCCGAGGCGTTGTTTGCTCTCAGCACCAGCGGTGGTGATGAATACTGCGGATCGGTAATCACCGAGGCGATCAAACGGCTCGATTGGAGTCAGGAGCCGAACGCGTACAAAGCGATCTTCATCGCCGGGAATGAGCCCTTCAATCAAGGCCCGGTCGACTTTCGCGAGGCGTGCCAGCGAGCGATCGGAGATGGCGTGGTGGTCAATACGATCCACTGTGGTGACTACAACCAAGGGGTTCGAGGAAAATGGCAAGAAGGTGCCAACCTCGCCGAAGGGACGTTCTTGAATATTAACCAGGATAAGAAGGTGGTGCGTTTGAAGTCGCCGCACGACAAAAT
Organism: Rhodopirellula sp. JB044; assembly: GCA_043101355.1. Taxonomy (GTDB): domain Bacteria; phylum Planctomycetota; class Planctomycetia; order Pirellulales; family Pirellulaceae; genus Rhodopirellula. The sequence goes on from JBICHZ010000340.1 coordinate 6,331, forward strand.
CATCATCGAGCTGAATGCGAAGTTGAACAAAACCTATTTGTGGTACGGGTCCAAAGTGGATCGACTGAAGTATGCCAACAATCAGAGGGTGCAGGACTCAAACGCGGGGCGTGGATTGAGCAGCCGTGCGGCGATTAAGTCGAGTGTGTTGTATCGCAACGTGGGCCGCGACCTGGTGGATACCTATGAAGAAGACCCGCGTATTCTCGAGCGGCTCGGCGAAGAGGAATTGCCCGCCGAGTTGCAAGGATTGTCTGCGAAAGAGCGAGTCGACCGTATTGAGGAAATGTCGAGGGAACGGGCGAGAATCAAAGCGAAGCTCGCCGAAGTCAGCAAAGAGCGAGCCGAATTTGTGGCTCAGCGGATGAAGGAGATGCCGATGTCACCGGGTTCGGTCACCTTGGGTGATGCGTTTTCAAGTGCGATCGGCGAGCAGTTGCAAGCATCGGGCTTCGACGTGTCCAAATAAGCGGGCGGGTTGGCAAAGAGCTTGTCCGGGGATCCGTCTGCGGATTGGTGTTGGGTGCGGTTTGCCGGGGAGAGTTTGGGGGGTGATGCAAACGGCCGGGCCTTTGGCCCTTTGGGTTATTTTGTGTTGCTGTTGCCCTGGGCTCGATAAACGTCTGGGCCTTTGGCCCGAAGAGATGGCGGGAGAGACCGTGCGAGACCGCATCAGCGGATTGGTGTTAGCAAACGGCCGTGCCTTTGGGGTGTGCGGGGCCTTTGGATTGTTCGGTGTTGCTGTCACCCCGGGTGTTGGCCCTGAGCTCGGTAAAAGGGCCGTGACTTTGCTCCGAAGAGGTGTCATTTCAGCAGCCTCACCCGGGGGCAAATGATCGTTGGGGGCGGGCCGACCGGTGATCGATCGATGGCTTCACCGCGGGGGGAAACATCGATTTGTGGCCCCTTCTTGATCACGCAGATCGGATTGACGACGCGCCCCGCGTTGAAGGGGATTGGGGCGTGGGTGGTGGCCAAATCGCGGGAAAATCACCGCAACGGGGAGTGGATCGGTACCGCGCCAGGGAACTTTCCGTTTTTTCGAGCGTCCAAGTGGGCGCGGAATTGTGCCGGTTATGCATGCTGGCGCGTTTGTCAAGCTCCAAAGGGTCACCGGCCAAGGGTTTGGTGGCTGCTTTGGAGGGGACAAACGCGGCAGCATCGTTACGACTGGCGCATCTGCTCGCCGCGGTATTTGTGGCGGTAAGTGGTGGTGGAGCAAAAATTTGCGACACCGCTGCCCCCAACTATACTCGGCGAACTGATCGCATCGGCTGCTATGACGGCTAGGAAACCTTTCCTGGGCCAGAGTGGATGGTTCGTTTGCGTTCAGCCTCGTCATTCACGACTGATCTTCGTCTTCCTTTGAGTCGGACTGAACCGTGTGTCTATTGAACAGTAGCTCACAGTGAACCCGATCCGAGGCGGTACGAAGCTCCGAGATTCACATCAAGTGCAAAGGTACTGCGGTTTTTACGGGTAATTTCGCCTGTAGCGACTGACGTGCCGTCCGCTCTGCCTAGAAGGTTCGGTCTATGACCTCGCGTCAGCGAAACTCGTCGTCCTCCCCCAATTCCACGACCCGTCCAGCGTCGTCCGATTCCCCCGCGCGCAGCCGCCGCTCCACTCGAGAGGACCGACGATCGCGTTCGACGCGTCAACAGCGTCGTCGGCATTTGCTCGAATCGCTCGAGGCGAGGCAGTTGCTTGCCGGCCCCGAATTGATCGGCATCCAGCCCAACGAGGGCGAGCTGATTGACAACGGTTCGGTCCGCCAGGTGGCTCCTCGCGTGTTGACCTTCCGGTTCGACGAGGATCAGCAGATCGACGCCAACACGCTCGATGCAATCCAGTTGGTCCGCAGTGGTCGGGATGGTGAATTCGGAACGTCGGATGACGTTCGGATCGCTCCCGGCCTCGTCACGTTGGGGGATCCAAATGAAAACGAAGTCGTGGTTCGTTTTGCGGATTCACTGCCCGACGACAACTACCGGATCAATATCTACGGGTACGACGACCCGACCGCGAGTCCAGAGCCGATCGTGGGGCTGCGGAACATTCAGGGCGAGTTGATTCAACCGTCGGTCGTTGGCGAACGGGTCGAGACGATCGATTTCCGTCTCGATCTCGGTGCGTTGATCGAGGCGGTCGTGCCGCAGCCGGTGGTGCGAAATGCCGACGGTTCGTTGACGCAAAACCGCGACGAGATTGTTGTCTACTTCAACGAAGATCCGCTGTTCGTGGAAGACGATGCGGCCGGAAATCCGACCGAGCGGTCTGCCGAAAACCCACGTTTCTATCAATTGTTGCTCACCCAGGATTCGGTCCGAACGACGGACGACGAGTTCTATCTGCCGAACGAGGTGATCTACAGCGAGGAAACTCACACCGCGCGGCTGATCTTCGATACCGACATTAACAACCTTCCCGGTGTCCCGGCCGGTGGCGGAACGTTCCGTCTGCGTATCGGAACGGCGGTCGATTCAAAGGTGGATCTGATCGTTCCGCCTTCGGATCTTGCCACGGCACCGACCGCTACCGTTGCGTTGGACAACGACGCGTCGTTTAAGTTCATCTCGATTCAGGTAGGTGAAGGTGCGTCCGGGCAACAAGTCCGTTTTGTCGACACCGGATCCGCCGGTCTGTCGGTGACGCAAGATACCGATGGTGTGATTGAGTTCAACTTCGGCGGCACGGTGCCTTTGATCAGCGAGCTGGTTACCGCGATTGCCAACGATCCGGTGGTCAGCACATTGATCTCGATTGAGGCTGACGCTGCGACGGCTGGCATGCCGGTGCCGGAGCGGCTCGTCGGCAGTGATCCGGTCGTGTTGGTTGGGCTCGGCGATACGCTCGGCACATCGTTAGACATCGGAACGTTTGATTCTGAAACGTTGACGAGTCTCGTGATTCGTGATTCGATCACGCCGCAGCAGGTGAACATCGAGCTGCCTGGTGGAGACGATGATGCAGGGCATCGATTGCTGATCGAACACATCAATGATGCGTTCGGCGCCGACATGCAATCGGGGATTACCGAGATCCCTTACAACTTCCAAGGCGTTTACTTCCAGAACGGTACGACGTCTTCGCTGAACCAGATCACGCCGACACAAAAGCTGCGGATTCGCGAAGTGTTGCAGTTGTGGAGCAACAAGATTGGTGTTCAGTTCACCGAGACGGCGGATCAGGGGATCACGTTCGCGTTGGGCGAAACCAGCGATGTGTTGACGGACGGATCGTTGCCGGATGATCAACGTTTCACCGCCGTGCCACAGTTGCAGGCGTCGGTGCGAGTCGATCCGGCAATCAATGACAACTCGACGGCGGCGTCTTCGAACGCGTCGATCGTGTTCAGCAACCAAGCAAACTTCGGATTCGACTACGGTGAGGACTTCACCCGGAAGGCGGCCGCCGGTGTCGGGCTGTTGTTGGGTTTGCTGGCCGCTCCCGATCAAGCGCCTCAGGTGCTGATGGCGCTCAATGCGTTCAATGATGAGGCGTTGCTGCGCCGGCCGAGTGACGGTGTTCTCGGTCCTGAAATCACCGCGCCGACGACGGACCCGGATTCGCCCGATTACCAGCGTTTTGATGAAGAGTTCCCGGAATTCCGCGGGTTCCTCAATGACCTGATCGATCCGATCACGTTGCCCGCCGACGTGCCAACGACCGAGGGCAGTTTGGTTTATCTGCCTGACAATCTCGATGACTTTTCGTTGCCAGATTGGGAACCGGTTTTTCCGTCGAATGTCGACGTGTTGCACGGGCAGTATGTCCACCGTCCTGACAGTGTGGATGTTGACCTGTATCGGTTTGTGGTCGACCTCGACGATGCCGATCGTATCGGCCAACTGAGTGTTGAAACGTTTGCCGAACGGCTGTCCGATTCCAGCGCGCTCGATACAACGTTGACGTTGTTCCAAGAAGTTCGCGCCAGCGCGACGTCCGATCTGAAGGTCGGTCCGACGGTGCAGTTGCGTGTGGACGCGGCGCAGGTCGGTACGTCCGGCAACGGTGCACGGATCGATTTCGTCGAAAGTGATCGTGGTGCCGGTGATGACGAAGTACGCGTGCTCCGCGTGGATGACGGTGCGGGCGGGTTCGTTAACAACGCGATCCTGATCGATTTGCCTCGGCGCGGTGCGTTCGTCGACAGCGTTGAGTTGCAGGAAGTCATCGACGCGATCGAGAACGATCCGTTTGCGAGCAGTCTGTTTAATCTGACGCTCGAGAAGGGTTCGGCAACGACGGATATCAGTGGTCTCGATCTGCAAACGTCGCCGATTGTTCTTTCGGGCGGTGGGCTCGAGCAGTTGAGTCGTAACGACGACTACTTCAGCGAAGATTCGTTCATGACCGCTTCGCTCGGCGAAGGGGTTTATTACATCGGTGTTGCCGCGAGCGGGAACGATACCTACGACCCGATGATCAAGGACAGCGGGTTTGGTGGTTTGACGCAGGGCGACTACGAACTGCGGATTAAGTTCGAGCCACAGGTCGATGAAGTGGACGTGCTTCGCGATCAGGATTCGACCCGTCCCGGCGTGCCGGGGACTCCGATTGATGGTGACGGGGACGGCGTCCCGCGTGGCGTCAACAACTTCTGGTTCCAAACGCGACCTGAACTGCGAACGATGCAGTTCACGCTCAGCGGTGCGTCAATCACACCTGGGCAAACCGTCACGATCACCGGAGCGAACGGTTCGGTACGAATCTATGAATTCCAACCGTTCAGCGGTGGCAGTGCTCGGCCGGGTAATGTTCTGATTCAGTACAGCGATACGGCAGGCAATGATTCACCTTCCGAAAACCTCGCTGAGCTGTTGGCGACGGCGATCAACGGTCGACAAGACGCGACCGGCGTGCAGGCGTTTGTCACGGGCGAGAGTTTGACCCTCGAAGGTGAGCGTTCGCTCGACTTCAGTAACGGTTTCCGTGGTGTGGAAACGTTTGGGCGAATGATCTTCGTCGATAAGCTCGCCGCGACCAACGCGGACGGTAGCCTCGAACTGCCGTTTAATAACATCAACAATCCGGCCGTGATCAATGCGTTTGATGCGGCGTTGCCGGGTGACATTGTTCGGATTGTCGGCAATGGTGGTGCGGACCAAGACATTGTGACCGAGGCGGATAACTTTGCCTACGAGTTTGGATTGAGCGAGGTCGGCGGCCAGACTCTCGAAGACGGTCGCGACATGGAAATCCCCGCCGGGGTGACGACCATGATCGACGCGGGTGCGATCTTCAAACTGCGATCTTCGCGGATCAGCGTCGGCAGCAGCAGCACGCAAATCGACCGCAGTGGTGGTGCACTGCAGGTGCTCGGTACGCCACGGTTGGTTGACTTCAACGCGGCCGATCCGCTCGTTGGAGAGGTCAACAGTTCGGGTGCCGGATACGACGACGGTAGTGTTATTTTCACGAGTACTCGCGATCGTGATGCGGATGCTGCGGGAGCGGGCACATCGCCTGCGCCGCGTGCCGGTGATTGGGGCGGTATCGTTTTCCGCCGTGACATTGACCAAGCTCAGGGGCGGGCCGATCTGGAAGATGAGGGCATCTTCCTGCAGACCGTCAATCACGCCGAGATCCGCTACGGTGGCGGTAGCGACATCTTGGTCGATTCGGTGCAGCAGGTGGTGAACCCGATCTCGATGATCAACCTGCGTCCGAACATCACGTTCAACGAAATCACGCTCAGCGCGGATGCCGCTATGAGCGCGGCGCCGAACAGTTTTGAAGAAACAACGTTTGGAACCCCGGCCTTCCAACAGGCGGGCGAGTTCACGCCGGACTACAACCGAGTCGGGCCAGACATTCACAACAACCTGTTGTCGGAGAACAGTCTTAATGGGCTGTTCATTCGAACGATCGTCACACCGAACTCGGCGCCGACTCAACTGACGTCGGCGGCACGTTTCGATGACACCAGCATTGTTCACTTCGTCGCAGAAAACTTGGTCATCGCCGGCAGTCCCGGTGGATCGGTGGAAGACGGGATTCGTCCTTCCCTCGCTCAGGCATCCGCACAGGTGCTCTCGGGAGGTTCTCTGCCGGCCAATACGGATGCGGTTGAGTACCTGATGACGTTCGTGGACGCCAACGGATTTGAATCGGCGGCTACTGAACTCACCGGGGCGCTGCGTTTGGATGCTGCCGCTGGCGAAACGCTCGAGGATTCGAGTGTTCAACTCGCGGGGCTGCCACGCATCCCGACGGGAACCGATTACGTTTCGCGACGTTTGTATCGTGCCGATTTTGATGCGGCCGGAAACGTCATCAGTGGCGGTTATCAATTGGTAGCAACGCTCGACGGTTTGAGTTCAGCGTATACCGACAACGGAACTTCGCTGGAGAATCAATTAGACGTGGACCGTGTCGGTCGCCGGGGCCGGCTCGATGCGTCGTTGGTTGTCGATCCGGGCATGGTGGTCAAACTCCAAGGAGCACGTATCGAACTCGGTCATGGCACGCAGTTGATCTCCGAAGGTACCGCGTCTCAACCGGTCGTCTTTACCAGTTCGCTCGATGACCGTTACGGAGCCGGCGGGACGTTCGATACGAACAACGATGCGGACACCATTAACGGAAACGAGGAAGCCGATCGTGGCGATTGGTCGGGTATCTATGCCGGGGCCAACGCCTACGTGAGTTTGGATCATGCGGTCATTTCTTATGCCGGCGGTATCAGTTTGGTATCCGGCGGCGAGAGCCGTGGATTTGTGCCGCTCGAACTGCAGCAGGCTGATGGCCGGGTAACGAACACTCGGTTTGAATTCAATGATGATGGCCAAGACGGTTCGGGACGTCCCGGGCGCGGTGGACTGCTCGCGGTGGACCCATCGGTCATTTTTGTTCGCGGTAGTCAACCCGTCATCGTTGCCAACGAGTTTAAAGACAACCGCGGTTCGGCGATTGACATCGACGTCGATTCGATGGTCGCGGATCTGCTGCGAGATACCGGTCGCCAAACCGGCAGCGTTGATACGTTCTCGGAGTTTGACGACAACCACGGTCCGCTCGTTCGAATGAACCGATTCGAAGTCGTGCCGGCTGACGACGATGAAGACAAGCAAATCAGCGGTTTGGTGATTCGCGGCGGCGAGTTGTTGGTCGAATCGATTTGGGACGATACCGACATTGTTCACGTTCTCGATAAGAGCGTGACGGTCGGCAACATTCAAAGCTCGGGCGGTTTGCGACTGGAGAGCCGAGCGAACGAGTCTTTGGTGGTCAAACTCAGTGGTGCGGGCACACCAAACAGCGCCACACTCGGGACCGGCTTCACCGCAACGGGCGAGACCTGTGACAGCGAACAACGCCTCGGCGGCACGGTACATATCGTCGGTTTGCCAGGGGCCCCGGTCGTGTTGACCAGTTTCAAAGACGATACCGTGGGTGCCGGTTTGGCGATCGATGGGTCGCAGTTCACTGACACCAACGGCGATTCCTTTGGGTCGCGTCCAGAGACGAACGATTGGCGAAGCGTCTTGTTGGATCAGTACAGCAATGATCGCAACGTCGACTTTATCCTCGAGGAAGAACTCAGCACCGATGTCGCTCCTGGGCGCAACGGGAGTGTCAACCAGGCTCAGTTCCTGGGCGAACTCGCTGGCGATTTGAACCTCGGTGACGACACGCGTCGAATCGGTTTCGAGGTCAGCGGTTATCTGTCCGAGCCGACTGACGTGGACACGTACAGTTTCAACGGAAGTGCCGGATCGGAAGTTTGGTTCGACATCGACGACACGACCTTTGGTCTCGACACGGTCATCGAGCTGCTTAACTCCGAAGGCGTGCTTCTCGCACGTAGCGACAACTCGGTTGACGGGGATGTGATCGCGATCGATCCGTCGATGGAAGGTTTAGTCGGTCCGCTGCAATCGAAAGCGGATGCGTACACCGAGACGAACGTGTTCGGTGACTACCTCGACGTCGGCAGCATCAATTCACGCGATGCGGGATTCCGCGTCGTTCTTCCTGGTGACTCGACAGGCAGCGAAAACCGTAGCACCTATTACTTCCGTGTCCGCAGTGCGTCGAGCAATCCGAGCGATCCGAGTGCGGGAACGAGCTACGGCAGCTACCAAATCCAAGTTCGTTTGCAGGAAGAGCAAGAGTATCCCGGCAGCGTGGTTCGCTACACCGATATCCATTGGGCAAACCATGGCGTGCACGTTCGCGGCCTGCCTGGCGAATCGCCTTTGATGGGTGAAGCCGGCGAGAACGAATCGGTATCCGGTGCGGATTCGCCGTTCGGTATCGCGTCGTCCAATGACGTGCTCGAGTCCGTCGCGTTGGGCGATGACACGCGGGCGCCATCGCAGCAACCGCAGAACGTGGGCAACCTGTTCGAAGGGAAACGACCGGTCATCAGTGTCGCCGGTTCGATCAGTGACAGTCTCGATGTCGACTTCTATCAGGTCGATTTGGCTGCGTTGGTCAGCACCGAAGGGCTCAACACGAATTACATGTCGACGATCTTCGATGTCGATTATGCGTCGGGGCTGACACGCCCTGATACGAACATCAGTGTCTTCTATGATTCTGACGGAGAGTTTGGCCCGGCCGAACCGCAGTTGGTGCTGCTGAGCACGGGCAGCAACGTGGCCGAAGATCAATCGAGCCCGTTTGGCGAGAACGGTGACCTCGCCGAGCGACTCGATCGTGGTTCGATCTCGACCAGCGATCCGTTGATCGGCCCCGTGTCGTTGCCTGAAGGTGCCTACTACGTCGCGATTACCGCGGGTGAGAGATTGCCGGAAGAACTCAGCGACGTGGCGGTTCGACGCGAGCCGATTAACTCTATCCAACGAATCTACGAAGACCGGGTGGACGTCGGCGTTTCGGGCGACAGTGTCTTTGGTGGTCCTCGTGAAGACGAACTGTTCAGCGACGCGGACATCATCGGTGGCGGCTTCACGGTTACCAACGAACGTGCGAACGACATCGGTCACGGTTCAAATGATAACTTTGACCGAACGAATCTTGGCCGCAATCAAACGTTCTACAGCGAAATCCGTGGCGAACTCGACCCGTCGGTCAACGATACCAATGTGGAGTCACCGTACAGCCGTGTGCAGATGATCGGCGAAGGTGCGGACTCACCTGCGGGTGCGTTGAGTTTGAACTCGCTCGAGTGGTCGATTTCGAGCAATTCGCAGATCGGCGGAACCGACGACTACACCGCGCAGACGATTCCTCACGTTTCTATCGAAGCAACGATGAACGGCGATTCGGCTGACTTCTTCGAGTTGGTTGTTACGGAGAACAATACTCGTGTCATTATCGATGTTGACGAAGGCGAAAACCCGTTCGAAAGCATTTTCGGAGACAACTCGCTCGGCAGCGTCGATGTTGATTTGGTGATTTTGGACGCGTCGCGTGTGTTGCTGTCACCACCCGGTCGTGTCTTCACATCGTTTACCACCGAAGGCCAGACGGGCCGTGCCGGTGACACATTCTTTGATCTCAGTGATGACCCGTTCTTCGACGGAGTCCTCGATCAAGGAACGTACTACATTGGCATCTTGGAAGCGGATACGCAGATCGTTACCGCACCTAATGGCACGTTGACGTTCCCACGAACCGGCGAGGCCGCAACGGGACGGTACGTCTTGCACGTCTCGGCATCGGACCAAGAGGTCGGCAACGGTGCCAACCAAAGCATCCACTTTGACCGCAACGATGAGACGCGAGGGCAGTTGCTCAGCGATACCTTCGATCTGGTTGGCTACGCACCGGAAGACTTGCCGCGGTTCTACTTCAACTACTTCTGGGACAGCCCCGAGGATGGCCTAGGCGATCCGGTCGATTCGCTGACGTTGAAGGTGACCAGTACCGAGAATCCGGCTGGTATCTCGTTCGATCAGTCACAGCCCGATCTAACGCTCGATCCGACGGCGGATCCGAATCCCGATTTCATCAATGATTCGCAGTGGCGTCAAAAAGTGATCTCGTTGAGCGATTTCGCCGGGCACACGAACATTCAGTTTGAATTCGAATACGAGAGCAATGGTGTCATCGATGGGGCAGCCGAAGGGTTGTACCTTGACGATTTCATTGTCGGTTTCGCCGAGCGTGGTGAAACGGTGTTCAACGCGACACCGGGGGCAACAACCTTTGCCGGTGAATCCGACGGACCGACCGGTGAGTACCAATTGGAAATGCGACGAGCGACTTCGTTTGCAACTCCGACGGGGAACTCGCAAGATCTCACCCGTTCGTTCGATACCAACGACCGCCACGCGCAAGAAGTCACGTTGGTCGTTCCGGCAGGATCGCAAATTCAGGATGGCGACATTTTCGAACTGAGCGACGGCAAGACGACCCAGGTGTTCGAGTTTGACAACGACGGTTCGTCGAAGTTCACCAATCAACGTTTGACGTTCAGTGCGGCCGACACGCCCGCAGAACTCGCGATGCGAATCCGTACCGCGATCAACACCACGAACCGACTCGATGTCGAGGCGGCTTCGGCCGATGGACTCGACGACGAGACGATGACAGGCAACCAGTTGAATCTGTTCGGTGTGGTTGACGGTTCGTTCACCGAATTGGCATCGTACACGGACGGTCCTGCTGTGACCGACGTTCTCGATGTCGAGATCACCGAGGATGGCGATCGCCGGATCTTGATGCCGGCTGTGCTGCATGACGGCGTCGGTGATGTGAATGTCACCCGGACCCAAGGCCAGGTCATCATTGAGAACAACGTGATCAGTGATGTGCACGCGATCGGCATCTATTCCGAAGCGGGTGACCGTGGCACCGACGTGGAATACTTCCGTACCGATCCTAGCGACCCCGGTCACTTCAACGAGTTGTTTGGCATCGCACAAGATATCGATGCGGAGCATCCGTTCCTGCAATTGCCACCGGTTGGCAATCCGGCCGCAGGTGTTGCTCGCAACCTGCCGACGCTCAACAACTCTGTCGACGGCGGTTTGATGTCGGGTGTTGTGATTCGAAACAACACGATCGATCAGGCCCGGTTGTCTGGTATCAAAGTCGAAGGGGAAACACGACCGTTTATCATTGATTCGGCCACTCTCGATGTGAACGACGGATATGCGATGGCGATCGACGCGGGCGGCACCCGTGTGGTCTTTGAGTTCGAAGATATTGGTGGAGCTGCCGTCGCCGCAGGCGGAAGCGGAACAGCCGGCGGTAACGGTTACATTGACGGGCACGTACCGATCTATTACCGGCACCAATCTAGTGCGGCGGGATACAACAACTCACCGGGAACGGTTTACCCATACACCTCGTTTGAGTTGATGTTGGCGATCCAGCAAGCGATCCAAGGTAGCATCTTGGTCACCAACGATATGGCGGAATTGGTGACCGCGTACCTCGGCCCATCCATGTCGATTCGGGACGGAGACGCAGAACAGTTTGCAGACAATGCCGAGTCGTTCCCGAACGCGGCGGTTTATCTGCAAGGTGTCAGTAATATTTACTTCACCACCGCCTACACGTCGCAAGGCAGTGGCGGCGGCATCACGGACGCCACCGTCGGTCCCGCACCGGTTGCCGAAGCCGCTCAGCCGTTCGCTCGTGTTATCAACAACACGGTGTATGGTTCGGATGGTACGGAGTCGTTGTTCCCCGATGACGCGAAACTCGATAACAACGACGTTCTCAGCGACGCGACCGTGACACACGTCGGCCGTGCTCATGGCGGACCGTACATTCAGAACGCGGCGATCGGGTATGACATCCCTCAAGGGTTGACCGACCAAACGATCACTTTCCGAACGGTGTTTGATAATTCGAACGTGACCGATGCCCGGACCGCAGTAGTCGGAGTTGGCAATGAGTTCAATAATATTGCGAACTTCGCGACCGATGGCGCACCGACGACCACGGTGAACGCCAATATCGATATCACCAATGCGGCGATTTCGGTGAATTACACCGGAACGGGTGTGGTCGCCGAAGGGACGTTTAATGGTTACGTCTTCGAAGGCGACTTCAGCAATCTCGAAAGCGTCGATATTAGCGATGCGTCGACCGTCGGAGTGGATGTTTCCTTCACCGATACTCAGTTGTTGGTCAACCTCAACGGTGGGCAGCAGATCGATGCCACCGATCAGTTGTTCCTCAGTCTGAACTTCCCTGCCCAAACGTTCCCTGCCGCACTCGCGGGAGTCGCCAACGAAGACGACGTGGACCTTTACAAGGTCGAACTGATTGTTGGTGATCGCTTGATTGTGGACATCGACACGATTGAGGGCGGACCGGATACGATTGTGCGGATCTTCGACGAGTTTGGTCAGGCACAGGTTCTCAATCTCGGTGCACCCAACGAAACGAAGGTGGCGGACAACGGTGCCGCTCCTGATTATCTCGACCCACGATCGACCGTCTTTACCGGAACCGGTCGGGCAGGCTCGGTCACGGATGAATTGAACGGTCGTGACCCGTTTGTCGATTTCACGACCTTGGAGACCGGGACGTATTACATCGCGGTCAGTTCGGTAGGGAACTCCTCCTACGATCCGAACAGTCTCTCCGGTCGCGTCGGTGGTACAGAAACCGGCGAGTACGAAATCGGGATTGAGGTTTACACGCCGCGTCAGTTCGTGATGAGTATCGACGACGGGAACGAAGGTCAAAGCCGTCGTGACGGCACGGTGGCGAGCGACCTCGTGGGGACAACCTTCACGGTTACGCAGATTCCTGACTTCGCTGGCAACTGGCCGAACTTCCCGATCAGTGGCGGCGTTCCAACGACGGTCGGCAACCAGTTGACGTTCGAATTCACGACCCAAGCCAATGTGATTGTTTTGGCGAACGGAAACTACGCCGTTCCACTGATCGCCGACTACCGTGTTCCTGAAATCATGGATGCGATCGCCAGTGCGGTGACTGGTTTGCAAGACCCGATTTCGGGTGCGGATATTCCGGCGCTTCCGAACTATGAAAATGGCAATGGACCGGACGGCCGCAGCGGGCCGATCGCTCGCGGGCGGGCGACCGCCTTGGGTGGCCAGAGCGGTGATAACCTCGGTATCGTGAACCTCTCCGACCCGAGTCGTCGGGCCGGACAGACGCGAACGTTGTTCCCGATTCAATCGGATCCGCTCTTCAACGATACTGACTTCCCATTGGGATTCGGTCACGACCGCGTTGAGAACAACTCGAGTACCGTCTTCCCTGCGAACACCCTCACGGACGGTTTTGCATCGACCGAGTTGTATGTGCTGTTTGAAAATATCGCCGAGATCGAACTGAGCCCCGAGGCGATGAACGCGGGCTTGAAACTGAGCACGAACGATTATCGTCCGAGTTCCGAGAACAATAACCGCGTGGAGTTTGCAGAGAACGCAGACCAGTTGATCGCCGAGAGCGGCATTTGGGTTACCGGCGGTGCTTCACCGACGTTGCTCAACAATGTGCTATCGAACCTGCATCAAAGCATCCTGGTTGATGAAACCAACTTCTTCGGGTTTGGTAAGCGTGTCGCGGTTGCCGGCAACGACTTCATCAAACCGCAGGAAGTGATCGTCAACGGAAACGTGTTCCAGCACGACGAAACCCGTAACAGTGAGATTCGATTCGATATCACATGGCCGATCGACCCGACCGCTCCGTTCGACGTGGTGGACACGTCGATCTCGACCGATGAAGTGGTCGGTGCGACGAACGTCACGGTTCAGTCGGACGATTTCAACTTCTTTATCGAACCGACTGATGTCTTGTTGGTGGATGCCGAAGGGAACAATTTCTTGCCGGCGGATGGATCGCGAATCATCGACAGTGCGACGAGCAGTTTGAATGAACGTAGTTCGTTCTCGTCGGTCAAGGCGGCGGTTGGTTTGCCGATTAGCAACGTTTTGACTCCGGACCGAGACGTGAATGGAGTGCTGCGTGCAGATAACCCGAACTTTGCTTCGTCGGGTGGATCGGGGCAGACCATCTTCAAGGATCGCGGTAGTTCCGAACTCGCGGACTTCATCGGTCCGGTTGCTGTCGCGTTGAACCCACGTGACAACGACGCCGCCGGGTTGGATAGCGATACAACGACCTCGTTCATTCAACGCGGGGTTGGTGTGCTCGGCGAATTCCGGATTCAACTGGTCGATACCGGAGACGGATCGAACCCATTCACCGGCATCGGCGTGGACGATAGCACGTTGATGGTTGCGGAGATCCCAGGCCTTCGCCGCGAGGGTGCCAACCTGACCGTCTTCGAGAACGATGTGGTGCTCGAAGAAGGCGTCGACTTCACGTTCAGCTATGACGAGACTAGCAACACGATCACCTTGATTCCTCTTGCGGGAGTTTGGCGAGATGATCGTTCGTACCGGATCGCGTTGAACAATCGTGACCGG